>JBKEAM010000104.1:0-17913 GCA_047972265.1 Oscillospiraceae bacterium | reverse complement strand
AATAAAAAGAGATTCTTCAAGGTAGTTAAAAATCTCCTCCCGCGCCAGTATCAAAAACTCGGAGGTGACGCTGCTGGCCGATGCGGCGTAGATAAAAATAAGGGAGATGCTCATACCTACCACAGTAAGGTCAAACGGTAAAAAGAACGCAGGCATCAGGCTAATCCAATTGGTAACAAGGGCAACCACAATGGCCACCATCATAATCATAGAGGGAAGGTGGTGCCCCTTGGGCAAGCTTTGATATTTTGAGAGAAGCACGCAGGCACAAATAATTAATAATAGGTAACTGTATGCGGCGTTTATCCAAAACCAAAAGCCCTGTGTATTGCTTACCAGAGTTACCGGAGATATTTGCATTACGGCGGCGTGGCTGCGCAGTAAAAATTGCAAAGAGGGTATAAGCGCCAGCGCCGAGGTAATGGTAGGCACAACAATAAGAACCGAAAGAATAGAGGGAGTAAGGTATTTGTTCATCCGGTAAAACCGAAAAACAAAGATGAGCAAAAATACGGGTGTGAAAGCAACAAAAAGAAATTTGGTAGTATTAAAGTATAAAATTAGATCGGTATCGTTTGAAGCAAAAAATAAAATATCATTGATAAGCCAGCCAAGCACACAAAAGCTTAACAGATGAAAAAGATGGTTTGTGTTTCGCATTGTGGTATAAAAATACGAAATAACAGTGGTAATGGTAACCATTACCGCCAACAAAGAAAGCAGAATAATAATTGAAGAGTTTGTCATAGACAGCCCCTGTGGTGTAAGTGAGTTGATAGGTTGCCAAAAGGTAGTAGTTTTAAAAATATAAAGAAAAAAATAAACCGGATTATAAACAAAATTAGATTAAGCATAGCATGTTATTTTAAAAATGCATAAAATTTTTTATTTTAAGCGTACTAATCTTTTTTTAAATACAAAATATCCCCGTGGGCGCAAAGGCCAACGGGGATGTTTTTAACTGCGTGTTTTAAGTGTATTACATAAATCATCTATGGCGCTGGGGTTGTCGCAACTGAGGTTTACCGGTTTGGAGTAATCCAATCGGAGCATGCCTAAAATGCTTTTTGCATTTGCAATGGCTCCAAAACTATCGGTTACCTTTATGTCGTCAAACCAGCGAGAAGCAGCATTGGTAAAGTTTTTTATCTCTTCAGCGCTATATATTTTAATTCTTTTTTGCATTTTTAATCCTTTCTCAACGTGTACGAGCAAAAATTGCTCATAAAACATGTCGTAAATTATATCATAAATACCAATACGATAAAGGGGGTGTAAGAAACCTGTTACATTTTTTGACGTGTTTACTAAAAAGGTTTGCATTGTAACGAAGGTTTTGGAATGCCTGTATATCTATATAAATGTCTCAGTCAAAAAATATAAAAGAAAACAGGGCAAGAAGAGTGCTAAAACCGCTGTACGTACGCCTTTTTGCAAGATTGCAATCGAAAAATGGGTGTGCTATAATTTGTGTATAAATAACCGTTGTAGCCCTTTGGGCGAAGCGTACAACGGTGTTATTGCGGTGATGTTTTGGCAATAACATACATATGTATATATTATTTAGGGAGGTACAAACGATGGAATTGAAAGGGTCGCAAACCGAGAAAAACCTGCAAATTGCCTTTTCGGGGGAAAGCCAGGCACGTAACAAGTACACTTTTTATGCTTCTAAGGCTAAAAAAGAGGGATATGTGCAAATTTCCAACATCTTTTTAGAGACAGCCGGAAACGAAAAAGAGCACGCAGAGCTTTGGTTTAAAGCATTGCACGGCGATGCAGTTCCCGATACAGTTACCAACTTGATTGATGCTGCCGCTGGCGAGCACTACGAGTGGACAGAAATGTATGCCGAAATGGCAAAAACTGCTCATGAAGAGGGTTTTGAAAAATTGGCCCGCCAGTTTGAGGGCGTAGCTAAGATTGAAAAATCTCACGAAGAGCGTTACCTTGCCCTTAAAAAGAACTTGGAAGACGGCCAGGTATTTGCACGCGAAACAGAGCAAGTATGGATTTGCACCAACTGCGGCCATCTGCATGTTGGCACCCATGCACCTCAGGTATGCCCCGTATGCTTGCATGCACAGGCTTACTTTGAAATGCGCGTAGTAAACTACTAAAAATTACAGGCTTATTTGCCTGCACAAAAATTAGTAACCCGGGTGCCGCTACAGGTACCCGGGTATTTGTTTGGTATAAGGTGTTTACATTGACGCGTTGTGCCGGGTTTGGTATGATGTACGGTATCAAATATTGCTAAAACACGCTTTGCACCAGAGGTATTTTGCCTCCTGTGCAGTGGGCTTTGCCTGTAAATTTTGCGGTTGCCAAAAGATGTAGGCCTATAGGGTAAAGCTGGCAGCAAAGGCTGCGCAAAAAATGTGTTTTGCCAAAAACAAGGGAAATCCCGGTATCTGCCGGTATATAGATAGATGGATTGAGTGGAGGCAGGAATAAAGGTATGGATTATGAGAAGTTGGCCGGCCTTTTGTTTGGGCCGGAAAAAGTAACACCCGACGAATTGGAACTGCAATATCCGCCCCGTACTTTGCCAGAGGGGGCAAAGGTTACCCGCATGGCGCCCAGCCCTACCGGGTTTATGCATTTGGGTAATCTGTATGGAGCCATTGCAGATGAGCGCCTTGCCCACCAAAGCAAGGGCGTTTTTTACCTGCGTATAGAGGATACCGACCAAAAAAGGGAAGTGCCCGGCGGGGTACAAACCATTTTAGAGGTATTTGAACACTATAAGCTTTTGTTTAACGAGGGGGCCACCCTTACCGGAGACAACGGCAATTACGGGCCATACCGACAACGGCAGCGCGCCGATATTTACCATGCCTATGTACGCCGCCTTGTATTGCAAGGGCTGGCATATCCCTGCTTTTTAACAGAAGACGAACTAAAAGAGATACGGGAAGAACAAGCCAAACGCAAGCTAAACTTTGGCTGCTACGGTGAGTTTGCCCGTTACCGCAATGCAACCTACCAAGAGGTAGAAGAGCGCATACAGGCGGGGCAACCCTATGTGGTGCGCCTGCGCAGCCCCGGCAATACCGAGACACGCATAAAGGTAACAGACCTTGTGCGCGGCACGTTGGAACTGCCCGAGAACGACCAGGATGTGGTGCTGCTAAAGGCAGACGGCATCCCCACCTATCACTTTGCACACGTAGTAGATGACCATTTAATGCGTACCACAGTGGTGGTGCGTGGGGAGGAATGGCTTGCCACCCTGCCCATCCACATACAATTGTTTGCCGCACTGGGCTGGAAAGCCCCTAAATACCTGCATACGGCGCATTTGATGAAGATGGAGGGCGAATCTAAACGCAAGCTGTCTAAACGGAAAGACCCCGAACTGGCTCTTTCTTTTTACAGCGAAAAGGGATATACCATAGAGGCGGTAAAAGAGTATCTGCTTTCTTTGCTTAACTCTAATTTTGAAGAATGGCGCAAGGCTAACCCCAGTGCGCCGCTGGAGGATTTTCCCTTCTCGGTAAAAAAGATGGGTACATCCGGCGCATTGTTTGATATGGATAAGCTGGACGATGTTTCTCGCAATTTGTTAAGCTGCATGGATGCCAAAGCGGTGTATGATGCTGCGGCCGAATGGGCGGCGCAATACGATAGTGAGTTTGCCGCCCTGTTTACGGCGGATGCTGCTTACTCGCAAGCGGCGCTTTCTATTGGGCGCGGCGGCGCAAAGCCCCGCAAAGACATTACGGTTTGGAGCGGCGTAAAAGAATACCTAAGCTTTTTTTACGATGAGCTTTTTGCCCCGCAATACGTTTTGCCGCAAAATGTAAACGCCCAGCAGGAGCAGGATATTTTGCAGCGCTACCGTGCGGCATATGATGAGGCAGATGATGCCACGGCTTGGTTTGAAAAAATGAAGCAGTTGGCGGTGCAAATTGGGTTTGCCGATAATGTGAAAGAGTACAAAAAGAACCCGGATGCCTTTAAAGGGCATGTGGGGGATGTGAGCATGGTGGTGCGTGTAGCCGTTACCGGGCGGGAGCAATCTCCCGATTTGTACGAGGTAATGCAGGTATTGGGCAGTAAAAAAGTGCAGGAAAGACTTTTGCTTGCAGAACAGGCCATGTGGGAAACTACGGCTGAAGAATAAAAAGGAGGAAAGCAAGGATGGAATTTGGAAGCAATTTTATTTATGATATCATCGATCAGGATTTAGCAGAGGGCTTTGCAAGGCAAATTCACACACGTTTTCCGCCGGAGCCCAACGGATATTTGCACATTGGCAGCGCCAAAGCAATATGGATAAACTACAGCGCGTCTTTAAAATACAACGGAAAATTTAACCTGCGTTACGATGACACCAACCCCGTGCGTGAGGATGACGAGTATGTGCGCAGTATAGAGGAAGACCTGCGCTGGCTGGGTGCAGAGCCCAACGGCGGTATTTATTATGGGTCGGATTATTTTCCGCAATGTTATGAGTATGCTAAAAAGCTGATTGTAGAGGGCAAGGCTTATGTTTGCGATTTAAGTCCCGAAGAAATGCGGGAGTACCGAGGCACCCTGACCGAGCCCGGCCGCGAGAGCCCCTATAAAAACCGCACACCCGAAGAAAACATGGACTTGTTTGAGCGGATGAACAAGGGCGAATTTGCCGAAGGTACCCATACCCTGCGTGCTAAAATTGATATGACTTCTTCTAACATGAACATGCGCGACCCGGTTTTATACCGCATTGTATATGCCCACCACCACCGCCAGGGCGATAAGTGGTGCATTTACCCCATGTACGATTTTGCGCATCCCATTCAGGATGCAATAGAGGGGATTACCCATTCTCTTTGCTCTATAGAGTTTGAAAACCACCGCCCTTTGTACGATTGGGTGGTAGACAATATTGGGGTAGAAAACAAACCCCACCAGTACGAGTTTGCCCGCCTAAACCTAACCCACACCGTAATGAGCAAACGTTACCTGCGGGAACTGGTAGAAAAGGACATGGTAGATGGATGGGACGACCCGCGTATGCCAACATTGGCAGGTTTGCGCCGCCGGGGCTACACCCCTACTTCTATTTTATCCTTTGTGCAAAAAGCGGGTGTTTCTAAGGCTTACAGCACAGTGGATATTCGCTTGCTGGAATACTGCGTGCGGGAAGAATTAAACCAAAATGCGCCCCGCCGTGTAGCGGTGCTGGATCCCATTAAAGTGGTAATTACCAATTACCCTGCGGATTTAAAAGAAAGTTTTGACCTGCCCAATAACCCGCTGGACGAAAGTGCGGGTACTCGCGAAGTTGCCTTTGGCCCCAACCTATATATTGAGCGTGAGGATTTTGCCGAGGTGCCGCCGCCCAAATACCAGCGTTTGCGTCCCGATGGAGAAGTACGCCTAATGGGTTCTTACATCATCCGCTGCAATGAGATTATTAATAACGAAGCGGGCGAAGTGGTAGAGCTGCGCTGCACCGCAGATCTTGAAACCCGAAACAACAAGCCTGTAGACGGACGCAAGGTAAAGGGCACCGTACATTGGGTAAATGCCGAAACAGCCGTAGAAGCCGCGGTAAACCTGTACGACAATCTGTTTACACTAGAAAATGTATCGGATGTGCCAGAGGGAACCGATTATTTTGATTATTTAAACCCGCAGTCTATAACAAAGCTTGCAAACTGTAAGTTGGAGCCTGCATTGGCAGAGGCAAAAGCGGGGGATCGTTTTCAGTTTGTGCGTATGGGGTACTTTTGTGCAGACAGCAAAAACCCTAACACTTTTAACCGCATTGTGCAGTTAAAAGACAGCTTTAAATTTGAAGCGTAAAGCAATGTAAAAGAAAACCCCATCCGCCAAGCGGGTGGGGTTTTTGTGTATACTTAGTAGTACATGTATATCTGGCAGGGAATCATTCCGTTATACACCTTGCGGCGTTTTACGGCAGGTTTGCCGTAGTTTTTTTCAAAACTGTCGTCTGCGGTAATAATATACGCGCCCGCAACAGGGCTTTTTTCCATGGCCTTGCCAAAGGATGTAACAAGACGTGCCGCGCTGTCTTTGTCCATTAGGCGCTCGCCATAGGGGGGGTTCGTAAGCACAATGCTTTTGGAGGAAGGCGAAAACTGTCCAGCGTCGGCAACGGTAAAGCGACATTGTTTTTCTACACCTGCCAGCTTTGCGTTGGCGGCAGCAAGCTGCACAATTTCGGGGTCTATGTCAAGACCAAACCCTTCAAAGGGCGCATCGGGCGTTTCTTCTGCCCTTGCCTGTGCCCGCGCTTCGTCAAAAAGCCCGGCAGGCAAAAAGGAGTAATGCTCTGCCGCAAAGGTACGTTTTATGCCGGGGGCAATGTTAAGCGCTTTAAGGGCGGATTCTATTACAAGTGTACCGCTGCCGCAAAAGGGGTCTTGCATCAGGCTGCTGCGGCGTATCCGGCCAAAATCTGCCATGGCGGCAGCCAGCGTTTCTTTTAAAGGCGCAAGGGAGGCCTTGCGGCGGTAACCGCGTTTATGCAGCCCCTCGCCCGAAGTATCTAAAAAAACCTCTGCAATGTCTTTGCGAATAGAAAAACGAATGCGGTATTCTTCCCCCCGCTCGGGCAAAAACTCTACCTTGTGCCCCTTGCGCAGAGACTGCACCACGGCTTTTTTTACAATGCTTTGGCAGGCGGGCACGCTGGAAAGCTGGCTGGATAAGCTGGAACCTTTTACGGGGAATTTGCCGTTGCGGGGAATGTAGTTTTCCCACGGGATGGCATAAACGCCCTCAAACAGTTCATCAAAGGTATGGGCGGGGAAAGTGGCAAGAGAAATAAGGATGCGCTCTCCGCAGCGGCTCCGCAGGTTTGCTTTTGCAAGAATCTGCTCGTCGCCGGTAAAGTGGATGCGGCCATCGGTTACAGTTACATTTTGCGCGCCAATTCTTTTAAAATCGAAGGCTGCGGCACTTTCTAAACCAAAATAGCAGGGGGCAACGAAACTAAAATTCATAAAAGAGCTCCTTTTTTCTTTTGCTGCCCGCCAACACAACGGCAAGCCATTTTTTGTAAAAAGAGGACGAATGAAGAAACCAAAAAACAAGAGCCATAATACCGGCACCGGCCAAAACATCTGATAAAAAGTGGCGGCCAATTTGCATGCGGGTATAGCCCATAAAAGCGATGTAGGCCCAGCCAAATGCGTAAAACATATTTTTGTAAGGCTTCCATTTTTCGGATAAATCGCAAAAAAGAACCGGCAGTAAAATGCTTACGGCATTGGCGGTATGCCCCGAGGGAAAAGAGGAGCCGCCGTTGCCAAGGGGACGGTACCAAGGGGTAAAGTTATCGAAAGAGCCAAGGGCCTGCATATCATCAAAACGGGTGCGCTGCCATACCAGCTTTGCGCCGGTAATAATAACTTGGTTGGCTACAAGCAATACGGTGCCGCAAAAGGCCCAAAATAAAACCTTGCGGTAAACCCGTGGGTTATGGGATATACGCCTACAGGCATATGCGGTACCACCAAATAAAGCAAGCCAAAGAAGAATTAAAACGATGGTTTTAACATCGATAGAGCCGCTAAGTGCGCCGCGGTGCACCAGCTTTTCGTAACCGTGGTAAAACATATAAGAGGTACCGCCCAGGTAACAAACAACAGACCCAATGCGAACCAGAATGTGCACAGAGCGGTGTGCGCCAAAACCAAGCAACCCCAGCAAAACCACAGCGGGTAAAAATACAACATGGGCGCCGTAGGCCTCCATGCTAATGGCAATGGGGTTAAGGGTATTGTTTATGGCCTGGTCTATGGCAAGATCGTAACGGGCGGCCACTGCAAACCCAATGGCCCACACAATAACGGCGGGTATAAGCCAAAATAAAAAGGTGTATTGTTTGCGCTTCATCTAAAACTCCTTTTGCGACAGGGAATGATTAAAAAAGGAAAAGCCACCAGCCCGGATGGCTTTTGGCTTCCCCACTTTAAACTAGGCCGCATACTGATAATAGTGGCAGTGCATTAAAACGTTATGCAGAGCGGCTTGTGTCTTGCACGCTGATGCGAAAGTAATATTCTACCGAGCCCCTTAGCCACCAAGAGGCCTGTACCTGATAGGTGTATATGCCCGCAACCTCGGGTGTGTATAAAATCCCTACTCCGTCCTCGGTAGATGAGGCGGCTACCTCGTAAAAAACATTGCTGCCCTCTACCGCGCGGCTTATTTTTACAGAGGAAGCATCGTACGAAAAACGGAACTGGATAGGATCGCCCGGGTTAACGGGGGCGGCAGGCAGAGCCGCCAAATCCTCCTGTGTTTTGCCCGACTCGATGGGGGAGGTTAAAAAGCGCCAGGAGTAGGAAAATAGGTCTGTATACTGGTTGGGCAAAATGGTGCCGCCCACAGCCACCTGCATGGTGGGCAAAGCCCCCTCGGGATTGCGGGCAGACAAAACTTCTTTTATAATAAAGGTAAGCATCATAGAGATTGCTAAAAGCACAACCCCCGATATAATGCGCAAAAAAGTACGCTTTCGCAAGCTCATCCGGCACCTCGGCAATTCAGTATAGGCGAGCCCGGCTGGCGGGCGCAGTTTTACAAAATGGTATGTTTGTTGTAAAATATTTAATACACAAACTATTATAGCGCAATGTTATGTCAATTGCTATCCCCGCTGTTAAATAGGGCACGCAAAAACAAAACAAAAAAGCCGCAAAATGCCGCCGCCACAACGCACAAAATGCTTGACGCAGCGCGTTGCGGTATGGTAGTATATTTATACCTCGCCGGCAGGCTCTTTTTTTTGTGCGTATATTGGCGGCACGGCCAAGGCGTACGGCCCGTAAAAGCGGCACTCGGCCGCTTAGTGTGAGGGAGGTAATAATACCGAACCAATGGAGGTGCAAAAGTTATGAGAGTTAAGATCACAATGGCATGTACTGAGTGCAAACAGCGCAATTACGACACCATGAAGAACAAAAAGAACACCCCGGATCGTATTGAAATGAAAAAGTACTGCCGTTTCTGCAAAAAGCACACAGCTCACAGAGAAACGAAGTAAGAGAGGGGTTTATAATGGCTGAAAAAGTTGTTAAAAAGCCTAATATCTTTGTAAGGGCTGGCCGTGGTATTGCCCGCTTCTTTAGGGATACTAAAGGAGAAATGAAAAAGGTAGTATGGCCCAGCGCAAAGCAGGTACGAAACAACCTGGTTGTTGTTTTGGTTTTTGTGTTGGCAGTTGGGCTGATTATTTTTGCACTGGACTTTTTGTTTAGTTGGATCATCAGCACTTCTTTTTCGCTGGCCTCTAAGGTAGCAGAGCCTGCTTCGTCCATTGCTTCTTCGGGTGTGGCTTCATCCGGTTCGTTATCGGCTGCAATTGGCAGCTTTTTATTACGATAAGGAAAGGGTGTTAACTGCGATGGAAGAGGCATTATGGTACGTTGTACATACCTATTCTGGATATGAAAACAAAGTGGCGCAAAACCTGATGACCATCGTGGAAAACCGCCGCCTGCAGGAGTTTATTCAGGAAGTTAAGGTGCCCACCGAGATGGTGCCGGATATTAAAGACGGCAAAGAACGCGAGGTGGAGCGCAAGCTGTTTCCCGGTTATGTACTGGTAAAAATGGTAATGACTGATGACAGCTGGTACATTGTGCGTAATACGCGCGGTGTTACAGGGTTTGTAGGGCCCAGCTCTAAACCCATTCCTCTTACCGCTGCCGAAGTAGAATCTTTGGGTGTGGACATACGCGAAACACACGTAGATTATGCGGTGGGCGACAGTGTAGAGGTACTAACAGGCCCGTTAGAAGGCTTTGTTGGCTTGGTAGAAAAGATAGACCGCGAGCATGGCAAGGTAAACGTAAAAGTATCTATGTTTGGCCGCGAAACGCCTGCGGAGCTGGATTTAAACCAGGTAAAGCCCGTTTAAGGGCAACGATTAATTTTGGCAATAGGCCGGTTACGGCTTACATGCGGGCAGCCAATGGCTGCTTTTCGTGGGAGGGTATACTGATATACCCGCAACTCACCACATTTTTTGGAGGTGCTAAACAATGGCGCAAAAGGTAGTGGGCTACATTAAGCTCCAAATTCCGGCTGGCAAGGCTAGTCCGGCACCGCCTGTAGGACCTGCTCTTGGTCAGCATGGCGTAAACATCATGTCGTTCACAAAAGAGTTCAACGAACGCACACAGAAAGATATCGGCTATCTTATTCCGGTGGTTATCACCGTATATGCAGACCGTTCTTTCACGTTCATCACAAAAACCCCGCCAGCAGCGGTGCTTATTAAAAAAGCAGCCGGCATCGAGAGCGGATCTGGCGTGCCCAACAAAACCAAAGTTGCCACGCTAAAACGTGCCCAACTGGAAGAAATTGCGAAAACCAAAATGACAGACTTGAACGCTGCCAGTTTGGAAAGCGCTACCAGCATGATTGCAGGCACCTGCCGCAGCATGGGCATTACGGTGGAAGAATAAGTTGAATCATAACCGAAATTGGAACCCCAAGTGGGAGGAAACATTCCGACAGGACCACAGGAGGATAGTATGAAACGAGGAAAACACTATACGGACTCGGCAAAACTTGTCGACCGTGCAAAAATGTACGACAGCGAGGAAGGCTTGGCCATTGTTTGCCAAACCGCCAAAGCTAAATTTGATGAAACTGTAGAGCTTCACGTTCGTTTGGGCGTAGATAGCCGCCATGCAGACCAGCAGGTTCGCGGCGCAGTTGTACTGCCCCACGGTACCGGTAAAGACGTGCGCGTTATTGCCATTGCCAAGGGTGATGCAGCCAAAGCTGCTGAAGAAGCCGGCGCAATGCTGGTTGGCGAAGCCGATTTGGTAAACCGCATTCAAAACGAAGGTTTTGTAGACTTTGATGTTTTGGTTACCTCTCCCGACATGATGGGCTTGGTTGGCCGTTTGGGTAAAGTGCTGGGCCCCCGTGGCTTGATGCCTAACCCCAAAGCTGGTACCGTTACCCCCGATGTTGGCAAGGCAGTAACCGAGGCCAAAGCAGGTAAAATTGAATATCGTTTGGACAAATCCAACATTATTCACGTGCCAATCGGCAAAGCGTCTTTTGGAACTGAAAAGCTGAAAGACAACCTGAAAGCCATTATGGATGCTGTTGTAAAAGCAAAGCCTTCCGCTGCAAAAGGCCAGTACATCCGCAGTGCTACCGTTGCTTCTACCATGGGCCCCGGCGTTCGTTTAAATGCCACTCAGTTTGGCGTATAAGGTTGACAAAGCCTTATTAATGCGATATTATTAATATGCTGTTTTTAAGACAGCAGGAGCTTTTGCGTAACAGGGCGTTGCCCATCCTGCCGAGAAACGGGTACTCCAATACAAATTGGTATGCCTCTTTCCGGTAATGGGAAAGAGGCATTTTTCATGTCTTTGTTATACATGGTTTAAGGCGCAGGAATGTGCCAACACGAAACGAGGTGAATTGTATGCCAAGTGAAAAGATTTTGGAGAGAAAGAAAGCGTATGTAGCCGAGTTGAAACAAAAGATTGCTGATGCACCCGCTGGTGTTTTGGTAGACTATAAGGGCATTTCGGTTGCCGACGATACGGCTTTGCGCCGCGAACTGCGCGAGGCAGGGGTAGAATATACTGTTGTTAAAAACACTATGTTGCACCTAGCCTTAGAAGGCGGCGAGCTTTCTGGTTTGGAAGAAGTACTTACCGGCACCACAGCACTTGCCCTTAGCGGCGAGGATGCTTTGGCACCTGCACGTATTCTTTGCAAATATGCAGAGAAAAGCAAGGGTGCTTTTAGTGTAAAAAGTGGTTACATGGAAGGTAAAGTTGTACCGGCCAGCGAAATCGAAGCGTTATCTAAACTGCCCGGCCGCGACGGATTGCTTTCTATGCTGCTTAGTGCCATTACCGGCAATGTACGTGGTTTGGCTGTAGCACTGAATGCTATTGCAGAGCAAAAAGAAGGCGGGGACGCCGCATAAGGCATGCCCCATTTACAACATTTAATACAATTAATATGATATGGAGGAACCAATAATGGCTGAAAAAATTGAAAAATTTATTGCTGATATTGAAGCACTTACCGTGCTGGAACTGAACGAGCTGGTTAAAGCTATCGAAGAGAAATTCGGTGTATCCGCTGCTGCTCCTGTAGCTGTTGCAGGCGCTGCTGCTCCTGCTGCTGCAGAAGAGAAGAGCGAATTTGACGTAATTTTGGTAGATGCCGGCGGCACCAAAATGCAGGTAATCAAAGTGGTTAAAGAAGTTACCGGCCTTGGCTTGAAAGAAGCTAAAGACTTGGTTGACAATGCACCGAAGCCCATCAAAGAGGGCATTTCTAAGGCTGACGCTGATGATCTTCAGAAGAAGCTGGAAGAAGCTGGCGCAAAGGTAGAAGTGAAATAATTTTGCTTTTATGCAAAGAACGGGGTTTTGTAAAAACCCCGTTCTTTTTTTGCGGTTTAAAGGATAGCAGCTATACTGCGCCTAAAGCATTTAAATAAACAAATATTGGCAAAATAAAACATATTGGGGATGTCCTTTAGGTTACTGACAAACGGGTAAAGGGCATTGTGTTTTATTTGTAAATTTAAATATGGATTAAACAGAGGAGAAATATTATGCTGCAAACACCCGATTATTGGAATTTGGTTGATGAAGCCGCTGCCCGGTTTGGGGACGATAACGAAGGATACGCAGCCTTTGTTACAAAGGCTTTGTCACAAAGAGATTACTGCGATAGATACCGGTTTTCGCAGTATACAGGAGCGTATATGATGCTGGGAGAGTGCGCCGGTATTATGTCCCTGTGTAAGATTTTAAATGGCGGATTTTCGGATGATTCTTTACTGTATTTTACACTTTGGGTAATTTCCCGGGGAAGAGACTTTTTTAATAAAGCCGCTAAAAACCCGGATTTGCTGACAGAAGCACTGATGAAAGAGGACAGATACAGAGAGTTTGAGTGCTTTATGTCTTTGGGTATGGATTTTGAAGAAGAGAGCGATTCTTTTTCTGACGAAGAAATTGCGCAGTGGAATTTGACTGCCGAAGAAGTGCGGGAGCTTGAAAAAGACATAGAGTATTTAAACGGAGAAAAAAATGGTGGATATAAAAGCATTGATGCCATGATACAGGAAATTCCTACTTTACTGCCAAAATTATGTGCCAAGTTTGGGTACGAAAATGAGCTTGCTGATGAAAACGAAAAAGCAAGCGAGGACGACAGAGAGAAAAGCTTTTTAGCATGGCAAAAAACACGGCAAGATGCAGTTGTACACCTTGAGCAGCAACTAAATACAAAGCTGCAGGAAACAGAAACATGGAAAAAAGATATGTTGCGCAAAGAGTTACCCGCCATTGTGGGGGTTAGCTTTGTGCAGCCGTTTTTATATAAAAACGATGTATTTATAGCAAGCAACCTGTATATCCGCAAAAAAAAGGCCCCGGCAGCCATTGTGGGGTATTCGCTTACCAACCAGGATAGTACTGTTTTTTATCAGGATAGCCGCGAAATGTTGTATAAATTTGTGGATCGCACCGATGAGAATATATATTTTACGGGCAGATATTCTGGTGGAATTTCTCCAGAAGAAGTAGAGGGTTTTATTACGCAAATATTGGTGTTTGACAATGATATGAAACTGATAAGCGATTTTGAATTTCCCTGCAATAATATGGAGTTTGCAGAGGGGGGCTGTTTTTGGCAGGGGTATCTTTATAGTTCTGTTCGTAAAATTACAGGCGGACCCAAAAACATGCTTTTTATCCAGCAGATTGATTTAGATTTGAAGCAGCCGATAAAGCAATTGGATGGTTTTCATACGCCTGTGGTTCATCAAGACAATTTATATTTGCTAAAAGAAAATGAGGATTACAAAAAGTACAATGTATTTGATTTGTACAAAATGGATAAAACACTTAAAACCCCAAAGCTGATTATGCAAAGAGTAAAGCAGTGCGCTTCTACCAATAAGGATTTGGTGTTGATTGTAGAAGAGGATAATACCAACAAAGTTTTACTTTTAAAAGAGCCGGGGCTTATACCGCAGCAAGTGTTTACAATGGGAGATTGCAAAATGGGGAATATATCGGCCACTGATGAAATAATAGGGTTTGACTTATTTGCAATTGGAGGAAGCCATGCCTGCGAAAAGCTGACGGTGTTTTATCATATGGCTACCAAGCAGTTTCGGTTAATGGAAGCCGATTTTTTGTATGGAAGCTTTATGGCGGGCGGTGGGTTTAGCAGGTTTTATAAAGATAAATATATTGGTTTTTGTTCTGACTGGCAAGGGGAGCAAAAAGCCGAGCATAAAATGTACTTAGCAGATACGCAAAACCTATTTTAAAAGAAAAACAAAGGATTGCTGTTAACAGCAATCCTTTGTTTTTATGTTTTATTATTTATTTAGAACTGCCGCCCTGTCTGCGCCGTTTTGCCTCTGCTTGACGAAGCGCCTTTTCTTCCTGCAGGCCCTCCAGTACACGGTTAAGCAGTACATTTAGCACTACAGCCTCTTTTTCTGACAACATGCTAGAGCCCAGCGCGTCGTTTTCATCACTAATTTGCTGCATTAGTGGAACGGCGCCCTTGCCCTTAACGGTAAGAAAAAGATGGTCAATTCGGGCATCCTCTGTATCACGCACTTTGCGCACATAGCCTTTTTTAACAAGGTCTTGCACAGCCTTTGTAGTGGTGGATTTACCCACATGCAGTTCCTCCCCAAGTTCCTTTAAAGAGAGCCCCTCCTGCTGCGAAATAACGTAAAAAAAGTCGTATTGGCCGCTACCAATGTCCAGGTCGCGCATACGATCATTCATTAATACCTGCAAGTTTCGATAAATGGCAGCGTTCAATTTTCCAAGGCTGTTCATACAATCCTCCCGTGGTATGTAGAGAACTTAGTATAGCATTTACCATTAAAAAGTACAACTGCACGGCAACGCCAAAAAAGTGGGCTACAGTATAAAAACAATGCGGCTAAAGATGCAAAAAAGCACATAAAAATGTAGATTTATATATTATAATACAAATGATAAAAAATGTCAGCCCTTTTGTAAAAATGTGAATACGCAGAAACAGCGAAGCCATGCGGCTTCGCTGTTTCTGCACAAGAAAAGAATGAAGAAAAAAGAGGAAAGGAGGTTAGGCTAAACGGTAAACAAAAGCTCACCGTAGGTTGGGTAAGGCCAATATTTTTCGCCGATCATTTCTTCCAGCTTATCGGCTACCGAGCGGGCTGCTTCCATTGCGGGCAAAACAGTATCTGCAAAATAGCGAGACCGTTCGCTTTCATCGCAATCCAATGTATGGGAAGCTTCTAGTACAGAAGCAAGCTCGGTATTTTTAACCTGTAGTTCATCTACCAGGGTGCACATTTCCTTTAGCGTTTTGCAAAGGCTGCTGCTGGCAATGTCCGGCATAAAGTTTTTCATGGCAATGCCGGTTTCACTCAGGCGGTTCATATAGGTATAGGTGGCAGGGGTAATGTCTTTTTTAATCATATCCACCATGGTTTCGCCCTCGATGGCGACCACCTTACAGTAGTTTTCTAATAAAACTTCGCAGCGAGAGGTTACCTCTGCTTCGGTAAATACGTGGTGGCGGGTAAACAGCTTAATGTTCTTTTCATCGCTAAAGTGGGGCAGCGCATCGGCGGAGGTACGAAGGTTAAGCAGGCCGCGTTTTTCGGCCTCGGTTACCCAAGCATCGTCGTAGCCGTTGCCGTTAAACAAAATGCGCTTGTGTGCATGAACGGTACTGCTTACTAGCTTGTTAAGCTCAGCGGTAAAGTCTTCTGCACCTTCCAGCTTATCGGCAAACTCTTTTAAAGAGTCGGCCACGATGGTATTTAATACAATGTTGGGCATGGCGATTGAAAGAGCAGAGCCCAGCATTCTAAACTCAAATTTATTGCCGGTAAAGGCAAAGGGAGAGGTACGGTTGCGGTCGGAATTGTCTTTGGGGAAGTGGGGTAAAACATCTACGCCAACCTCAATTTCAACAATTTCGCGTGCCGAATAGGAACTTCCGTTTTCTAAAGAATCCAAAATCTCGGCCAGTTCATCGCCTACAAAAATAGAGATGATGGCGGGAGGAGCCTCGTTTGCACCAAGGCGGTGGTCGTTACCGGCACTTGCAACCGAGATACGTACCAAATCCTGATGCTCGTCAACCGCTTTGATAACAGCGCAAAGGAAAAGCAGGAACTGCGCGTTTTCAAACGGGGTGTTGCCGGGATCCAGCAGGTTTAGGCCGGTATCGGTAGAGATAGACCAGTTGTTGTGCTTGCCAGAGCCGTTTACGCCTTCAAAGGGTTTTTCGTGCAGCAGGCAAATCAGGTCGTGGCGTTCGGCTACCTTTTGCATAAATTCCATGGTTAGCTGGTTATGCTCGGTGGCAAGGTTAGAGTTTGTAAAGATAAGTGCCAACTCGTGCTGGCTGGGGGCAACCTCGTTATGTTCGGTTTTAGAGGGGATGCCTATTTTCCAAAGCTCCTCGTTTAAATCCTCCATAAAGGCTGCTACACGGGGGCGAATGGTGCCAAAGTAATGGGTTTCAAGCTCTTGTCCCTTGGGCGGTTTTGCCCCAAAAAGGGTACGGCCGGTAAAGCGAAGGTCTTTGCGTTTTTGCCACATCTCTTTGGGCACCAAAAAGTATTCTTGTTCTGGGCCAACGGTGGTGGTTACTTTACTGGCAGAAGTGTTTCCAAACAACCGCAGGATTCGCAGTGCCTGCAGGTTGATGGCTTCCATCGAACGAAGCAAAGGGGTTTTGTTGTCCAGTATTTCTCCACTGTAAGAATAGAAAGCACAGGGGATGCAAAGAACGCCCTCTTTGATAAAAGCGTAGGATGTGGGATCCCAAGCGGTGTAGCCGCGCGCTTCAAATGTAGCGCGAAGACCACCAGACGGGAAGGAGGAGGCATCCGGTTCGCCTTTAATCAACTCTTTGCCCGAAAACTCCATAATAACGGTGCCGTTATCAAGCGGAGTGATGAAGCTATCGTGTTTTTCGGCAGTTACGCCGGTCATGGGCTGAAACCAGTGGGTAAAGTGTGTAGCGCCACGCTCTACAGCCCAATCTTTCATAGCATTGGCAACAACGTCTGCCACGTATCTGTCTAGTGGTTTATTTTCTGCAACACATTTTTTTAAGGCTTTATAAGTATCTTTGGGTAAGCGCTGTTTCATTGTACTGTCGTTGAAAGACATGCTCCCATACAGTTGTGGTACATTGGGCATTTGCGTACACCTCCAAAATTTCTTCTTTCCCTCTTCATCAACAAAAAAAGGCACTTGCGGGAAGTTCCCGCAAGCGCCATTGCTTTGCATGCAAGGATTTTACCGCATATGCTTTCTCCTGTCAAGCAGGGTAAATAAGATTTAGCACACTGAACGGTATCGAAGAAAAAATAAAAAAAGTTTTGTGGTTTTTTACAATTGTTCTCAAAATAAAGTCAAATGTGCTTGGTAAGAGAACAAAAATGTGGTAAAAATGATAAAAAGATTTTGTGTTGCTTGTTTAAGTGATTTGTAAGGTACAATGTTTTTAAATGCCAGATTGTGCACAGGCGTTAAAAGCGATACATAAATTGTGTGCTACTTTAAAGTGGGTTTTAGTATATAATAAAAAAAGCAAAGCCCAATTATGGGCTTGCCAATATGGATAACAGGGAAGGTGCCGGAATGAATTATACCCGGGACGATGTACTGCAATTTGTAGAGGATAACGACGTACGGTTTGTGCGTTTGTTTTTCTGCGATATTTTTGGTGTGCCCAAAAATGTGGCAATTACCGCCAACCGCCTTGCGTATGTATTTGAGCATGGGGCAGGGTTTGATGTATCGGCGGTAGATGGATTTATGAATATTGAGGAAAGCGACCTGCTGCTTTTTCCCGACCCAACAACTTTGGCAGTGCTGCCGTGGCGGCCCTCGGCCGGGCGGGTGGTGCGTA
>JBKEAM010000090.1:0-13939 GCA_047972265.1 Oscillospiraceae bacterium | reverse complement strand
TCATGTTCCTGTTTAATATCAGCTTAAATGTTATGAGTGGCTGCGTCTATGGGAGCCTGTTGTGAGGGGAGCGGACTGACTTGCGCACCGTTCCATTCCCTTAGTGTAATTATACTAGGGCTCACTTTCACAAATTATTGGCCTATATTCTTCTATTCAATCCTTTTTCTGCCGCACTATATTCAATCGCAATCGGTAGAAGTAAAACCCATGGCTTTGTTTGTTCGCTCACCGTTTTATGTCCCTTCCTTTTTTGCGAGATAAGTGTGGCATGTGTGCCATGTTCTCTTTAAACCTGTGCAATTGTTTTAAATGGCCAGCGTTCCCCTCCATGCAAAGTGTACAGCTCTACCATTCAGTTTTAAAACCATTCTTCTTGTATTGTGTGTTTTACAAACAGCGCGCCGTGGTGCATTTAAAAACATTTGCAGGGCTGGCATGCGCTAAATCTTTTTTGTGCTCCGTTATCTTTATTGTGTCCCTTTACTTATCTGCCCTTTACCCTTTCTATCCCATCCGTTTATTGGTTTTACCTCGTTTTATGCGTAAGTTTTTCCGTTTACATTATTTTATAATTCTTTCGCTTTTTAAGGGCATATTTAATTGACAGAAACGGTGGCTATATGCTATCATGTATTACGTTCCGCTCCTACTTGGAGAGGTGTCCGAGTGGTTTAAGGAGCTGGTCTTGAAAACCAGTGTCTCCGCAAGGGGCCGTGGGTTCAAATCCCACCCTCTCCGCCATTTTGTTTTGGTAGCGGAGCACAAGCGCACTACAATTAAATACCTATATTTGTTTTGACTTTGGAGAAGTACTCAAGAGGTCGAAGAGGCGCCCCTGCTAAGGGTGTAGGGCGGGTAACCGTCGCGAGAGTTCAAATCTCTCCTTCTCCGCCAAAGAAAAAGACACGCGTTTTTGATGCGTGTCTTTTTCTTTATAAATTATTCATTATTGTCTTATAAAAGGAGTATAACTCATACTTAATTAATTTTTCTTCCAATTGCTCTATAACAATAGGTTCTCTGTCAGGTATTTCCGCATCAAAGCATTCATAAAACGAGTTTTTCTCGCCGATATAAATACTGCCATCAAAATATTCAAATTGACCACATGTTATATCCACAATTTTGCCATTTACAGTTAACCATACATGTGTTAGCTGTTCACATCGAGCGCTCACGTATTCTATATCATACGCTTCAAAACCAGAGAAAAACATGCCCAAAAGCAAAGAAGCATCAGAACAGCACCCCATCGGGAAATCCAAAAATACGAAAGGCGTATTTTTATTTATTGATTTTATAATCGAATCTCGAAATGTTGAAACTCGATCATATAAAAGCGGTATATTCATATAGCCCTCTTTTTAAAACCAAATACAGCTTTTGATATATAATATGGCTTTTTAAAGATTGAAATCTATATTTTCTAGCTACTAAAGCCACCTAAAACAGCTTTTAGGTGGCTTTAGTAGCTGTTTCTCTTCTATCAGGAAATTTCAAAAGGGATACCTATATTTTCGATATTCTATAAATTCAGTCTTTTATTTTCCAACAGACCAACTTAAATAATCCGAATATTCTTTTGCCGAAAATTGAAGAACAATGTTTCCCAACTCATCCTCATACGCAACTATGGTAACACCGTTTATTGCGGTGCCCTGCGCATTATTGGGGACACGCGCAAGCATATCCATAACCGAATTGTACTCTTCCCCTGCGACCACCAGCTTAACAAATCCAGATAAAAACTCTGATGTTTTTTCGTCATTTTGCGTGTTGGCAGTATTGGCTTGCGAAGCACAGAAAAGGAATACCACTTCTTCTTTGCTGTTTATTACTACTTCCACATAAAACTCGTCCGATTCAAATCTTTTAAAGCTAGTTGCAAATTCGTTTTCGGCAATAGCCGAATAAACCTCTAACTCTACTTCATTTAATCCCATATCCTCGGCTTGCCTTACAACATCACTTAGGCTTAGCCCCTTAATAGCAGGAACCTCTTTATATCCCGTGTTGTCCGAAGATGCCTGCACCTGCTCCTCCTCAGAAAGTGATGGTGAAGTAACAGCTTGTGAGCCGGAAGGTTGCTCTGCCGAAGAGCAGCCTGCTAGTGCTACCATTAAAAGCAGCCCACACAACACCAGTGCGGTTCTTCTCATCTTGCCCTCCTTTATTGCTTTGCCGCAAACTGTTTTATTTACTATTTATATAAAAATATCATTTTACGCCAGCAGCGCCTTTGCAATTGCCTCGCTTTTATCCAAGTCTTCTTTTTCGGGGTTCCACTGGCTGCGTATGTTTTCTTCTACCACAGTAAAGCCCGCGTTGCCAAGCTCTTGTGTAAGCACCTTGTTGCCCTCACCGCTCCAGCCAAAGCACCCAAACACGGCTGCTTTTTTGTTTTTAAACTTTAGCGATGTTAAAAAGTGAAGCCACCCCGCAACGCTGGACAGCACATTATTGCCCACTGTTGGCGAGCCTACGGCAACCGCGCGAGACTTAAATACCTCTGTCATCACTTCGTTTTTATCCGATTTTGAGATGTTAAATACTTTAACAGTTGTGCTAGGGCTTACATGGGCAGCTTGCTTCGCAATGGCATGGGCTATTTTGGTTGTGCCCTCCCACATGGTATCGTATACAATTGTTAGCTGGTCTTCTTGGTATTGGTTGGCCCACTGGGCGTATTTTTCTACAATTTGCAGGGGGTTCTCTCTCCATATAACACCATGGCTGGGGGCAATAATATCAATGGGAATATTCATCCCCACAATCTCGTTTATTTTTTTTGCTACCAGCGGAGAAAATGGGTTAAGAATATTGGCGTAGTACTTCATAGCTTCTTTATTTAATAGGCATTGATCTGCCTTGTCGTTAAAAAGCTCTTCTACGGCAAAATGCTGCCCAAACGCATCGTTAGAAAAAAGAATATTATCCCCCGTAAGGTAGGTAGCCATGCTGTCTGGCCAGTGCAGCATCATCATTTCTACAAACACCAGCTGTTTACCGTTGCCAACATCCAAGCTGTCTCCGGTTTTTACAACCTGAAAATTCCAGCCATGTTTGCCATACTGACCTTCCAGGCTTTTAACCGCATTTGCCGTGCAGTAAATGGGCAGCCCGGGCAACTCTTTTGCAATCTCGGTTAAAGCGCCCGAATGGTCTACCTCGCCATGGTTTATTACAATGCAGTTTATTTGGTGCAGGTCAATTTCCGATTTTAAATTTTCCATAAACTCAAACCGGTGTGGTGCCCAAACGGTATCTATAAGCACTGTTTTTTCTTCTTGAATGAGATATGCGTTTTGGCTGGACCCATTTAAAATAGAATAATCCGCCCCATGAAATTGCTCTAGCTCCCAATCTACATAACCAATCCAATCCACGTTTGCTTTAACATGCTTTTTCATAGCTGCCTCCCTTTACGCATTTTAAGAAACTATCGGTGCTTTCCAAAAATCTCGTTTTAGCTGTGCGGATGCCCTAGCATATTGTTTTACTTGCTTTGCGGGGATACATATAGCCACTTGATAGGTGCGCCATTGCTTTACATTTATTTATATAAATATTATTTATGTTTTTATTATACAGCAAACCTTTGATAATACAATAAAATCAAATAACCACCAGCGTACCCGGTGCAATGCGGGCGCGCTGGTGGTTATTTATATCCTTTTTAGCTACAGATTTTAGGTTGCCTGTATGCTTTTGTTTTTTGGCTTTGTCTTGCTTAGTGTTCAATCTCTATACTCACTTGGCAACAACCCCGTGTACTGCTGAAACAGGTGAGAAAACCGGCTGGCAGAGCGGTACCCCACGCTTAGCGCAACGGTGGCAATTGGCAGGTCGGTATCGGCCAGCATTGCTTCTGCCCTGCCTATACGGCGCTGCTGGGTATACTCTGTAATGGTTACGCCGTGCTGCTGCCTAAACAAACGCTTTAGCTTGGTGGGGCTCATGCACGCAATTTGGGCCAAAGTTTCTAGCTTTATGATGTGGGTACAATGGTCGTTTATAAAAGATGCCGCAGAGCTAAGGTGGGCGGCATCCTGCGCCGATACCTGTGCATATTTTACCGGCGGTTTTGTTTTTTGCGCCCTCTCTACCAGCAGGGCCATCGCCTCGTGCACCTTGCCCTCGTAAAACAATTCGGCAGCCATACCCTCGCCGGTATAGTTTTTTAACTGGTGCATTAAAAACACCATTTCGGGAAATTCGCTGCTTTCGTCAATGCTTAAAAAGGCGTTTCGCAAATCAACGTTTTCTTTTGGATGGCGCGAGCGCATATATTTTTCTACATATTCGGGGGTAATTTCAACCCCTACAGAGTAAATGGGGATATTTTTGTGCACCAAAGCATGGTAACCATCCTGCGAGGCAAACCCGCGTATAAAGCCGCGTTTTAGCCTACGGTAGGGGTACAGCGCCTCACCCGATAAAGAATCGTACCATGTCATGCTTAAATACTCCGGCGATTCAAAGTTCATCACCATATCTTTAAACAGGGTAAAATCGTGTATGGTAATGGCGTAGCTGCCGTCTGGCGAATAAATGCTATACGTTCCCGCACCTTCCTCACCCTGCATACGGTAGGTGCGCCAGTGGCCCTTTTCGCCCTGCATTACAAAGCCCCCCTGCAAAAGGGAGGGCTGGTGTATATCATGTACAAGATGCAAAAAAACACCTCCGTTATCACGATTGGACATTTACCTGCCATGAAAAGACATTGTTGCCCTTTGTGTATTGAGCACTGCGGTGGATGGCGGTATAATCCCATTGGTTAGTTTACGCTAACCATATTGTAACTGCGGTTTTTGCAGGTGTCAACTTAGTAATAGGAGGAAATAAAATGTCCGGCGTAAATACTTCCGATTTTATAAAGAAAAAGGGCCTTACCGTGCGTGATCTTGTTACCATTGGTATTTTTACCGCTGTGTACGTTGTTGTATTTTTGGTGGGGGGTATGGTGTTTGCACCCAACCCCGTACTTACTTTTTATATGCCCATTGGCTGCGCCCTGTTGTGCGGGCCCATTTTTTTGCTTTTGGTTGCCAAGGTGCCAAAACACGGCCCCATTATTATTTTAGGGCTGCTTATAGGCCTGCTTATGTTTGCTACCGGTATGCACTGGATGATGAATACCGCTTATATTGTGCTGGGCATTGTGGCCGATTTGGTTGCCGGCGCGGGCAATTTTAAATCTATTAAGCTAAACATTTTGGCCTACATCATTTTTGCTTTGCCACCCGTAGGCTCTTACGTTATGTTCTTTTTAGATAAAGCGGTATGGGCAAAATCTATTATGGCCGGCGGCACCGAGCAAAGTTATGTAGATACCATGATAGCCTCTGGCCCAAACTGGCTGCTGCCCGTAATTATTGCAGGCACCATTGTAGCCGCACTGCTTAGCGGCTTGCTTGGCCGCGTATTGCTTAAAAAACAGTTTGAGAAAGCAGGTATCACAGCGTGAATCTGCCGCAATCTCCCGGGGTGCGCTTTGACCCCCGCACAAAGCTATTTGTGGTTTTGGTGGCGGCGCTTGTTGTGGCCTTTTCTCCCGCTAAAAACTACCAATACTGTTTTGTTATAGCCGTTTGTATTTTTGCAGCTTTTTGCGGCCGGTGGCGTTTTTCTGCCATCGGCCTATCTGCATACGCCCTGCTACAAGCCATTTTATGGTATGCGACACATTGGCTTGCTGCCAGCACACTGGGCACCATGCTGGTGGCTGGGCTGGGCTTTTTTAACATGATATTTCCCTGCGGCATTGCGGCGGGGCTTACCATATCTTCCACCCGCGTTTCGGAGCTTTTGGCTGCCGCTGTGCGCCTGCGCATACCGGGGCGGGTTTATATTCCGCTGGCGGTATTGTGCCGCTACTTTCCCTCTGTAAAAGAAGATTGGCGCTTTATACGCAGCGCCATGAAGCTGCGTGGGCTTACGCTATCCCCCGCCAGCATAGTGCGGCAGCCCGCCGCCACAATAGAGTGTTTGTATGTGCCTTTAATGATGTCTGCCGCAAAAGCGGCGGATGAGCTTTCGGCCGCTGCCATAAGCCGCGGCATAGAAAGCCCCCGCCCCCGTACCTGCATTATTGATTTGCACATACGCCCCGCCGATGTATTGGTTATGATTTTATTTGGGCTGGCTGTACCTGCCATGTTTTTGTGGGGGGTGTTTGGTTTATGATTGCTTTTAAAAATACCTCCTTTTCTTATTCTTTGGCAGATGCCCCCACTACCAATGGCGTAAGCGATATAAACCTTACCATTAAACAGGGCAGCTGTGTGCTGCTGTGTGGGCGCAGCGGATGCGGCAAAACAACCCTTACCCGCCTTATAAACGGCCTTGTGCCCTATTTTTACGAGGGGATGCTTGCCGGAGAAACATGGATAAACGGCAGCAATACCTGTAAAATACCCATTTATACCATAGCCGAGCAGGTTGGCTCTGTATTTCAAAACCCACGCACCCAGTTTTTTCATCGTGATACAGACAGTGAAATTGCCTTTGGGATGGAGAACCGCTCGCTAAGCCCGGCGGCAATGCAGCAGCGGCTAGAGCAGGTAACGCAGGAACTGCACATTGCAGAACTGCGGGGGCGTGATATTTTTTCGCTCTCCGGCGGAGAAAAACAAAAAATCGCCTTTGCCTCGGTGTATGCCACAGAGCCCGATATTTATGTATTGGATGAGCCCTCGGCCAATTTAGACCACAGCGCCATACAAGACCTTGCAGGGTACATTGCCCGGCTAAAAGCACAGGGCAAAACCATTGTAATTGCAGAGCATCGCCTGTACTACCTGCGGGATATTGCCGACCGTATTTTGTATTTTGAAGAGGGCAAAATAACCCAAGACTGGACCCCTGATGAATTTGTGGCCCTGCCCCAACAGCAGCGGCACCACCACGGCCTGCGCGCATGGGATATGCGCACCGTTGCGCCGCTTACTAAAGAACCCGCCGCAGGCAAACCTCCTGTGCTGCGGGTAGATAACCTGCTGCTGTGCCACAAAAAACGCAGAGTGTTGGAGGAAGTTTCTTTTGCCGCTGCCCCGGGCGAAATTATTGCCCTTACGGGGCAAAACGGAGTGGGCAAAAGCACCCTGTCTTGGGCTTTGTGCGGCCTGCATAAAGAAAGTGCCGGCGCCCTGCTGTGGAACGAAAAACCTTCCTCCGCAAAAAAACGGCAGAGCCTCTCTTACCTGGTTATGCAGGATGTAAACTACCAGCTGTTTGCCGAAAGTGTAGAAAAAGAGGTTGATTTTGGCCTGCGGAACCCAAACAAAGAACAAACACAGGCTTTATTACAGCAAACACAGCTTTTGCCTTATAAAGAAAGGCACCCCAATACCTTATCTGGCGGGCAAAAGCAAAGGCTGGCAGTGGCCGCCGCCATGGCGGCCGATAAAAAGGTGCTTGTTTTTGACGAACCCACTAGCGGGTTGGATTATGACAGCATGTGCCGCGTGGCAGATATGTGCCGCCAATTGGCACAGCAGGGCAAGGTTGTGTTTGTGGTTACCCACGATACAGAGTTTATTGCCGCCGCCTGCACCCGTGTACTGCATTTGGCAAGCGGACGCTTGCAGGCAGATTTTGCGGTAAATACCCAAAACTGGCCCCAATTGCAGGCGTTACTCTCTTACAAAGAGGACAACACCCCTGCCCAAAAAACAGCAGAAAGCGAGCGTGTTTTAGAATGGTGAAAGAAAAAAAGAAAAACCGGGTGGCGCAACTGCTGCGCTGGGCCGGTAAAGACAAGTATTATTTGTACTTTGCCATTTTTTTGGCATTGATTTCGGGGGTATCTGTCGCCATCCCCTACTACTCTATTTTTAAAATATTAGAAGCCGTGTACCAAAACGGATTTTCGCCCGAGGGCTTTCCTTTTCACACCATTGTTTACTACGGCATCTTGCTTTTGGTTTCTTTTATTATACGGTACCTGCCCACATGGGCCTCCATCCTTGCCTCACACAAGGGCGCTTACAACACCCTGTACCGTGTGCGGTGTATAGTAGACCACATGGGCAAGGTGCCCATGGGCAGCCTTAGCACCCGCAACACAGGCGAAGTAAAAGCCGTGCTTACCGACGAAGTAGAAAAGTTGGAACTTTTTTTGGCGCACCACCTTACCGAGCTTGTGCAGTATGCCTCGGGGCCTATTGCTGTTTTTTGTTATTTGTGCAGCGTGCATGTGGGGCTTGCGCTATTGTCTTTGGTGCCGCTAATACTGGCCCTTGGTATGATGGGCATTATGTTTGCCAGCCAAAGCAAAGCCATGGGGCCTATGTTTGCCTCTATGGGCAAATTAAACACCAGCATTATAGAATATATTAACGGCATGAAGCTAATTAAAGCCTATAACCTTGGTGCTCGCTCTTTTAAATCTTATTCTAACGCGGTAGATACCCACCGCAGCCTGTGGAAAAAGATATCCCGCATTATGGGCAAGCCCTACGCCGCCTATGTGGTACTTGTAGAGTGCGGCATGGCGCTTATGCTGCCGCTGGGTGGTTTTTTACTAATAAAGGGCAGCATTTTACCGGGCGCTTTTATCCTTTTTGCTTTTGTTGGCTCTATGTACCTTACCGAGCTGCGCCCCCTGCAAGAGCTTGGCACCAATTTTGCCAATGTGCTTGGCGCGGTAGACCATGTAAACGAATTGCTTGATATTCCCGCTTACAGCGGCGGGCAAAATTTTCCGCAGGATGCCACCATTGCCTTTACTAATGTAGGCTTTGGCTACACCCCTGGCACACCCGTGCTTACCGATGTAACCCTTACCATAAAGCAGGGAGAAAAGCTTGCGGTGGTTGGCCCTTCGGGCGCGGGCAAAAGCACCCTTGCACAGCTTGCCGTGCGCTCTTTTGAGGTGCAAGAGGGCAGCGTTACCATTGGCGGCATAGACGTGCACAAAATTGATTATGAAAAGATTTTGCAAAATACCGCAGTGGTTTTTCAAAAACCGTTCCTCTCCCAGCAAAGCGTTTTAGAGAATATACGCATGGGCAGCAGCGCCGATATAAACCAAGTGCGAGAAGCCGCGCGCCAAGCCCAAATTGATGATTTTATTATGAGCCTGCCCAATGGATACGATACGCTTGTGGGCAGCTATGGGTCTCGGTTTTCTGGCGGAGAAAAGCAGCGCATTACCATTGCGCGCGCCATTTTAAAAATGCCCCTGTGCTGATACTGGACGAAGCCACCAGCGCGGCAGACCCCGAAAATCAGCTGGAAATAGACCGTGCCATTGCAAACCTGTGCACAGGCAAAACCGTTATTATTATTGCACACAGGCTGGATATTGTGGCCCAGTGCGATAAGGTTGCAGTTGTAGAAAACGGCCACCTAGCCGCCGTGGGCACCCACCAACAGGTGTTACAAAGCTGCCCCTATTACAGCCGTACTTGGCAGGACTATACCGATGCTCGAAACATAAGGTACCAAACCGGAAAGGGTGAAAACTGATGGAAGCAAAAAACCTTTTTAAAAAAAATGCACGTTTTTACCTTAGTATTGCTTTAAATATTGTGGATGGGCTTTTGTCCAGCTCTACCACCATGGTGTTTTTTCTTGTACTGGGTAGGCTGGCTGCCGGTACACTTAGCTGGGATGTTATTGGTTTTTACAGCCTTTGCCTTGTTGGGCTTTTTATCCTTCGGCTTATTTTGTTTATCACCGGTTACATACAGGGGCAGTTTGGCGGGGCCGATGTTTCTCACCGTATTCGCCTTGCTTTGGGCGATAAAATTAAGCGCATTCCACTGGCGCTGTTTTTACGCCGCCAGCCCGGCCATTACATTAACGTGGTAACCGCCAACGTAAACAGCTACGAGCAGCTGCTTACCCATAAAACAGGCGATATAGCCCAGCACGCTTCTTTTTTGGCATTGGCAACCATTTTTTTACTGGTGCTGTACCCACCCTCCGGTTTGCTTGCCCTTGGCTGCATTTTTATTTTACCCCTATGCGTGCGCCTTGGGTACAAGGCAGTACGCATACGCGGTGTAGAAAAAAAAGAATGCCAAGAAGAAACCATTGGCCAGGTGGTAGAATACACCGAGGGCATTCAAACATTTCGCTCTTACGGCATGACGGGCAAAAAAAACAAAGCCCTTGCAAGCACCCTGCGCCATTACAGCGATGTAAGCTACCAGTTTGAGCGCGACACTCTGCCGGGCGGCATGTTTTACATGTGTTTTGTTTGGTGCTGCCTGCCAGCCGGGCTAATGCTTGCGGGCAGTGCTTGGGTAGCGGGCGGCCTTTCTACCGCTTCTTTTTTAATGGCAGGTATGATGCCCATGTTTATGGCAAAGCTGTATTCTACTTTATTTATAGATTTGGTTGCACACAAAAACCTTATGATATCCAAAACTGCCATTAAACAGTTGATGGACGAACCGGAGGAAGAAAGCGGTAAGGATGCTTTTAACCCCCAAGACCACTCGGTTTGTTTTAAGGATGTTGCCTTTTCTTACGTAAAAGACGAAGCGGTGCTGCAAAATGTTTCTTTCACCGCACCGCAGGGCTCTTTTACCGCCATTGTAGGGGATTCTGGCGCCGGAAAATCCACCATTTTAAACTTGATTGCCAAATTTTATACCCCGCAGCAGGGCAGCATTTTAATTGGCGGTGAGGACATTGGCGCTCAATCTTCCGAAGATGTTTTGCGTCACATCTCTATGGTAGATCAAGACATTTTTTTGTTTGACGACACGGTGCAAAATAATATTAGGCTGGCGCGCCTTACCGCCACCGATGAAGAAGTGGAGAACGCTTGCAAAGCCGCCAACTGCCATACCTTTATACAAAGTATGGAAAACGGCTATCACTCCACCATTGGAGAAAACGGAAACCAATTATCCGGCGGAGAACGCCAGCGTTTATCCATTGCGCGCGCCATCCTTAAAGACAGCCCTATTTTATTGTTAGATGAAGCCACCGCCTCTATGGATATTGAAAACGAGCTGGCGGTGCGCCGTGCCATCAATACTCTTTTGCTGCAAAGCAAAACGGTGGTGATGATTGCGCACACCCTTTCGATTGTGCAAAATGCCACCCAAATACTGGTGGTGGAGGGCGGCACAATCGCCGAGCAGGGCACCCACCAAGAGCTTTTGGCTTTGGGCAAAAAATACGCCGCCATGTGGCAGGCAGAGCAGGAACTTATCGGGTAAAACGACTTTTGTTTTTTGTAGGCTTGCTTACACTTTTGGGGCCATATTGTTTTATTATAAAAACCGCGTATCTGCTGGCACCCCAGCAGATACGCGGTTTTTTGTAAACATAATGTTTTGGCAGGCTACACAATTACAAACTGTATTTTAATCTTTATACAACATTGGTTCACTTTTTTCCCATGCTTCGGTGGCCTCCTGCGCTATGGGGGTAAAGTTTTCTACCTCTTTGGTAAATACAATGCTGTGCAGCTTTTGGCTGCGGAAAAATACGATGGGTACCGGCTTTTGCAGGGGGATGCTTTCTAGTATTTGTACAAAGCTTTCGGCATTGTTAATTTCTTGCCCGTCAATGCTTCTAATTACATCCCCTACCCCTATGGGCAGCCCCAATTTGCAAAACAGGCCCAGCACATCCCTTTCTGCTATAAAAACGCCCGAGTAATCTGGCAGTCCGGCAGCCGAGCGTATGCCCTCGTTGCTAATCTCGCTTAGCAGCACATCGTAATACCTAAAGGTTTTGTCTGTATCGGCAATTTCTACATACTGGTACAGGGGGGGCTTTGGCTTATCTTTACGGCCAAAGTTTTCATCTTTTGCCATAAAGTTGATAAACCCATGTTTTAAAGCCGGAGACTCTTCTTTTAAGGTAAAATCATTTCCCGCAAAATCAACAAATTGCGGGTTTACCTGCTGGGAGTTAACATCGCTTTTGGGCAGGTTTGCCACCTGCCCCGAGGGCGCCCAGTAAAAGTTATTGGTACAAAGGGTTGTTGCACCCTCGTTTATGCATAACTCGTTGCAAATGTTTTTGTTGGCAATGATATTGGTGTATATCAAATCGTTGTTTGCCGCAAAGCTCATATGAAATTCAAGCCCCGCGCCTATCATAATATTATTGTGCACTTTTCGGTCAAAACCATCGCGCAGTTTAATGCCCACGCCAATGCAAAGGTTATTGTATATATCGTAGTTAGAGGCTCCGTCGTCTATATCAATGCCAAAAGCATAGTTTGCGTGTACACGGTTGCCCCGTATAATGCTGGTATCTATTGCATCCAGCAGCGCAAAGGGGCGTTTTTCTCGCCCGTAATATCCCATGCCGTCGTGCTGCGGCACACTCCAGTACCTATCGCGTCCCCAGCAGTTTATGGGGCCGTGGTCGGCGGTTTCGGTTACGGTATCAAACAGGTCGTTGTCCTCAATAATATGCCCGCCAAAGGTACCATCGTGTATATTAATGCCCGCCCTGCTGGTATGGTGTACAGTGCATTTTTGCACGGTGTTTTTATGGCTGATAGACATACACACCGCGGCTGTTTGCTTTTCGTACACGCCAATATCGTAAAAATAGCAGTTAGCAACCACATTTTGCCGGGGATAGTTTTCGTCTTTGGGGCCGGGGGTATAGTCTGCAATGGTGGTTTTATTGTTTTCTCCATCGTAGCAGGAGGGATCTCTCACTGCCGACATTTTGCCAAACAAAAGCACGCCTGTTGCCCCTACCCCGGTAAAATCGCACCAATCTACCACGTTGCCCTTGTTGTAGCCAGACATTAATATGGCGTTGCCGCCTATATCGTTAAAACAGCAGTTTTTAATTTGGATATTTTGGGTGTTTTCTAGTGCAATGGCCGCCATACGCACCATGCCCCAGTCTCCACGTAAGGGGCGCTCGTACTGGCCTGTAAACAGGGTGCGGTGGGTATGCGCAAAACCAATTTCTTCAAAAGTAATATCCTTTATGGGCTGTTGCAGGGTACCCTCTATTCTAAACAGCTCTTCGGTTGTTACAATTTCAAAATTGGCGGTTTCGCAGTTTAGCTCTTTTGCGGGCCAAAAGTACAAATTGCCCTCTTGCTTGTTATAGTACCACTCATGCGGGGCATCCAATTCTTCAAAAATATTTTCTACCATGCGCTTTACAGCGTGCATTTGGTTGCCGCGGTTGTTGTCTCCCACCCAGTGGTATAAAAGCTCTCCGGCTTCATTTTTGCCGTCTATAATGTACGAGTTTCCACCCCATTCTGCATGGTGCAGCGCGCGGATATATCCTCCTTGGGGGTTGTGCCAGCGTGCAACGCGCTCTCGAGAAATTGCATCGGCAGAATATCCGTTTAATGTGGTATCTGCCACAAAGTTGGGGTAGCGCGCCAGCACCTGTTTTTCTCCGTTTGCAAACAGGGCATCTACCATAAGGCCTTTGCCTATTTGGGCAACCAAAATTTCGCCTTTATAGGTTTGCCACCGGGGCGCAATGGCACAGGCGCCCATAATAATGGTTTTGTCTTTACCTGCGCCGCAAAAACGAATGCTGCGGCCCTGCGCATTTTCTTTTATGGTTACTGCTTCTTGCAGGTAATATTGGCCGGGTGCCAAACAAACCTCGGCTTTTTTATAGTTTGTTGTCCACAAATAATCCAGCGCTTTTTGTATGGTAAAAAACTCTTTTGTCTCTTGTATTCTATCGCCCTGTTCTTCAAACAGGTTTAGGTTAACAATTGGTTTTTCTGTAGGCATTGTATACTCCTTGCTGTGCAAATAATGGATAAACCCGCCGCCCCTGCGGCCTGTTGTTTGCATAAAGGGCATACCGCGGTAAACAGGTATGCCCTTTATATTTTTATTGCTTTATTAATCTTACTTGTACATAGGGCCGTAGGTAGAGCAAGCGCGGTAATCCTGTCCCTCTTTGTCCATGCCAAAGGCATTCCAAACAGCGGGACGGAAGATTTTGTCTTCGGAAATGTTGT
>JBKEAM010000070.1:0-5870 GCA_047972265.1 Oscillospiraceae bacterium | reverse complement strand
CCATAAATTTGTTTGTCAAAAGCAGTGGCTTTTAGCCCTGCGCGTGTAACATAAATAGCGGCAGTAAGCCCAGCAGGGCCTGCGCCAACAATTAGTACGTCAGTCATTTTGCTTTCTCCTTTTATATTTAAGCCACGCACTAAAAAATGGCATAAATAGTATGTATTACTATTTACTAATATACCATATATATAGCGGTTTGGCAAAGAAAACGCAGATATATTTAGTGTTTAAAACATTTTTGAAATGATATGCTTTCCTAAATCGTTTTATAAGTAGAAAGCAAAAAAACTTGCAGTGCCAAAACACAAAAAGGAGGTATACTTATGTTTGCAGTATTGTTTATTTTGGTGATGTTTTTATGTTTGTCTTTTGGTTTTATCTTTTTTTCCAGCGCACAGGATGAAGAAACAGAAGTGCCTTCTTCCGAAGGTTCAGAAAATGGCCTTTCGTACAATGGCGGCAACGCCGCATAACCCACTTGTGAAAAAAATCGGCTATTTTTAAAGGTAAAAAAGTATTAAACTAATTGCCTCTAAAATGCTTGACAAGTATACCCCCCATTTGGTAAAATAGCAGGGCAGCAGTCAAGAGCTGTAGGCCAAAAATGGGGGCGTAGCTCACCTGGGAGAGCGCTTGAATGGCATTCAAGAGGTAGTCGGTTCGATCCCGATCGTCTCCACCAAAAAACACTCAAAATCATTTGATTTTGAGTGTTTTTATTTTATATGAATTTAAACATATTACTTGCCATCCAGCATATAATAGTGTGTTTCTAAAACTGTAATCAGATATGATATAATTGGATGACAAATATTATTATTTATAACAAACCATAAGTTTGGAGATGCGTGCAATGACACTGCAAAAGCTGCGATATATGATTGAAATTGTAGACAGTGGCTCTATCAGTACTGCCGCACAAAAGCTGTTTATTTCGCAGCCCAGTTTATCCAATGCTATAAAAGAGCTGGAAGAAGAATTGGGTGGAGTATTGTTTTTAAGAACAAACAAGGGCGCTGTTCTTTCTCCAATAGGGTCCGAATTTTTAGGCTATGCCCGGCAGGTGATAGAACAGCAAAATTTGTTAGAACAACGTTTTTTAAATATTGAACCCAAACGCCAGCATTTTTCGGTTTCTACACAGCATTATGCTTTTGTGGTAAATGCATTTGTTGGTTTTGTCAAAAAATATGCGCAGGAAGAATATGAGTTCTTTTTTAGAGACACTCGCACACACGAGATATTGCAGGACGTACGCAATTTGCGCAGTGAAATAGGGATTATTTACCTTAACGAGTTTAACGAAAAGGTACTTAAGCATTTGATGAATGAATATGGGCTTATTTTTAATTCATTGTTTACAGCCAAGCCACATGTGTTTGTTGGGGCCGAAAATCCACTTGCGCATAAAAAAGTAGTTACTTTACAAGATTTAGAAGAATATCCACGGCTTTCTTTTGATCAGGCAGAGTATAATTCGTTCTATTTTTCAGAAGAAATCCTCAGCACCTTATCCCATAAAAAAAGCATTCGAGTTTCTGACAGGGCAACCATTTTTAATTTGATGATAGGGCTTAATGGATATACCATTTCTACAGGTGTGCTAAACGCTGATTTAAACGGAGAAAATATTGTGGCAGTACCGCTACAGGTAGACGAAAGCATCACTGTAGGGTGGATTTCTCATAAAAACACAATACTCTCTCAGTTGGCAAAATCGTTTATCGAAGAACTAGAAATAACCGTACAAAATGGATAGCTACATAAAATTTGGAATGCAAAAACTTAAAAGAAAAAACCTTGCCCCGATTTTAGCAAGCTCACATATTGCTTTTGGGCGTATTTATTGCAGAGCAGGATAAGTTTAAAATAAAACATTTAAAAGTTGAGTGATAATGATAGAAAACACAGAGTTACTTACCCGCATGGAGGATTTTGTTCGTAAAGCACAAAAAACAGGAATAGCCCATAGTAAATTTTTAACCCCGGCAGAAACAGAAGAAGTAAAGCAGGCCTTTAAGAGCAGAAAAGATATTACTTTAATAGTAGATGGCGGATTTGACGAAGCAGAGCGAAATATTGCGGTTTTTGTACAGCCCGATTGGGGTACTTACGAGCCGGAAGAAGTATTGACAGGGCTAGAAATAAACCATAGGGTACAAGACACGCTTCGCCACCAAGATATTTTGGGGGCTGTTTTGGCTTTGGGTATTTCTCGTGATGTTTTGGGCGATATTTTAATACAGCCGTCCAAAGCAGTAACGGTTTGTCTTGCCTCTATGGCAGAATTTATTGTTGCAAACTTAGAAAAGGCCGGCAGGGTAGGGGTAAAAATAAACACTATTGCAACTACCGCCTTACCGGTTGCAGTTGCTGCCCCGCAAGAAAAAACAGTCACCGTTGCATCCTTGCGTTTAGATGCGGTGATTTCTTCGGCTTTCAATTGCTCGCGTTCCAGCGCGGTGGAATATATACGTGCGGGACGAGTGCAATTGTCTCATCAAGAATGTTTGAATACCTCGCGGGAAGTAAAAGAAAACAACATTATTTCTGTGCGGGGGCAGGGCAGGGTAAAGCTACTTACCATTAACCAACTAACCCGCAAAGGAAGAATTTGTATTACATTAGGCATATACGCCTAATAAAGTGAACTTACAAAATATATTGGTTTTAGTTTTGACTCATAACGGAATAAAAAAGAAAGGGCATATCCTTAAAGGATATGCCCTTTGTGCAAATATAGATTAAACGCTGTAAGAAAATGTTTTGCGAGCCACGCCAAGCTCTTCGTTTGCGGGGATAATATGAATGCTAACAGGAGAGTCTTTTGCAGATATGCACCATACACCTGTTTTATCCGGGCGATTATTGTTTTTTTCTTGATCTAAAATAACGCCAAGATGCGATAATTGAGAACAAACAATGGCACGAACAATAGAAGAATGCTCGCCCACGCCACCCGTAAAGGCAAGATGGTCCAGGCCACCCATTTCGGCAAAAAAGGCACCAATGTACTTTACAATGCCATTGCAGTACACATCTAACGCAAATTGTGCGCGGCTGTTATTTTGCATTGCGGCTTCTTCAATATCGCGTAAATCTCCACTAATGCCCGAAAGCCCCATCATACCGCCCTCTTTTTCAAGCCCCAGCAGAATGTCCTCTACAGAAAGCCCTTTTTGAAGCAGATAGGGGAATATATAGGGGTCTAAGTCTCCGGTGCGGTAGCCGTGTTGTATGCCGGTTTGCAGCGAAAGCCCAAAGCTGGTATCTACGCTTTCTCCATTAACAATGGCACATAAAGATCCGCTGCCCCCCAAATGGCAAGAGATTAAACGCCCTGTGCCGCCGTATTCGTCTGCAATTACATCGGCAATATAGCTGTGTGAGGCACCATGATAGCCAAAGCGTCGAATGCCGTATTCTTCGGCCCATTTTGCAGGAATACCGTAGGCAACACGCTCTGGCGGAATGGTAGCGTGAAAGGCGGTTTCAAATGCGCCCACCATAACGGCATTGGGTAGCAGTGCTTTAAATTGCCTAATTGCATCTAAATAAGGTCGGTTATGGGCGGGGGCTACAGGCAAATAAGCTTCCATACCACCCAAAACAGCATCTGTCAGCTCATGTATGCCGTAATAATTCTTTGCAAGCACCGTTTTAAAACCAACACGCTCTATTTCTTCAATGGTGTTTAGGGCCTGTCCTTCACCCGTTAGCAGCGCATTTAAAAATTGGCTGATGCCCACCGTATAGGTGGGGATGTTTTGCCCTAAAAGTTGGAGGGTAAAACCGGTAAGGGTATTGCGATATTCAAAAATTGCGTTATCGGTACTGCCAACACGTTCTACTTTGCCTGTTGCCAATACCTGCTCGGTAGGCATGGTAAACAGTTTAAACTTAAGAGAAGTACTGCCTGCGTTGCAAACAAGAATATTCATGCTAAAAAACAAATCCTTTCTGCAATGAGGCACACTATTTTAAATTAAGTCGGTAATTTCTACATTACCAAAAGAGCTTCTCCAGTCCACATCAAAATCCTCAAGGGATTTATCAGTATAGGGATGGAACAGTAGCTTCATGCACAAATCTCCGCTTATGGTGCAGGATTGGGCACCCATAGAGGCGACATTGTACACTTGCTGTACGTTTTTAAAGCTGGCGGCAAGTACCTGTGTGGGGAGGTTATGTTATCCAGCCTATCAAATCAACATAGGGGGCAACAAAATCTGCCCCGGCCATACATGCCATAAGCGCCTGCATGGGGGTAAAAATGGCCGTAACTGTTACATGTATACCTGCGGCCTTGCACATGGGTATAGCGCGCATGCCTTGCAAAGTAATGGGTATTTTGGCATAAAAATTAGGGCCCATAAAATCTTGCAGGCGTTTGGCCTGCTCTAAAATATCTTCGGCGGTGGTAGCTGTTACCTGTGCATGCACCATCCGCTTGCCGTCTGCCAAATCCCGCATAGCCTCTAAGGTTTGCTTAACATCTGCACTTTCCCTTGCCAATATAGACGGATTGGTGGTAAAACCCGCAATAGGAAAAAAAGGAAGTATTTCTTTGATGGTAGAGATATTAGCGGTATCCAGTAAAATTTTCACTTAAAAGAACCCCTCTCATTGGCTGGCGGCATAAAGCTTATAAAGCAAAAGCCTGCACTTTAGCAAAATATAATAATTAGATACAAACTTGCTAAAATAAATGCGCCAGCAAGACTATAAAAAATATTATAGCCTCCTGTACGCATATGTGCAACCGCCTAAAGGCGGTAAAAAGCAACATTTAAAAGGGAATACATTGTTCGTTTGTGCTGCAACTAAGAAGCAAAGATTTGGCTTAGCCGTTTGTTTTGCGGAAGATATATTTGCCGCGGCCTTTTTCGGCGTTTAAGATACCGTTTTCTACTATTACCTCACCCCTAGAAATGGTGGCCACCGGCGCGCCGGTTATTTTAATGCCCTCATAGGGGGTGTAGTCTACGTTTTCGTGCAAATTCTCTTTGTGAACAGTCCACTCTACAGTTGGGTCAAATAAAACAAGGTCTGCATCTAGGCCAGGGGCAATATCACCCTTTTGGTGGGCAAATCCAAAAATTTCTGCCGGGCGGGTGCTACATTGGCGCACTACCTGCGGCAACGAAAGGCGGCCTTTTACAAAGCCCTCCGAAAAAATAAGGGGCATGCGCAGCTCTATACCGGGGGCACCGTTGGGGGCCATGGTAAAGTTATTGGCACCACGCTGTTTTTGGGTGGCAAAAAAGAAGGGACAATGGTCGGTTCCTATTGTATCAATGTCATTTTTTGCAAGGCCATCCCACAGGGCTTGTATATCATCCTGTTTGCGCAGTGGTGGGCTCATAAGGTATTTAAGGGCTTCGTTTTCGTTTGTATACAAATGGTCGTCTAGGGTAAGGTATTGCGGGCAAGTTTCGGCAAAAATATTTTTTTGCCCGGCAGCACGCTTATAGCGTATTGCATCAAGCCCCAACTGGGTGGTTAGGTGCACCACATATACCTTTGCTTCTTTGGCAAGTTCTGCAATGGTTAAAAAGCGAAAAATCGCTTCTTCTTCGCATTCTGCAGGGCGGCTTAACGGATGGTAGAAGGGTGTGGTTTTGCCCTCATCTACAAAGCGTTTACGTAGGGTGTTTACTACGCCGTCATTTTCGCAGTGGGCGCATACTACTAGCCCCAGTTCTTGCGCGCGCTCCAACACTTTAAATACATCACCATCGGGCAGCATGTCATCGTAAGTAAGGTATATTTTAAAGCTGGCAATTCCTTCGGAATCTCGCAAAAGCTGCATGTCGGCCAAAACTTCTTCGTTTACGTGCTGTATTACACCATGAAATCCATAATCG
>JBKEAM010000068.1:0-35312 GCA_047972265.1 Oscillospiraceae bacterium | reverse complement strand
GTTTTTTCTATTCTGCTTTTAGTCATCTTTGCCTTTAGCTATCTGTAGTGTTTACCAAAAACACCAAAGCACAAAAAACAACGGTATTGCTTTTATTTTAAAACCTTATTATAATGGTTTTTTGCCGCGGCAAGCAGCCACCTTTTTGGCATAGCCCTTGGAGGAAATATGAGAAAACTATTATTTTCGAGAGAGAGAGAAGTTTTACAGCCCCTGCGCCAATTGGTTGAAGAACAAACCCACAAAACATTGATTGTTTGGGCATTGGAGTGCGCCACCCCCTACTTAGAATATTTTGAACAGCAAACGCAAGACAACCGCCCAAAACAAGCGTTAGAAACTGCCGCCCGCTGGGCGCACGGGCAGGCAAAAATGCCCGAAGCAAAAAGAGCCATCCATGCGGCGCACCGTGCTGCCGCCGCAGTGGGAGATAACACCAAAACCGAAGCCGCTGTAATGGCCGCGGCACGCGCGGTGGGGCATGCCGCAGCCACCGTGCATGTAGAAACCCATGCTTTGGGTCTTGCCTTTTACGGGCTTACCTCTATTGTGTACCAAAACACTGCCGATGATAGTGCCGATGCCGTACAGCAAGAGATAGCCCGCCTTTACAGCCGCCTAAAGCACTGGCAGCAAAATATAAGTAACGTACCCGGCCCATGGGCCGCCTTTTTGCAAGAGGACGTTCTGCCCAATAAAGAAGCCCTGCTTCACCTGCGGGAAGATGCCAAAAAATCCGCCGCAACAAAATAGCCCCACAGCAAAGCCGCCTGTAAATACAGGCGGCTTTGCTATTTAGTCTATTGCAGCAATTGTACCGCTTTTTAAAAGTTAAATTCTTCTTCCCAAGCAAAATCGCCCGAAGTCTCGTAATTAAGGGGCCAGTGGGCGCACCACTGGGGCACATCCGGGTTTTCTACCCTGTCCACACTGGGGGTATATGGTTTTATATCCAGCACGGGGGTGTTGTTGTTTGCGTCAATATAGGCTATTTCTATCACGCCATTTTCATAGTCTATATACAGGGGCTGCACCGTTGTAAGTGCAATCGGGTTTGGCCGTATGGGAGAGCGGGTTGCAAATATGCCCATTGTATCGGGCGCGTTTTTATAGGGCTGGGGCGCTTGCAGCACGCCGCGCATCTCCTCATTGTCAAAATCACTAAACCACCACAGCACCGCTAGGTGGCTAAATCCTTCCAGCCCCTGCAATGCCGCGGCATATTTTTGCTCCAGCTTAATGCGCATACCCTCACCAGCTACTTCTACCCTGCCAATTGCTTTTACTTTAAATTCCTGCATACTCTGCCTCCTTATATTGGGTGGTGTATATGCAGTGTAGGCCCTCACACGGTGTCAGAGTCAAGACCGGTTTGCATTATGGGCTGTGATTTTTTAAGTAAAGCTTTACCAATCAATCCGCTTTACCTTTCTTCCAGCGGCACCTGTATCTCGGTAAGGTAGTTAGCGGGGTCGTTTTCGTTCCATGGGCCGCGGTGCACTATCTGCCTGCTTTGGCCTGTCATGCGGTAGCGGCTGTGCTGCTATAACCAATCGGCAAGGGCGTAAAAGGCACCCGCTATATTTTCAAACCCGCCGTATACCATGGTGCAGGCCGTGGTTGGCACCGCCTCGGTTGTGCGATACACAAAGCCATTTTGGTTGGTTTGCAGCTTTGTTACAGGGGCACATATTTCCATGTCAATGCCCTCTTCGTGGTAGTCGGCATCGTGGTAAATGGTAAATGTATTGCCGCAAAACTGCACCTTGTTGTGCGCCGCAAAAGCCTGCATTTCTTTCCATAACTCGGCCTCGGCATAGTAGTTTGGCATTACTTGCCGCAGGCAGAGGGCGGTGCAGGCGGGTATTGGCTTTATGGCTACATTGTAGTGGATTTCTATTTTTTCTTGCCCTATATCTTTTTTGGCCTGCTCTATTGTTTTTATTTTATTTTGGGCGGTTTCAATTTCGGTTTGCATTTCTGCCTGCTTTTGCTGCAGCAGCTTTTTTATAAAGGCATCGTCCCAGTGCTGTAGGGCATCGGCTATTTGGGCAACCGTAAAATCCAAATCCCGCAAAAACACAATTTTGTTTAAAAGCGGTATTTGTGCGGCAGAGTATAGGCGGTAGCCGGTAAACGCATCTGTTTGCTGGGGTTTTAACAGCCCCATTTCATCATAGTAACGCAGCATGCGTATCGATACCTGAGTCAGTTTAGAAAATTCTCCTATTTTAAACATAGCGCATCCCCTCCTCCGCACTGCTTTGCAAAGTAAATTATACCCAAGGCTCATTTTTATTTTGCTCTCTGCCCTGCCATATACCGCCCTGCAATAGGCGGCGTAAACCCACGCCCGGCGGCATCCGTTCACTTTTAAAATGGCATAAGCATATTTTGTATCATATACTGTGTGCGTTAATGTTTCAACGCATATTTTTTATTCACTAACTGACTATTGACAAAAAGTCAGTCAGTTGTATATACTGGATGTGTTAGCAGAAAGGGGGACTTGCATGCGTATTTCTAAGCCGCCGGAAGAACGAAAAGCCGAGCTGCTTGCCGCCGCGCGTACACTGTTTGATAAAAACGGCGTGTCTAAAACGCGTGTGTCGGATATTGTGCAAAGTGTTGGCGTCTCCCAGGGGATTTTTTACTATTATTTCAACTCTAAGCAAGAGATTGTACACGCTGTGGTAGAGCAGGTTGTAGCCGAACTTAGGCAGCAGTTAGACGAGATATTTTCTTCTCAAAACAGCTTTTACCAAAAAATAGCCGGGTTTATTTCTTTGTATATTAATGTAATAGACCAGTTTACCGGCGATGACGAGCCCAACATACCCCCGCGGGACGACGAGCTTATTTACGAGCGGCTGATGCTGGACGAGGGGCGGGGCCTGTTGCAAAAAGCCATGAAGCGCCTTGTGCAGCAGGGTCTGCAAGAAAACATGATTACGATAGAGTATCCATACGAAACAGTACTTGTAATAATGTACGGCCTGCGCTCTTACGCAATGCAGCGCCTGCCCTCGCGCCGTATGGTATTTACAATTGTAGAACAAAGCCTGCAACTGCCGCCCGGCACACTGGTGCGTTACAGCGGCAAGGGGCCAAAAAAGCGGGCATAACATATATAACCAAAAAGGTGGTGAGCGGCATCTAGTTTTTTGCAGGGTACACAGTACGCAGTTATCCGGCCATATAAACAGAAGGACTTTGGGAGGAACAAAATGAATTTTTTTGACAAAACAGCAGAAGGTACCGCGCAAGAGCTTAAAACAGATCTTGCTGCCGGGCTTTCTGCCCAGCAGGTAGACGAGCGGATTAAAACGCACGGCTACAACCGGCTGGAGGGCGCTAAAGAGAAAAGCATTTTCTCTATGATACTGGAGCAGCTAAAAGACTTTTTGGTTATCATCCTTATCATTGCCGCCATTGTTTCTATTGCGCTGGGCGAAGCTTTGGACGGCGCCATTATTTTGGCCATTGTTGTGCTAAACACCATATTAGGCGTTTACCAAGAAAACAAGGCTAGCAACGCCCTTAAAGCGTTAAAAGAAATGGCAAGCCCCCATGCCAAGGTGCTGCGCGGCGGCGCAATTACCGAGATTGCCTCCAGCGATGTAGTGCCCGGCGATATTGTAATACTGGATGCGGGCGATTATGTGCCTGCCGACGTACGCCTTTTGGATGCCGTTAACCTGCGTATAGACGAAGCCGCCCTTACCGGCGAAAGTGTACCTGTAGAAAAAGACGCCAACGCCCTGCTGGCCGAAGACGCCAGCCTTGGAGACCGTATAAACTGCGGCTATATGGGCACGGTGGTTACCTATGGCCGCGGCCGCGGCATTGTAACCCACACCGGCATGAATACCCAAATGGGCAACATTGCCGGCATGCTTAACTCTGCCCCCGAAGAAACCACCCCCCTGCAAAAAAAATTAAACAGCCTTGGCAAAATGCTGGGCATTGTATGTTTAATTGTTTGTGCCGCCATTTTTGGCATGGGCTTATTGCGTGGAGACGGCCTGCTTGAAATATTTATGACAGCCGTAGCCCTTGCCGTTGCCGCCATACCCGAGGGCCTTACCGTTGTTGTTACCGTTGTACTGGCTATGGGCATGCAGCGCATGGTTAAGGTGCACGCCATTATCAAGCGCCTAAGCGCGGTAGAAACCCTTGGCAGCACCACCGTTATCTGCTCGGACAAAACCGGTACCCTTACCCAAAACAAAATGACCATAGAGCAGCTGTACCACGATGGCAAATACTACAGCGTAAGCGGCACCGGCTACAGCCCCGAGGGCGAAATTACCGATGCCGACGGACAAAAGGTTGGTGACAAGCTGCTGCACCTAGTTGAGGGTGCTCTGCTGTGTAACGATGCCACCTTTGACGCCGCAAAGCAAAGCATTATTGGAGACCCCACCGAGGGCGCCATGGTTGTATTGGCTCACAAGGTTGGTATGGAAAAGGGTGATTGGGATAAAAAACACCCCCGCCTGCAAGAGATTCCCTTCGATTCTACCCGCAAGTTGATGTCTACCTTTAACAAGATAGGCGATACCACCACCATGTACACCAAAGGTGCGCCGGACGAACTATTGCGCCGCTGCACCCAGATGGAAACCGCAAACGGCGTTGTAGACCTTACCGATGAATTGCGCGAAACCATACTGGCTGCCAACACCGGCTTTGCCGAATCGGCCCTGCGTGTTATTGGCGTTGCTTACAAAACCGTAGACGCTGTAGACACCAGCTTTGAAGCCGAAAATGGCCTGGTTTTTGTTGGCCTGCTTGGCATGATTGACCCCCCGCGTGAAGAAGCCAAAGAAGCAATTGATACCTGCAAAAAGGCTGGCATTCATGTAAAAATGATTACCGGTGACCACAAGATTACCGCCAGCGCCATTGGCGAAAAGCTTGGCATCTTATCCGAAAACGGCGCCATTGAGGGCCGCGAAATTAACGAGATGACCGACGAGCAGCTGCAAGAGGCTGTTAAAACCACCAACGTGTTTGCCCGTGTATCTCCCGAGCATAAGGTGCGCCTGGTGGACGCTGTGCGCGCCAACGGCGATATTGCCGCCATGACAGGCGACGGCGTAAACGATGCTCCCTCGCTTAAACATGCCGACATTGGCGTTGCCATGGGCATTACCGGCACCGATGTTTCTAAAGAAGCCGCCGACATGATTTTAACCGATGACAACTTTGCAAGCATTGTAAGCGCCGTGTCCGAGGGGCGTACCATTTATGCAAACATCCGTAAAGTTGTAGGCTTTTTGCTTTCGTGCAACATTGGCGAAATTTTGGTTATCTTCTTTGCCATGCTGTTCCGCCTGCCGGTACCGCTGGCCGCTACCCAATTGCTTGCCATTAACCTTATTACCGATGCTTTCCCCGCTTTTGCGCTGGGTATGGAAAAAGCCGAAAAAGGCGTTATGAATAAACCCCCGCGCGACCCTGCCGAATCGATTGTAGACAAGCGCATGGGCATTGCCGTGGGCATTCAAAGCGTTGCGCTGGCCATTGGCGCGTTGGCTTCGTTCTTGTTTGGTTATCACGCACAGGCTCCTCTGGCTACCTTATTTACCGCAGTAGATCCCATTGCACTGGCCGAGGCCACCACCTGCTGCTTCTTTACCCTGGTACTGGGCGAACTGCTGCGTGCCTACTCGGCCCGCTCCGAGAGCACCTCTATCTTCCGTATGAAGGTCTTCTCTAACAGCTACCTAAACAAATGCGTACTGGCCTCGTTAGCCTTTATGCTGTTGGCTGTGTATGTACCGTTCTTAAACCCTGTATTCAGCACCGTTCCTCTTAAATGGGACGAACTGATTTTTGCCGTTGTATTTGCCCTGCTGCCCATGCTTGGCGGCGAGCTTGCAAAACTGGTAAAAGTAAAAGACAAGCGCCAAGCACGTGTTAAATAAGTAAGGCTATAGTATATAGCTTTGGCACAACAAAACGGCTCCCCGGGGTATACCGGCGGGAGCCGTTTTTTGTTTAAGCGGATGTATTTGCCTAAAGCAACGATTTTGTTTTGCCATTTGTTGCAAAATTTCTATCCAAAGTTTTTGCCTTCTTTTTGGGTTTTATCCTAATTACAAAGGCCACTGCCTTTGCTATAATCAAACTGTAACTTGCCCCCAAAAACAATCTTTGTTAAACGCTAACATGTTTTATCTAATGAGGACTGTTATGAAAAACAAAATCAAAAGCTTATCCAAAAAAGTTCTTGTCATTGTGGGAATAATCCTTATTTGTATTTTAATTTGGAATCTTCTCCATCCGTCTAACATCGACCTTGTAAAGCGGTACGATATACAAGATATCATTTCGGTTTCAGTATCAAAGAATATTACCGATATTACTAACTCTGATAATAGCAAACTGGTGAACATAGATATTACGCCAGAACAGCAAGAAATGGTTTTGTCATGCATCTTTCAGCCTCGATACCATTTAGATGGCAAATTTACTGGGGAGCAATTTCAAAATAACACCCTCAATGTCATCATTGTATTTGTATATTACACCAATTCTTCGGGGGTGAAAGTCTCTTGGGAATATTACATAAGCGATGTAGGAAATATACGGGCATGGACTTTATTTTTAGATGATACATCTCAAGATTTGAAAAGCACTCTTTATACCATTGATAGCGGCCCCGATTGGCAAACAATATACAATAAGCTTGATGCTATTTTCCCTCAATAAAACAGTTCTTCGCCTTAAAGACAAAATTTTAAAATATTTCTTTTATCAATACCATATAGGCTTACAAAACCCACAAACGAGGGGCTATTTCGCCCCTCGTTTGTGGGTTTACCTTTTTATTTTTGCTGTTCAAAAAGACCCTCTGCGTTCATCGAATAAACAATATCCTTGTTTTTTAGCCGAACGGTTACAGTGTAATCTTCTGCCGGCGGTGCTTTGCCCTGTACCGAATATCCCCATGTAAAATTATCCGATTCATTTATCCAGCTGCTTGCCTGTGTTTGGTATAGTTTTATAATGCAGCCGGAAGAAATTTCGTTCCCCTGCGCGTCTTTTGCAAAAATATACTCGGTGCGTGCAGCCAATGCTTTGCCGTTGGTTAGTTTAAAATGCACCACCCACTCCTGCCCCAAATAGCTACCATTGCTGGGGTGCTGTATCTCTGTTGTAATGGTTACATCCTGCAAATACGCGGGGCTACCTATAGCAAATGCCCATGCAAAAAAACCAAATATAAGCAAAACAGACGCCAAAATGCCTGCGGTAATTTTTACTATTTTTGTTTTGGTATTTATCTTTTTCAAAAAATCAATTTCTTTTTTATCGTCGCCTTGCAGCGGCTTTTCTGTGCTATCCGCAGTCATCTGCTCATACATTTGTTTGCACTGGCTACAGGTATTTAAATGCTCTTTTACTTCACTTTTTGTCTCATCACTTACCAAATCATCTATGTAGCTGGGTAAAAGGTCTTTAACAATATGGCAGTTTAGTATACGTTTACCCCATCTCTTTCATTATTTTTTGTCTGGCACGGTAAAAGGTTTCTTGCGTCAGTTCTTCTGCCATGGTGTGGCTGCGCGAAAGGCTTAGCAAGTACCTGTAAACCGTTTGAGCATGCTGTTTATATATCTCTTCCATATCGCTCACCCACTCACCTCCCTATATGTATATCCAAAATAAGCGGCCTTTGTTACAAATGTTACTCTTTTTATTATTTTGTTTCCAAAGCATTCATACAATAAAAAAGGACAATTTTCAAGCTTTTAAGCTTAACCCCTGCCCTTTTGCCTTAGCTGTATTATTTTGGATGCCTGTAAAAAATGTTTTTGCGCAATGCTACAATCTAAAACTTGACGCACAGTTGTCAGTTACTATAGTGTATACTATAATAATTACCGCAAATAAGGAGGCCATTATGCTGGAACTTCCCGAAAGCACCACTATTGCCCGCCAATTGCAGCAAACGGTATGCGGCAAAACCATATCTCATGTGCAGGCGGCGCAGTCTCCCCACGGGTTTGCTTTTTATTTTGAGGACCCTGCAAAATACCCTGCCCTGCTGGTGGGGCAAAGCATTAAAAGCGCCGAAGCTGTTGCAGGCTATGTGCGTATAAACACCCAAAACGCACAGTTGCTTTTTCAGGATGGCACCAATATCCGCTATTACCCCGCCGGGGCAAACCTGCCCCCCAAGCACCAGCTATTGCTGCAATTTGCAGATGGCAGCTATATTGTATGCACCGTGCAAATGTACGGTGCGCTAATGGCCTACCCTACGGGGGTATTTTCTAATACCTACTACGAGGCGGCGCAGCAAAAACCCTCGCCGCTTACAAAGGGCTTTACCCCAAAATATTTTGAGGAGCTTTGCGCACAAACGCCCCAAAAATCCAGTATTAAGGCCCTGCTGGCAACCCAGCAGCGCATACCCGGCCTTGGCAACGGTTGCTTGCAGGATATTCTTTTTAGGGCGGGTATTCACCCGCAAACCAAACTATCCTCGTTTACCCCAAGCCAGCACACACAGCTATACAAAAGCGTTGTAAACACCCTAACGGCCATGGCAGAGGGCGGCGGGCGAGATACCGAAAAAGACCTGTTTGGCCAGCCCGGCGGCTACAAAACCGTGCTTAATTCTACCACTGTAAAATCCCCCTGCCCGCAGTGCGGCGGCGCACTAGTGCGCAAGGCTTATATGGGCGGCAACGTATATTTTTGCCCGGTGTGCCAGCCACTGTAGGCGGTATTATACCGCAATACATATCTCGTTTGTTTCTTCATTATTTAAAACAGCATATATTAAAGCCCCGCCGGTTAACCGGCGGGGCTTTGCTTTGTTTGTATTTATAATACCACTTTTACACCGTGGGGGATTCGCTTATTTTTTTTGCTATAACCACCATGCGCTCTCCGTTGCTGTTGTAAGAGGTACCGCAGGTAGAAAGGGTAAGCAGCTTATCGCCATATTCAACCTTGGCACCTGTAGTATAGTAAGCAAGCGCTTCTACCTGCTGCATAAAGCTGTCAAACTCTTTGGCAGAATCTGCATTTATAAAGCGGTCGTAGTGAAAGGTATTGGGGTTATTATCGTCCAGCACAGTAGAAAAGGCCGCAACAACCTCGTACTCGTATACTGCCTCGGGGGTGCTAAAGGTTATTATTTTATGCTCTTCCCAAAAGGCCTGTTTTTTGTAATTTAAAAGCTCCGAAAACATATCGCCGCTTTGCAGGTTATGCCCATATACAATTACATTATCGGTATTTTGTGCAAGGTTGCAGGCGGCATTTAAAAAGAGAGTTCCCGCAATACTGTCTTGCTTATCAAAAGAGCGCCGCAGATAATACTCCATATCGGTTGGGGTAAACATTACGGGGTAATCTATATTGGTGTTTGCAATGGTAAGCCATGCGGCAAAATCGGCGTTTTGGGTTTGGGTTTCGGCATTGGCCTCCATTAAGGCTTGCTGCCAGGGCGTTTGTGCTTCTTGGCCTGTTTGTGCCGTTGTTAGGTTTATGCGCACATCCCGCAGGCCGTTTATACTTTGGCGTGCGGCATTTATATTTAACATATAGTAGGCGGTAAAGGCAAGCCCTGCGGCAATCATTAACAGTGCAAAGCCTATTAGTACATTTATAAGGCTATTGCGGCGTTTTAGCTTTGCTTTTAAAGCAACAGCATCTATATCCTCACCCTCACTTTCGGCTTGCTCTGTTTCTTGCTCTGCTTTTTGCTCTATCTTTTGCTTTACTTCTTCGCTCTCACTGTTTGCATCCAGCGCTTCTTTGGGTGTTTTTATTTCCTGCTTTTCTGTTGCTGCATCGGCCGTGTTTAAAGGCTTTATTGTTGGGTTTATTTCTTTTGCATCTTCCATTTTATTGCCAGCATCTATGGCATCCGCCTTTTGGGGCTTTGGGTCTGCCTTTTTGTGCTGCAAAGCAGTGGATGGTTTATTATTTTCGGGGGTGCCCTTTTTCTTTTTTTGCACACCTGCCTCATGGCTGGATTTAAACACCCATTTTTCATTCATCGCCTGCTATCTCCTGCCTGTTTATAAATGGCACAAAAGACGGGTAATAATTGCCCGTCTTTTGTATATGGGGCGCCGGTTTAGCTTTTGCCGCATCTGCGCCGTTAAAATCATGCTTTTATCATCAACAAATATACATAGTGGTTTTCTTGCAGGGTACCGTTGGCGTAGTGGGTAACATACCCCGGTTTGCTAAACTCTACCGTATATGTTTTGCCCCGACCCTCCAGCACCTCTATTAAAAACTTGCCGTCTTCGCCGGTAATAACTTCTATTATATTGCCGTTTGCATCTTTGGCGTATTCGCCTGTCTTATTGTCGTACCCCTCGCGCAGGCGTATGGTAACCCCCTCCAGTGGCACGTCATCTTTTAGCTTAATAACGCCATGCATCCCAACCGGACGAGTCGCCTCAGAAGAAGCAGAAGAACCGGGTCTGTCTGTAAGGTTGTTATTGCTGCTGCTATCCTCAGTTACAGGGGCAACACAGCAGTAAGATACCGTTGCGCCAATAGAGTATTTTTGCCCGTCTACGGTAAAGCTGGAGTACGCGGTTATGCTTTCTTCTACGGTGCCTGCCTGTACCGAAACCGGCAGCATGGCTGCGGCGCTTACAGTAAGCCCGGTTACCAGCAACAGGGCCAGCATTTTAGAGGCTTTTTTGTTTTTAAACTTAATGACCAGCAGCACTGCCAGACAAGCTACACCTGTGCCCAAAATAATCATGGCAATGGTAAGCATTCCGTCGCCCGTTTTGGGGCTGGTGGTAGAAACCGACGCCGAAGAGCTGGCAGAGCCCGCTCCACCGGCACCACCTGTGCCGCCCGAAGACCCCGACCCGCCCCCGGAAGAGGACGATGTGGGTGTGCTGGAAGAAGTAGCCGGCCCGGTTACGCCTGTAAACATAAGCCTAACCTCTTTTACAGAGCATTCATCGATGCCAATTACATCTACAGGGGCTGCTTTTGCGCCCAGCTCTGGCTGCACCTCAAACCCATCGGGTATATAGGGGGTAATTACCACATCGGTAATGGGGTCTAATGTGGTATTTTTAACCATGATATTTAGTTCAACATCTTCGTCTTTGGTATAGGCCTGCTTATTGGTGGTAACGTACAGCTCTATGCCATTGTTGATGATGCCTTCGGCCAAAACAGTAACCGAGAGCGCTGTCAAAAGCACAATCACCAAGCATAGTGAAAGCATCAGCACTTTTGATTTCCGTTTCATAACACTATCTCCTTCAGTTGCCAATTATCAATGCAAAAATGTATATACAACACACTTTTGCGTTCTTTTACCTCTGAATTATACAAATAAAGAACACTTTCAGTCAAATAATGTCATTTAAAAAATCACTTTTGTGACTAAATCGCGATATCTATTGTTTACACGTTTATTTTTATTTTAAAATACCACAATCCACTTCCTTGGCGGTTTTTGGTGTAAATTTCTTTTACAAACCCGTTAAGTCTTTCGTGTTATATTGTGCATTTAGTACCCCTTTTTACTGTTTTTTTGGTAAATATATAGATTTTTATTTTTGCAATAATTTACATAAAAAATTATGTATCCATGTTTTTTATTCATACTTTGCTCACAATTTTTCAAGCAAAAACCCGGTGCCGCAACAGCACCGGGTTTTATTATTTGTTTTTATATTTTAAAGGCCTCTGCCCTGCTGCGGCCTACGCAATTAGTACAATTTCCGGCTGGGCAAAAAACCGCACGGCTAGGTTTGCCACGCCGCCCCCAAGGCCCGAGCTAACATAAATACGGTGCCCGTCGTACACCTTTTCTCCATAGCGGTATTTTTCTCCATAATCGGTTACGCTGTCTAAAACAAAGGGCACGCCAAACAACCCAAAAAAGGTAATTTGCCCAGCATGGATATGCCCCGACAGGGTTAGGCTGTACTGGTCTTTCAGCTCCGGGGCCAATGTTTCAAAAAAATCGGGATTATGCGACAGCAGTATGCCATACTGTCCCTTTTGCACGGCATCCGGCTGGCACACCGGCCTGCCTGTCCACAAATCTTCTACCCCGGTTAGGGCAAGGCTTGTGCCGTTATAAGCAATATACACCGTTTCATTCTCTAAAAAGTGGATATTGGTAAGCTCCTCCTTAAAAAACTGGCGGGCACGGGCATCGTGGTTGCCAAACACGGCATACACCCCAAGCGGGGCTTCTAACTGGGCAAGGTAGGGTATTGCGGCACGGCGGTTGTCGGGGTTGGTAATATAGTCTCCCCCCAGCAGTATCAAATCCGGCTGCTCTGCTTTTATTTTGTCTATCGCTTTTTGAAAAGTTTCATCTTCTATTCTTCCACTTTGCATGTCGTACTGAAAATCCACTGCATACACAATTTTAATGCCCGCAAGAGCTGCGTCCTGCCCCTGCAAAGAAAGATTTGTAGTTTTAATGTTTTTATACTCCAGCCGCATATAGCCAACCAGCAGTACCACCGCCGCAAACACGGCCAATGCCGCCAGCAGTAAAAATTTTGTTGGTTTTGTAAGCCCTTTTTTCATAAACCCTTTCTACATACCCCCGCAAAAGCGACGCCAAAACGCTGCGCCACACCACACTTTTTTGCACACGGGGTAAACAGGCCAAAGTTTTGCCGCGCGGCCTGTGTTGTAAGTTTTACATTGTATCAGCCATTTATCTGCCAGTCAAATACTTTATGCCCTGTACCGCCCTTATAGCAGTTGTCTCCATAAAACAAACCAAATGCCCGCGCGCCTGCTCCGTGTATGCAATATCACAAGATACAGGTCTTTGTGCAACCACTCGCTAATTTACTGGTTTTGCATATAAAATAACTACCTTGTTTATTGTGCCATTGCCGCGCCGCTGCCGCAAACAAAGCAGGCGGCTTGCCTTAAAGCAAACCGCCTGCCTGTACATGCATATACTTCCTTAACCACTTTGCGGGCTTATCACCCACAAAAAAGCAAGGGATATATTTTTGATTATTATTGCTTAAAAAGCGGCAAACCGTGCGCCAAACTCTTCGCAAAGCGCTTCGTCCGGGGCATCGTTTTGTATAAAGCCCTCTTCAAACACCTGGGCTCCATTGTCTTCGGTGCGTTTTTGCCAATCGCGCATCCACTGGCCGTCTCCCCAGCCATAAGAGCCAAACAGGGCCACTTTAATGCCCGAGATAGAGCCCTCTACATCTGCAAAAAATGGCTCAAATTCGCTTTCTTCCAACACTTCATCTCCCATAGAGGGGCAGCCAAAGGCCAGCTTATCGTAGCCTTTCAGCTTGTCTACACTTGCATCACCCACGCTTAGTACGTCTACCTCTGCCCCGGCAGAACGTGCGCCCTTGGTAATGGCCTCTGCCATAGATTCGGTATTTCCGGTTCCGCTCCAGTACACAACAGCAATCTTGCTCATTTATCCAGCCTCCTGAAAATTATTAACTGCACCAGCAAGCTGCCTCTGCCCGCATAAATGACGGATGCTTCCACCATTTTGCAGGTGGCAAAGCAGCTTCTGTTTACATTTTTCGTATTCGGTAAACAGCGTTTGGGCGTGCGCTTCACTGCCGTATACCTTCCATATGCCGTAAAATTTGCAGCACTGGCCTTTGTTTTGGATAAATCCCACCACATCATCCGGCGGGTATCCTAAAAAAAATCCTATCTCGTGCGGAAAGTCGGCACTGGCCGCTATTCTGGCTTTTAAAAAACCCAGCTGTGCCTCTACACCGCAATGTACCGGGTACCCCAGCCCCGCAAGGGTTTGCCTTGCTTTGGGGTTTGCAAGCGCACTGCGCAGCAGCCTGTAACGGTACAGCAGGCACAGCCCCCGTGCAGGGCCTGTGCGCATATGCTCTACCAATAAGCCGGGCTGGCATAATTCTTTAATGCAATTGTCAATATCCTGCGGCTGGCAGCAATGAGAAAACAAATTGGCCGCCTTTTTGCCCAGCAGCACAGGGGCACAATGCTCGGCCAAGGCTTGTTCCGGCTGTGCCGGCATGCGCACTCCTCCTCATGGGTTAACTTAAGCTAACCTCGTCCCGCAAAAAAAGCCCTTTCAGGCTTAAACAAGTATCAAATGTTAGCAAGCGCTAACTACAGGGATATACTAGCACAACCATATAAGGCTGTCAATATGCTTTTGGGCTCACCTTGCCCTGCATTGGCAAAAGCCTGCATTTGTACGCCGCTATTGGGGTGTTTTGCCTTGTATTCGTTTTTTATATAGATTCCATTCTCATTTTTTATTTATTTTTTTTGCAAAATTTTAACTGTATTTTGGTTTTTACCGCCAAAAATACAGGACACATTTAATCACACTATTTTGCTTGATAGAGCGATTTTTTTGTGTCCTTATATCAAATACATGGCATTTCAAAAATTGTCCGTTTATCGCATTATCCTATTTTAGCGCCCTTGATTGGCGCACAATCTCCCTGTTTTTTTGGGCGCTTTTGCCATTTTTTGTTTGAATTTTTATGCAAGATATTATATACTAAACTACGGTTTCGCTTTAGGGTAAAGTGATGAAGTGAGGAGCCGCTTTACGCCCTGCAAACCGCAGCCCTGCCACAAGAACAGGGCTATTTTAAGGAGGACACCTATGTTTAAGACAGATTACGTAAGCAGCGTGTACCAAACGGTACAGCGGCGCAACCCAAACGAGCCGGAGTTTTTGCAAGCTGTGCAGGAGGTTTTGGAGAGCCTTGAGCCGGTAACCCAAAGCAACCCTCTGCTGGAAAAATACGGTATTTTAGAGCGTATTACAGAGCCCGAGCGCCTTATTTACTTTAGAGTGTCTTGGGTAGACGACGCTGGCAAAGTACAGGTAAACCGCGGCTACCGCGTACAGTTTAACTCTGCCATTGGCCCTTACAAGGGCGGCCTGCGCTTTCACCCATCGGTAAATGCCTCCATTATTAAATTTTTAGGGTTTGAGCAAACCTTTAAAAACAGCCTTACCACCCTGCCTTTGGGCGGCGCCAAGGGCGGCAGCGACTTTAACCCAAAGGGCAAAAGCGACGGCGAAATTATGCGTTTTTGCCAAAGCTTTATGACAGAGCTATTTAGGCACATTGGCCAGTTTACCGATGTACCCGCTGGCGATATTGGGGTTGGCGGACGCGAAATTGGCTACCTGTATGGGCAGTACAAGCGCCTGCGCAACGAGTTTACCGGCGTGCTTACCGGCAAGGGGATGTCTTACGGCGGTAGCAATATACGGCCCGAAGCCACCGGCTATGGCCTGTGTTACTATGTAGAAGAAGCCATGGATGTTTTGCTAAAGCAAAGCATAGAGGGCAAAACCGTGGTAATCTCCGGCAGTGGCAACGTGGCCTATTTTGCCACCAAAAAAGCCCAGCAGCTTGGTGCCAAGGTGGTTACTTTAAGCGATTCCAGCGGGTATATTTACGACAAAAACGGCATAGACCTTGCCGTGGTAAAACAGATAAAAATAGAGCGTAGGGGCCGTATCTCGGAGTATTTAGAGCATCGCAACGCCGAGTTTTTTGAAAACGCAAGCGTGTGGAATACTCCCTGCGACATTGCCCTGCCATGCGCCACCCAAAACGAGCTGAACGAGGCCGACGCAAAAGCCCTTGCCGCCAACGGATGCAAGGTGGTAGCAGAGGGCGCAAACATGCCCTGCACCCCAGAAGCCGTAGAGTTTTTTATGCAAAAAGGCATTTTGTACGCCCCCGGCAAAGCCGCAAACGCAGGCGGCGTAGCTGTTAGTGGTTTAGAGATGAGCCAAAACTCGGCACGGCTTGGTTGGAGCGCCGATAAGGTAGACCGCAAGCTAAAAAGCATTATGCAAAGCATAGTGGGCGCCTCTTTAGATGCCGCACAGCGTTATGGCCTATGCAGCAACCTGATGGCAGGCGCCAACATTGCCGGTTTTGAAAAGGTAGCGCAGGCAATGCTAGAGCAGGGCGTTGCCTACTAAGCTACCCCTTTCTGTTTTAAACATTTACCAGTACAATTATACGTAATCTTTTAACGCCCCGGTATTTTTACCGGGGTGTTTTTGCACTTATTTTGGCATGCGGCTCTTTCTTTTTGCGGGCAACCCTCATCCACCGCACTTTTTATTTATGCTGCCTGCACACGCTTATTGACAGGTTATTTGCCAAATGTTATAGTGTAAAAAACCAATGTGACTATTTTTATGTATTTTAGTCACACGAGTATACCGAGGTGATTGCATGTCCCCTGTTTTTAAAATAGAAGAACGGGAAGAAATACATACCCACCTGCTGCAAACCGGCATTGCCCTTATAAAACAAAAGGGTATACGCCGGATGACGGTAGACGAAATAACCGCCCGTGTTGGTATTGGCAAGGGCACTTTTTATCACTTTTACCCCTCTAAAGAGGAGTATGCCCACAGCGTGATTTTATACAGCAAAAACGCGCTGAAGCAAGCCATTAACACAGCACAGCAGCAATATGGCGGGCTTACCCGCGCAGCGGTAGAAGAACTGTTGCATTCTTTTTCTTTTATAGAAGACAACAACTTTCTTGGCGCGCTCTCTCAAGAGGACGCCCTTTGGCTGCGCAAAAAGCTGCCCGACAAATACAGGGCAGACACCCCCGAAGAAGAAGAAATTATTGGCGCTTTGATGCAGCACATGGTTGGTTTGCGCCCAGGTGCCAGCCCCTATGTTGCCGCCAATATGATGAAAATTATGGGCTTTGCCGCCGAAAACCGAGCCTACCTGCACCAAAATGTACTGCCCCAAACCTTTGCCCTGCTTTGCACACAGTTGTGCGATTATTTGTTTACAGAATAAACCCGTTACCCAAAGGAGAAGTTATGCTGCTGGCCATACAATGTATTGTTTTATGCGGTTTGTTTACACTTATTATACTGCCGTCGCTGTACAAAAATCCCATAGGGCAAATAATGTCTTACCCGCCCAAAATACGCAAAAGGGTAGAAAGTTTGCCCCAGTATGCAAATACCATACAGGCCACAAAGCAAAAGCATTTGGCTGCAAAAATCGCCTCGGTTTTTATTATTGCGGCAGTATTGGCCTTGGTGGCTTATCTATCGGGCGCGCAAACCTTTTGGAGCGCTTTTTTGCATGTGTTTATCCTGTTTTTTAGTGTAAACCTATACGATATGCTGGTGCTGGATATTGGCATATTTTGCCACAGCAAAAAGCTAATGATACCCGGTACCGAAGATATGACCGCCGAATATAAAAGCCCCCTGCACCACATATGGGGCGCAGGGGTAGGCACCTTGTTGGGTGTTGGCGTAGGGCTGCTTTCGGGCGGGTTTGTTTCCTTATATGTGCTTTTGGCAGGTTAATAAAAGGCTGACTACTGCCTGCCTTTATATTTAACGCCGGGCTTTGCGCTTTTTGCTTATCTACTATCCAACAGGGTCTTATCTCGTTTACCCTTATTTTACAAATCGCATACCCAAAAAAGCTGTTATTTTGCCCTCGCTTGCAGTATTGTAATGTATACACAATATTATAGGCATGGCCCATATACGGCATTTGGGCAGAAGGATTGAAAATGAGGCTTATACAATACACCCCCGCTTACAGCCAAAGGGTACAAAACTACTACCTTACCCCCGAGATGCAGGCCTTTACCGGCGTACCCACAGAGGCCGTGCAGCTTTATTTGCAAGATGCCGCATATCACCCGATACTTGGGTTAAAAGATGAAGAACTGGTTAGCTTTTTTTACTGGATGAAGGGCCTTATAAACAGCACTATACAAGTAACGCAAACGCTGTTTTGCTGCGGTCTTTTTCTACCGATGCCCGCCACACCCAAAAAGGGTATGCAAAAACCGTGCTTACCCTGCTACCCGCTTTTGTGCTGGCAAACTTTGCCCCTACCAACCAAATTGTGCTGGCTGTAAACGAAAAAAACACCCTTGCACAGCGCCTGTACCTTGCCTGCGGTTTTACCGACACCGGCATTAGGCGACTGGGGCCAAAAGGCCAGCAGATGATTTTTAGCCTTTTATTATAAAACAACGGCGCAGAGCTTATCACTCTGCGCCGTTTGCTTATTTGTTTTTATATTGGCTTTGCGAACTATCTTTTTACAAATGGTCGTCGCACAGGCAAAAGGGATGCCCCGCCGGGTCTAACAGGGTGGTCCACTGTTGGTTCCACTCCGGCTCACAATACTGCACAGGGGGCACAACCGCCCCAAGCGCTACTGCATATTCTACCGCGGCAAGCCTATCCTTTGTAAAAAGGTCTAGGTGTGCCATCATCTGCTGCTCGTTGCCGCTGCCCGGCCAAACAGGAGGCTGGTATTCTTCGTCCCGCTGGAACGAAAGCTCTATGCCACTGCCCGGCAGCTTAATAATGCACCAGCCGTCACTTTCCTCGGCAAGCGGCACACCCAGCAGCTTGCTGTAAAACCCGGCAAGGTCTTTGGGGGCTTTGCATTCCAGTACAAAACTGCCCAAGCGGATGGCGGGCTGTGTTAGGGGTGTGTTTTTATTTTCCATTGCTCTTTCTCCCATGGCATTTATCCATATTACAAGCTGGCTTACTCTTGTAGGGCCAGCACCGGGTTATTATCCAGCATCCTATCTTTTACCACCGCCGTGGTACAAATGGCGTCCGAATATTTCATAAACAAACTATCGTGTCCCACACAGAGCCCTACCACTACGTTTAGCTGGGTGCCTGCTTCGTTAAGCATTTGCGCCTGCATTACAGGGTTACAAAGCGGTACGGCGCCGGGCTTGCACAGCTCGGGCTTTATGCCCACCTCTTGGTGCTGCATCTCTCCCACTTTACAGCCCACACCCCTTACCTCAAACCCGTTTTGCGTTAGTATTTTTGCCAGTACACGGCTTTGGGACATTAGCGCCACACAGGTGGCAACCCCTATTTTTGTCATTTGCATACGGCGGGCAAAATCCATTATTTCTTCTACCCGGTTCAGGCTTCCTCTGGTTTCCATCACCAGCTCCGAAGACGCCACCTCTACCCTGCGCACAAAATCGTTTTTCAGGTATTGCTGCATGGCCGCCTCCCTATCTGCCGGGCCTGCCTGTTGCGAGGGGCAAAACGCGGGGTAGGGCTTGCCGGTGCCTTTGCAGGCCTGGGCATAGCAGTTGGTACAGCTTAGCTGTTGCTTTTGCATGCGGCTCTCCTTTTTATGCGGGTTGCTTTAGGGCAGCAGGCAGCGGCCTAAAAATAATCTTTAAAGCCCTTGCCCATAATTTCGTATGTGTTTTGCACCAGCACAAAGGCGTGGGGGTCGCTTTCGCGGATAAACTTACGCAGCTTAACCGCCTCGCGCGAGCGCATTGCCGTAATAATCATATATTTATCTCGGTTGCTAAACACCCCGCGTGCCGTACACATGGTGGCGCTGCGGTGCAGTACCTTTACAATGTAATCGCATATTTTTTCTTTGTCTTCGCATATTACCGTAATGTAGCGGTTGGTGTTCATGTTTTGGATAAAGCCATCTACCAAAACAGACTTTACCACAACACCCACGGTAGACATAAGCCCGGTTTGCACACCAAATAAAAAGAAGGAGGCCACAGCCACCACCGCGTCGGAGATAAGCAGGGCTTTGCCTATGTTAATTTGCGAGTATTTCTTCATCACCAGCGCAATAATATCGGCACCACCGCTGGAGGCGCTGTTGTAAAACAATACCGCGCTTGCCAGCGCAGGCAGGGCAATGGCAAACAGCAGTTCCAGCAATGGCTGGTTGGTAAGGGGGCCCTGCAAGGGGCAAATGCGCTCCAGCACAGACATTGCCACAGACAACAACACGCTGGTGTATACTGTTTTTATGCCAAAAGAACGCCCCAGCACCGCAAAACCCAGCACCAAAAGCAGCATGTTTAGCACAAAGCTAATGTCCGAGGCCAAAAATGGCATTACCCGTGCCAGCACTACGGCAAGGCCGGTAACGCCACCAAAAGAAAAATTGTTGGGAAACTTAAAAAAATAAATGTCCACTGCCATCAGCAGTGTGCTCCATGTAAGTGTAAATATTTCTTTCCACTTAATTGTCTTCCACGTTTTCAACCCATGCGCCTCCGCAGCAAATTGTACAACCAGCAGCACTTGCGCTTTCCATCGCTGTTTTCGCCTTTTAAATGGCTGCTTTTCTGTCTTCCACTGTAACACATTGCCCCCTTTTATGTAATTAAAAACACCCCCTTTTTGTATGCTTTTGCCCCTTGCCAACCCCTGCTCACCGCGCTATACTTTCCTTATACTAAAAAGGAGCGTGACATCATGAAAAAGATTTTACCGCTTTTCTCTGCTATGCTGTGTGCCCTGTTTTTGCTAAGCGCCTGCGGCGGCAGTTCGGTACGTTTACAGCAATCTTCTTCGGCGCCCGTTTCTGTTCCGGCATCCTCTGCGGTTTCTTCTTTGCCGTCGTCCGAGGTGGTTTCTTCTCTGCCAGAAATTTCGCAGCAAAACTGGAGCAGTTACACCTTTACACTGGCAGACTACAATATTTCTGTAAAGCTGCCCAAGGGGTTTTCTATTAATGTTCAGGGCAGCGAAGCGATTATTGAAATAGATTATTCTGCTTTTGAATACCCTTACTGGGGGCAGGATGACGGCTTTACCACCAAAATTGGCAACTTTTACATGACCTCTATGGAAGAGGAAACCATACGCGAGGTAGACAAAAATACCTACGAAGCCCAAAGCTATGGCAGTTGGGTTACCTATACTTATTCCGAAAATCATACCGAACGCACCTTTTACCATTACAACGAGTATGTTTCTTTTATCCAGTACGGCACAGAAGATTGGAGCTTTTTTTACAACCCCCAGTATGCCTTTATTTTACAGTACTGGCTGCATCCAGACTATGCCCAGCAGGGCATAGCTTTAATGGAAGAGATTGTAAGCACTGTTCAGGTAAGCTAATATCTTTTTTATATGGTGGCTTGCAATGCGCAGCCACCCTCCCCGCATTTCACTATTCCAGAAAGGTTATGTTATGAAAAAACGTATATTTGCCCCTGTTGTATTTTTGCTTTGTTTTGCATTTTTAACGGCCTGCCACGCCGGGCTATCTTCTTCTTCGGCTCTCTCATCGTCTTCCCCCCCCTCTTCTTCGCTTCCCGCTTCGGCTGTTGTTTCGAGCCTGCCGTCTTCCTCCGGCAACCCTATACCGGCAGACAGCTCCCTTATTGGCGTAATTGGCGAAGCGTGGGGCTATAAAACCGAAACAGACGAGTACGCTGTGCTTAGCCTAAAAGAGGATGGCACCGCCGGGCTGCAAAACAACCAGTATTTTTATACGGGTACATATACCGTTAGCCAAATGCAGGTTACCGTAACCTTTACCACCAAGCAAACCGCCTACGAGTGGGGCGCAAAAAGTGTGCCTGCTGTAGAACCTGCCGAATACATTTGCATTTTTGATATAGCAAAGGGAGAAAATTTTGACGCCATCCCATTAGATGACCGTGAGGGCAATATGTACATTACCCTTACCATTGTGGGGGGCGATAAGCTGTTTGCCAGCCAGCAAATGGACACACCCTACACCTTTGTTTTTTGGGTTTTATAGTTTATGCCGTTAAAAAGACACACCCCGCTTTATAACAGGGTGTGTCTTTTTTATTATACAGGTATTGCCTGCCATAGCCCTTGCGGGTATACTTTTACAAGAGAGGAGCCGTGCACAGGCTTTATTTTTAGTTTTGCATCCACGCCCCCTGTGCACTTATATATAGGTATGAAAAAACCAACCCCCGCAATACTGTACGCCGTTACCGCCGCCCTGTGCTACGCCATAAGCACACCGCTTTCAAAATTGCTGCTGGGCAATATCTCGCCTGTTATGATGGCCGCGCTGCTATACCTTGGGGCAGGCATTGGCATGTCTTTTGTATTTTTGCTGCAAGGGCGCACAAGCACCAAACCTGCCGAGGCACACCTTACCAAAAAAGAATTGCCCTATACAATACTAATGATACTGCTGGACATTGCCGCCCCCGTACTGCTAATGTTGGGGCTTGCCACCAGCAACGCCGCCGCCGTATCTTTGCTTAACAATTTTGAGATAGTGGCAACCACCCTTATTGCCCTGCTTGTTTTTAAAGAGAGTATTGGCAAAAGAATGTGGATTTCGATAGCGCTTATCACCCTTTCTTGCATTGTACTTTCGGTAGAAGATTTTGCCGGGATGCAGTTTTCTAGCGGGTTGCTTTTTGTTTTGGCGGCCTGCCTGTGCTGGGGGCTAGAAAATAACTGCACCCGCATGATGTCGCTTAAAAACCCGGTGCAAATTGTGGTAATTAAGGGGCTTGGCTCGGGCCTTGGGGCATTGATTATTTCGCTTGTTACAGAACGTACCATCCCCAAAATACCGTATATTTTCATGGCACTTGCCCTTGGCTTTGTAGCATACGGCCTTAGCATTTATTTTTACATTTTGGCACAGCGGCACCTTGGCGCAGCACGCACCAGCGCCTATTATGCCATTGCCCCCTTTGTGGGCACCGCACTTTCTTTTATTATTTTGCAAGAAAACATTACCCTTGCTTTTGTTGCCGCCTTTGCCATTATGGCCGCTGGGGCGTACCTTGCTTCTTCCGAAAAGCACAGCCACAACCATGTGCATGCGCCGGTACAGCACGAGCATAGGCACCGCCACGATGATATGCACCATACCCATACACATGCCCACCCAGTAAAAGGTTACCATAGCCACCCCCATACCCACCAGCCAATGCAGCATAGCCATTTGCATACACCGGATATGCACCACCAGCATCAGCACTAGCACTTTATAAAAAGCTCTTTGCGCAATAAGGAGTATCGTCAAATGAAAAAAAGCAGTATACTTGCATGCCTGCTATTGTGCACGCTGTTGTTTACAGCTTGTGGCAGCACAAGCGATATATTCCTGCAAAGCAGCTCTGCTGCTGTATCTTCTGTTCGCTCTGCTTCCGCATCTTCTGCCTCTGCCTCCTCTATACCAGCTCTCTCTTTTGGTACCCTTACCGCAAGAAGTGTGCAAGAAAACTGGGGATATAGCGACGAAAGCGGAGAAAATTACTTTATTGTAAGCCTGCGCAATAATGGCACTGCCATTATTTTTTCTTCTTACTACAATTACAATGGCACCTTTACGGTAGAGGGTAATCAGGTTACCTTTGTTTCTACAAACCGCATCACACCCTATTATCTGCGTGGGGATGAACCTGACGCCGAATCTATTGTAACAGAAGAAATTACCCAAACCTTTGTTTTTGTAATAGAAGAAAACAGCTTAGAACCCGCAAACCCCGAAACAGAGTTTCCTTTTATTACCGTTACCTTTATAAGCGGAGACTCCATATTTGAAGGGTACCAATTGGGCGTGCCTTATCAATGCGAAGAACAATGGGGCTAATCTTTACCAGTGTAGTTACATCTTGCTTTTGCTGTTTGCTATAAACAAAATCGCACAACACAATAAAAAGCGGCAGTTACCCGTAAAAAGGCAGCTGTCGCTTTTTTTCCTGCTTTTTCATTTTAAAGATGTACACACCTTTAATTTACTCCATCAGCTTTTGTACATCTCAGGCCTTTTTACCAGCAAGCCGTATTTTAATTTGGGCAATGCAGCAAGCTGCGGGTACAGGGCTTTTGCCTCCTTACTTGCACGCAATGTAAGGTGCTCTAGCTGTGTTAGCGCCAATAGCGGAGATAGATCCTTGCTTTTTAACCTTGCTGTTAAAAGGCTAAAAAAGCGCAGCTGGGGCATCTGCTTTAAAAACTCCAAAGAATCTACATGGATATACTGCGGGCCCATTCCGTCCCCCTCAATCGAAAGGCTCTCTAAATGGGTAAGCGCCGTAAAGGGACTGTAATCAGTTATTTTTTGAAAATTCTCTACCGAAAGCGCCACCAAATTGGTAAGCTTTGCAATTGGCAAAATACTTATTGTACCCGAGCCGGAGCCAAGGTGCAGATACTCCAGTTTTGTTAACTGTGCTAGCCTAGTAAGGTCTGGGTATACACCCCATTTAATGCTTAACTTTTTAAACCTTTTTTGGCTGCAAGCAGCATCAAACAATTGCTGCGGCATACGGGAGCCAAACCGCAATTCTTCAAACGCAGTATCGTTTTTTATCAAAAAGTCGCACCACTCCTGCAAAACCCGCTTTTTTTGCCCTGCTGTTTTGTACTGCGGGGTAAAGCTATCTCCCAATTGGGTGCAGTTAATGGTAAGTGCGCTTTCTCCATTGTACTCCGCCACTTCAATTACCCATTTTTGCCGTGGCTCGTCTTTATGAAAATAATTAAAGCCATATTGTATCTGCTTATCTATTAGCACGGGCATGGGGTTCCCCTCCGTTTGGTTTTATTTGCTTATTATTTAAATAATAAGGTATACCGCATCTTTTATCAATCTTGCCTATACATTTTGCACCCCTGCAAAAAGCAGCTGCAATAAAACAACCGGTGCTTTTAACGGCACCGGTTGTTTTACACAATATTTTTTGGGTTGGCTATTAAATTACAAACTGGTCAATGTAGCGCTTGGCAATGCGCAGGCTGTCCAGCACACGTTCACGGCTGCCCTCAAAGGCTTTATCCTCAATTTCTATGCAGGTAAAGCCGTCGTAACCAATATCGGTAAGGGCAGATACATACTTGCCCCAATCTACATCGCCAAGGCCGGGCAGTTTAGGAATCATATATTGCAGGGGGTAGGCCATAACGCCGTAATCGTCCAGCTTGTCTTTTAGCATTTTTATGTCTTTATAGTGTACATGAAAAATACGATCTTTAAACTCGTACAGCGGTTTAACATAATCCATTTGCTGCCAAATAAAATGGCTGGGGTCGTAGTTAATGCCAAGGTTTTTGCTGGGGATAATTTCAAACATCTGGCGCCAAATGGCGGGTGTTGTGGCAAGGTTTTGCCCGCCGGGCCATTGGTCGGGGCCAAACAGCATGGGGCAGTTTTCGATGGCAATTTTTACGCCCAGCTGTTCTACAAGCTGTACAATGGGGGGCCAAACCTCGGCAAACAATTGCAGGTTTTCTTCTACGGTTTTGGCCGAGTCTCTTCCTATAAAGGTGGTAACCAAGTTTATGCCCAGCTTGGCGCTGGCCTGTATTACCTTTTTAAGGTGCTCTATATTGGCTGTACGCTTTTCAAGGTCTGCGTCCATTGTATTGGGATAAAAGGCCAAAGCCGAAATTTGCACCCCTTTTTGGGCGGCATACTGCAAAATATGCTCTGCTTTTTCGTCGGTAAGGTCATCTACATCAATGTGGCTTACGCCGGCATAGCGGCGCTCTGCCTTGCCCTTGGGCCAGCAGGCAACTTCAACACAGTTGTAGCCCATGCTGCTAATGGTATCTATCATTTCTTCGTAGTTCCAGCCATCTAAAATGGCGCTTACAAGCCCCAACTTCATGCTTCCTGCACTCCTTTAAAGTTTGGTAACAAGCACCGGCACGCCAAAAAAGGCAAAGGCCGGTGCTGCTTTATTTTTGCTTAGCCGTTTACCTGTACGGCGCGGCCTGTATCAGAAGATTGAATACTGCCAAACACGGCGCGCATGGCTTTTAGCACCTCGGCACCCGATATAGAGGGCTGAGTATTGGTTACAAGGCTCTCTACAAACATATCAATAATGCCAGATTTGGTTTGGTTATCGTTGGTTTGTATGCGGTCTATGTCGTACAAAATACGCTCGCCCGCAAGGTTTACGTACTGTATGGAGTACGAGGGATCGTCGTAGATTTTAAGCATCCCTTTGATGCCGTACAGCACAGTGCTGTTGTCTTCGGGGCCGTAAAAGGTCCAGCTGGCCTGCATGGTGCCCACAGCTCCATTGCTTAGGGTGTATACGCATATTGCGTTGTCGTCTACCCCAATCAGTTGGCCGGTGGCGTCGCGTTTATCTACCGTTACCAGCTTTGCCGTTGTTTCCACAATTGTTTCGCCGGTAAGGTAATGAATAAGGTCGGTTTTATGAATACCCAAATCGGCCATAGCGCCCATAGCTGCCTTGGTTTTGTCAAAAAACCAAGTGTTTGCGCCGGGGTCAATGCTCCAAGTTTCGGGGCCGGCATGGCCAAAGGTGGTGCGGAAAGAAATCACCTTTCCAATTAGGCCTTCTTCTACCAGTTGGCGGGCCTTTACATGGGCCTTTGCCAAACGCTGGTTTTGGCCTATCATCAAAAACTTGCCTGCCTTCTTGGCTTCCTCTACCATATCCTCACACTCTTGCAGGGTAATGGCCATGGGCTTTTCGCACAATACATGTTTGCCTGCGCGCAGGGCGGCAATGGTAATTTCGGCGTGTACATTGTTTGCGGCGCACACGCTTACAGCGTCTATCTCTTTATCTGCCAACATATCTTGGTAAGAGGCATAGGCTTTGCCGCCAAACTTTTGGGCAAGCTCCTCTGCACGGGCCGTGTTTAAGTCGTAATAGCCCCACAGCTGTGCGTCTTTATTGTCTGCATACTCCGGTATATGGCGCACCTGCGCAATTTTACCGCAGCCTATTATTCCTATTTTGAACATAGCTATTCTCCTTGCCCTACAGCGTTGTTGGCGCTGCTATCAGGAATTATTTTCCTTTTTTTGCAGCAGAACCGCTGCAATTACAATTACACCCTTAAAGGCTTCGCGCAAAAATGGCGGTACGCCAATGAGGTTAAGCAGGTTGTTCATTACAACAATAATCAGGGTGCCTATTACGGTGCCCAAAATGGTGCCGCGGCCGCCTGCCATGCTGGTACCACCCACAATAACGGCCGAGATAGCGTCCATCTCGTACCCGCTGCCGGCGTTGGCGGGGTCCATAGAGCCAATACGGCTTACCTGCAAAATGGTGGCAAGCCCAACCATAAGGCCAATAAGGGCATACACACCCATTTTAACCTTGCTAACGCTTACGCCCGACAGTTTTGCCGCACGCTCGTTACTGCCCACCGCTATTACTTGGCGGCCAAAGGTGGTGCGTTTAGAAACAACGTAAAAAATAGCTGCCAACCCGGCCCAGTAAATAATGGGCATTAGCATTTGCCCGCCAATTTCAAAGCTGGCAATTTGCAAAAACGACTTTGGCACAGTGGGTGTATAGCCCTGCATAACCTGCTGGGTAACACTGCGGCATATCTTCATAATACCAAGTGTGGCAATAAAGGGGGGCAATTTACCTTTGGTAATAAGCAAACCGTTTACACCGCCCAGTGCAGTGCCAAACAGGCACCCAACAGCAATGGCAATAATAAAAGCCGGTATGCCGGTAATGCCAAGGTTTTGCAAAAAGCCCTTATCGCCTGTGTCAATCAGCATCATTACAACCGCGCCCACCGCTACCAGCGTAGAGCCAACGGCCAAATCGATACCGCCGGAAATAATTACAAAGGTCATACCCAGTGCAATAATGCCTATACTGGCGTTATTGCGCAAAATGTTCATCCAGTTGTTGGCCCACTTGGGTAGCCACTCTGCAAAATTGGGGGTTTGCCCCGCCAAAACAAAGCCCTGCACAATAACCATTAGCAGCAGCACTAATGCTGTACTAAACAGCGGATGGTTTACCCACATATCGCGCAGCCAGGCAAAAAAGCCCTTTTTTTCTGTCTTTTTTATGGTATCCATACTCAACACTCCCTGTTTAGCTTAACATGCCGCCGGTGGCCAGCTTCATAATATCGTGCTCGTTCATCGTGCTGCCCTCTACCTCACCCTGCAAAGCGCCGTGATACATTACCAGCGCCCTGTTGCATACACGTATAATTTCCTGTGCTTCGCTAGAAAGTACAATTACAGCAACGCCGTTATCTGCCAGGCGCAGGATGATATCGTAAATTTCTTCTTTGGCGCCAACGTCTACACCCTGTGTGGGGTTATCCAGCACCAGAACCTTGGGGCTGCTGCTAAGCCATTTGGCAAGCACTACCTTTTGCTGATTGCCGCCCGAAAGGCTAAGGATAGAATCGGTAGATGCACCCATTTTTATGTGCAGCTCTTTGGCCTGTTCCTCAAAATCATCATGCTGCTTTTTGCGGTTGATAAACCCAAGGCGCGCAATAGAGGGCCAGGTTACAATAGAGCCGTTTTCCAGTATATCCATATCTTTTATAATGCCGTTTTCTTTACGGTTGCGCGGCACATAGGCAATGCCATGGTGCAGCGCTTTGGTGGTATTGGCAATGTGTACCGGCTTATCTTCTAAAAATACCTGCCCTGTATATTTGCCGCCCGCGCCAAAAATATCCAAAAACAGCTCGCTGCGTCCGTCTCCCAAAAGGCCTGTAAAGCCCAGCACTTCGCCCGCGCGTACATCAAAAGAAATATCCCTAAAATCCTTTGCGTTACTTAGCTTTTCTGCTCTTAGTACGCTGTGGGCAAGCTTTGCCTTGCGGCTTAAAGATTCGGTACGTACATCATGCCCTACCATGTCGTGCGCCAAAGAATCGATTGTGGCATCGGCGGTAACACCGTTAGACACCATTACGCCATCGCGCAGCACGGTAAAATTGGTGCAAACGTCAAGCACCTCTTGCAATTTGTGAGAGATAAAGATGATGCCAACACCCTTTTTTTGCAGCATACGCATCATTTCAAACACGCGCTGTATTTCGGGCTCGGTAAGTGAGGTGGTGGGCTCATCCATTATGATAATGGAGGCGTTCATCATTAGCGCACGCGCAATTTCCACTATCTGTTTATAAGAAGCATCCAATTCGCGCACCATGGTACGCGGGTTCATTTGGATATCCATCCGGTCGAATACTTCCTGTGTTTTCTTAATCATAGTGTTTAGGTCCAGCAGGCCGCCTTTGGTACGCAGCTCGCGCCCTATAAACATATTTTCGTAAATGGGTAAATCGTTAATCAGGTTTAACTCTTGGTGGATAAAGGCAATACCGGCATTTAAAGATTCGGCCGGGGTGGCAAAACTTATTTCTTTTCCATCGATGATGATACTGCCCGAATCGGCCGGAAGCACGCCGCCCAATATATTCATCAAGGTAGACTTACCGGCACCGTTTTCTCCCAACAGGGCACAGATTTCGCCTTCTTTTAAAGACAGCGAAACTGACCGCAGGACTATGTTGGCCCCAAACGCCTTACAGATATCCCGCATCTCCAGCGTCATCAAATCACATCCTTTTTTAAATAAAAGGCTATGGCGCCTGCCATAGCCTTTTTGCCAAGCGCGGCGTAATAATAGCGGTTTTAGTAAAGTTCCATTGTCCGGCAACAACGCCAAACCGCATACAGCAAACTGCCGGGTTACCTTTAGTATAACCAAAGGATAACTTGCTGTAAATATCACACGCCACAGGGCTTATTGGCAAACCGGCGGGCAGGCTCTGCCCGCCGGTAACCCTTTGCAGGGGCAAGTACCCCTGTTTTGTTTTTATTGCTTAGTAAGGAGAGTTCTCGTCCAGGTAGTCGGTGTAGTTGTCACGGTCAACAATCTGGGTGGGGATGATAACTACCGGCTCTACAGTTTTGCCGTTTAGTACGTCCAAAGCCATATCTACAGCGTCTTTAACCATGGCAGGGCTGTACAAAGCGGATGCAATCCAGATGCTCTCGTTTTCGGGCATCATTTTAAAGTATTCTTGGCTACCGCCGCCACCGGTGATGGCTTTGATGTCGGTACGGCCGGCTTCTTTAATGGCCTGCAAAGCGCCGATAGAAGTTTCGTCGTCCATAGAGAATACAGCGTCAATTTGAGGATTGCTGGTAAGGATATCGCTCATGTCGGCCAGGCCGTCTTCGCGGGTAAACTTGGTAGCATACTCAACCAGCTTTACGTTGGGGGCAATTTCTGCCATGGTCTCGGTAAAGCCTTTTTTACGCAGTTCGGCAACAGAGCCAGAGGTGGGAACGTCTAAAATTACAACGGTGCCTTCGGTGCCAATTTTGTCTACGATGTAGTTGGCGCCCTGAATGCCCATATCTTCGTTGTCGCCGGTTACACGGTATACGCCGTCGGCAGCAATTTCGATATCAAAGTTTACTACTACAACACCCTTGTCAATTGCCTGTTGGATGGGCACTTCCATGCCTGCCCACTGAGGGAATGCAACAATGGCTTCGGCGCCCCAAGTCATCAGGTCGTCTAGCTGGGTGGTCATTTCTTCGGCGTTGTTGCTGGTGTACAGTTTGTACTCAACTTCATCGCCCAGTTCTTTGGCGCGAGCTTCTGCGTTGTAAGCAACAGCTGCTACCCAGCCGTGTGTTACAGCAGGTGCCAAAATGCCAATTTTATGTTTTCCTTCTGTGCCGGTGCTGCCGGTAGATACCGACGGTGCACCTGTGGAGCCGGCGCCGGAAGATGCGGTTTGACCGCAGGCAGCCAGCAGGCCGGTAAGCATTACAACGGCCAGCAAAATACCAAGTACTTTTTTCATTACCTTTTCCTCCTAAAACTTTTTGTGCAATATAGTTTTCCGTTGCCGCCGTATGCGGCCGCGGTTAACAACTTAAGTGGTGGCAGGCGCGGGGGCTGTGGTTTCCCGCACCATTAGCTGGTGGGGCAGCACCAGTTCCCTTGGGCTGCTGTCGGGCTGTGCTATCAGGCCGTACAGCATCTCGGTTGCTTTGCGCCCCAATTGGTAGCAGGGCTGAGACACGGTAGAAATATAGGGGTGCATCATGGTGGTGTAATCCACATCATCAAACCCTATTACCGAAAGATCCTCCGGCACACGCAGGCCCATTTCGCGGGCGGCGGTAACCGCACCAAGTGCCAACGTATCCGATATGCAAAAGATAGCGGTGGGGCGCGGGGTTTGGCTTAGCAAAATGCGCGCCGCCTTGCGTCCGCTTTTAAAAGAATAATCGCTTGCCGCGTAGTTGATGTAGCCTTTGTGCAGCGGCAGGCTGTGGTTTTTAAGGGTGTCACGGTAGCCGTCTAAACGCTGGCGGGTAGAGTGATAATCGTTTGTGCTGCTTATGGTGGCAATGTTGGCATGCCCAAGGCTTACAAGATATTCCATTAACTCGCAGGTGGCGGCGTAGTTGTCTATTGCCACGTGGGAAATATCCACCTCGGGGTCAAACTCCGAGCATTGCACCACGGGGTACTGCAATTCGTACTCTTTCAGCCAATGGCAATCTATATTGCTTGCCAGTACAATGGCGCCGTCTGCACGGCGGCGGTGCAGCATCTCCATGGCTTCGCGTTCACGCTCAGGCTTTTCGGCCGAGTTATAAATAAGCGCGCTGTAGCCTTTTTCGCTTGCCGCATCCCCAATGCCGGATAAGATGTGCGCATAATAGGGGTTTTCGATGTTGGGGGTCAGTATCAGCAGTACCCTGCTTTCGTTTTTGCGCAGGTTGCGCCCCATTAGGTTGGGCTCGTACCGCAGCTTTTTAATGGCATCGTATACCCGTTTTGCGGTAGATTCGCGCACGGTTTGCTGCTGGTTTAACACGCGTGAAACTGTGGCAATAGAAACGCCCGCTTCTTTTGCAACATCCTCTATGGTTGTCATAAAATGCGGGCCTCCTTTTTGCGGCGGGCAGTGCCCACCCAAAATGCTGTGGTTAAATAATTTTGTAATCGTTTTCTGTAAACGTTTACATTTCTTTCGTCATAATATTAACACGCTATAAATAAAAGTGTCAATAAGCTATTATGCACCAATATCCATATTATTTTTTGTAAGAGTTGCACAGTTTATAATCCGTTTTTGATAATATATCCCATTCTGTTTTCTTTTAAAATAACACCTACTATCTATTTTATGTTTATAAAACAACTTTTATAGGTTTATTTTTTCTTTTTTAATTCTTTTTTGAGGTTTAACTGCTTGCCGGTACATTTTTTAGCTTTTTACAAAATATATTTTTATTTGCAAAAGCCTTTATTGGTATTTTTGCCGTGCAAAGGGCATATGCTTTTTGCATCTTATACATATTGTAAGCCTATTACTTTGTATGTTTTATGTCCGGGGTTTTACCGGGTTTTAAAGGGTTTTTTGTATTGCCATTGCAATTAATTTGGCGCATACTATGGGTGGTAATACTTTGTGCTTGATGTATGTTGCCACTATAAGGAGAAAGCGAATGAAAACACTTGGTTACTATAACGGCACCATTGCCCCGCTGGAAGAACTTACCCTACCTGCCTTAGACCGTGCCGTGTATTTTGGCGACGGCATTTACGAGGCATCGTTGGCGCGGGGCGGCAAAATATTTGCCCTGGAAGAGCATTTAAACCGCTACTTTAGCAGCGCCGCCATGCTGGGCATACGCCCGGGGCATAGCCCAGAGGAACTAAGCGATATACTAAACAGCCTGCTGCCGCAGGTAGAAGATGACGAATTGATGGTGTACTGGCAGCTAAGCCGTGGCACCGGCCCACGCGGGCACGCCTTTTTGCCCCCAAACATACCCGCCAACCTGCTGGTAACCCTTACCCCCCGCAAGGCAAACCCACTTACCGCACCTTTGCGGCTTATATCGGCCGAAGATACCCGCTTTTTGCACTGCAATATTAAAAGCCTAAACCTGATACCCAACGTAATGGTAAGCGAACGCGCCAAACAATCTGGCTGTGAAGAAGCTGTATTGCACCGCAGTGGGCGTGTTACCGAGTGCTGCCATTCTAATATTTCTATTTTAACCAACGGCGTATTTCAAACCGCCCCTACCGATCATCTCATCCTGCCCGGCATCTCGCGCGCGCATTTAATTGCGCAGTGCCGTACCCTTAATATACCCGTTAAAGAAGAAGCTTTTACCCTGCCCCAGCTGATGCAGGCAGACGAAGTGATTGTCAGCAGCTCTGGCGGGCTGGCCTGCGCAGTATGCGAAATTGACGCCCGCCCTGTAGGCGGAAAAAATCCCGCTATGTTGCAGGCACTGCAGCAGGCCGTACTACAAGAGTTTGCGCAGGCCACAAGCTAAACCGCACATTTATTTGCCTTTACCAACATGCTTGTGCCATTACTTAAGGCCGCAACCCATATAATTTGTTAACCTGCAATTTACAGCCTTACAAACAAACCCCGGCGCCAAGGCGCCGGGGTTTGTTTGTTTTATTTATTTTTGTATCCGGTAAAGTTATGTGGTGTTGCGTAAACCATCTGTATCTTTTGTTATGTTGCAGTGGAATTACAGGCTTTGTATATTTTCGATATACAAAAAGCAATCCAGTATTTCACCCTCGGTTTGGCTTATGCACTCGGCCCCATATGCAAAGTGCTGTTTATCCAGTTCGCTTTCGCTTTTGCGGGCAACCCCGTTTGCATAATCTATATTATCGGCAGCCATAAAGCAGTACACAATCATTGTGTTGCCCTCTGTGGTTGTAAAGTAAGATTCGAGATATACCTTTTCGTTTTTAAGCCCCTCTACCGCATTTTCGGCATTGGATTTTAAAAAGGACAGCCATTTTTTTGCTACTTCTTCTTTGCCTTTGTTTACCACCATTTTATATAGTTTTACATCCAGCTTTTTCATCAACATCCTCGCTTTCTTACTGTTTTATATACGGTTTGTTGCTTTAACTTTTACCATAGGCCCTATTTTGGGGATTTGGCCACGGTTAAAACCTCGATTTTTCGTAGTTATAGGGGATGCTGGTGCCCACCACCACATCCTCAATTTTTTCAATAATCAGCCAATCGTCCATATTGCCCTGATGGTCAAAAGCCAGTGGCTGTATTGGCTCTACTTCGCCAAATCCAACAAGGCACAGGCACTTTTTATGCCAGCGCTCTTTTTGTTTGGGGGTAAGGTTTAGGCGGGGCTGGTTCGCCTCCAGCGTTTGGTTTATTTCCTCTTCGGCAAGTTTTACAAAGTTTTGTACATCGGTAACGGCTGCCTTTGCCGTTATTTGTGCTGTACCCTTTTGCATAAAGTACAGGGTCTCACCCTCTTGCACACGGCTATGGGGTATTTTACGCCCGGCTGCGCCCCGCACCACCATTGTTTTGCTTTTATTTAGTATTTTATCCAGCACTTTCTCTTTATTGTCGCAATACACAAGGTGTACCATTTTCCATCTCCTTTATCGGTTGGTTTTTACATCATCAGCAAGGCTTTTTATGCCTGCTTATACAGTATACCCTGCTTTTGCACTTCTTGCACAGGCGGGGCATGCCCATTTTACAAAGCAAAAGCCACACAGGCCGGTAAAGCTTCTGTGTGGCTTAATTATTAACTTCTGCTTTGCAAGCTGTATACATGTTGCAGCCTGTAAAACTGTTTGTTTTTTAAATGTTTTACTGGGGGAACACTACCACTAAAAACATCTTAAATTTTTCTTTGGCAAAAACAGCATGGGGCTTTTGGGCGGGCATTATAATGCTTTGGCCTGCCTGTAAAATATGCTTTTCACCCTCAATGGTAATTTCGCCTGTGCCATCCAGCGCCAATACCATGGCATCCCCGCCCGATTCGTGCGTGCTTATTTCTTCGCCTTTATCAAAGGCAAAGAGGGTAAGGCTTACCGCGCCGTTTTGCGCCAGTGTTTTGCTTACAATTTGCCCATCCAGATAAGATACCTGGGCGGCTAAATCTACAATTTGGGCTTGGTCTATATTTTTAATGTATTTTTCGCTCATAACAATACCATCCTTTCACATACAGGCAAGGGCAGCTTGCCCGCCCATTGCTTTACCTGTATTATACCCCAAAGGTTTATCAAAATACGTTGCATTTGCAACTTTATATTTTTGCTTTTTTACCGGCCATTCCCTGCCTGCAAAAACAGCCGGGAGTATAGTGCGGTGTGATAAGAAAACACAAACTGGTGTGGAAAAATCCACACCAGTTTATATTTTGTAGCAATTGGTTTTATGCGTCGAAGGAGAACCAAACATATTTCACTAATTTTTGGGGGGCGTCAGCTACAGTCCCAAAGCCAACATACCGCTTGCAAGGCCCGCAACCGCAAAGCCAATTATAGGGCATATTATAAATGTCCATTGTAGAGCGTGTTCAGGAAGGGTATGCTTTTTCAGTATATTCTTTATTGACCATGTTTCCGAGTATACATTGCAGCCCATTGTGAGATGGTCTTTGTATTTGCCCAGCATCCAAATATCCAGCACTAAAACATCGCCTATATTTACAAACATGCCCACGAGGTAACCGAACAAAAATAGTACCCAAAAGCTGACACCCCTACTGTGGGTAGCTGCACATACGATTGCTGTACTAAGCAATATGAAAACAACTATAGTGTAGAAATAGATTTGCCAACGCCGAACATCTTTTTTTGATGTTTCCTGCTGACCATTCGGCCCTTGCCGAAAAAACTCTGGCAGTTGAAACAACATATATCGAGGGTTATGCCAAAACAGTAAAAAAGCCGAGTAG
>JBKEAM010000052.1:0-4561 GCA_047972265.1 Oscillospiraceae bacterium | reverse complement strand
CTCCATACTTATCGGCCGATTTTGCACAGTTATAGGTACCAAACACGTTGTTTTTAACCGCTTCCTCGGGGCTGTCCTCCATAAGCGGAACATGTTTGTGCGCCGCCGCATGAAAAACTATCTCGGGCCTAAAGTGCGAGAACAACTCGTCTACCTTAGCCGAATCCCTTACCGATGCAATCATTACATCCAATTTAAGTTTTTTGCCGTACTTGCGCAGCAACTCCTGCTGTATGGCATAGGCGCTGTTCTCGTAAATATCTACAATTATAAGCCTGTGCGGATCACAGCTTGCAATCTGGCGGCAAAGCTCAGAGCCAATAGAGCCGCCACCACCGGTTACCATTACTATTTTACCCTTAATAAGCGCGTTAGAAAGATGGCTTAATTCCACCATATCGCGGCCGAGCAAATCTTCCACCCGCACATCACGAACGCTGGAAGATAAATCTCCCCCATCCGTCATCATCTGCCGTATATCGGGCAAAATACGCAGGTTGCATTTTGTTTTAGAGCAAAGCGCAAGAATACGCCTGCGGTTGGCTTCATCTACTGTAGGAATTGCCAGCAGAATGGTTTCTATTTCGCAGCGCTCCACCAATTCGGGGATATCTTCGGTGGTTCCCATAACCTCAATGCCCAAAATATTACGCCCTACTTTTTCGGGCGCATCATCCACAGCGCAAATAATATTCATTTCACTGTCGGGGTTTTTAAACTGCTCGTGCAACAGTGTTGCTGCCGCCTCACCTGCACCAATTACCAACACCCTGCGGGCTTTATTTTTTGTGTTCTTAAGTTTTGTATTGCGGTACATACGGTATGTAAGGCGAGAATACAGCGTTACAGCCGTAGCAAATAAAGCGCTCGTAAAGTAAACCGTAATAGGCACTGGACGGTCAAAAAACATAAGCCAAGAGCCAACCATAAAAACAGCAACTGCAATAACCGAAGCACACACAAGCCTAAAAAATTCTACTACTTCGGCATATCGCCACAGGCTGTCGTACATGCCCATCAACCCAAACGCAATTTCGTAACAGCACACAAAGAAAAACCAACCCGACACAAGCCAGGGAAGGTTATCGCTTATTTGCCCCACACCCTGGATAAAAACCCAGGGCACAATATATGCCAGAGAAATTACAATAATATCAAACATCATTAAAATAATTTTTCTGTTTTTGCTTAAAAAAGACGCCCAATATCTGGTCATCAATTCCTCCACTGCGTACACTATTTGCCTTCGGCAATTCTATTATATAAAAAGCACCTTATTCTGCAAGGTCAAAATCGACATTTCCCTGCGAAACATTCACGCTGATAACCTTTACCTTAACAGCATCGCCAATGCGGTAGCTTTTGCCCATAATTGGGTCTGTAAGAGAGATTCCCTCTACAAGATCCATATGGTCGGAGGATAAGTGTGATACGTGGATAAGCCCCTCCACTGTATTTTCCAGCTCTACATAAATGCCAAACTGCATTACAGAGGATATTACACCCGCAAAGGTATCGCCAATAAAGCCGCGCATATATTCTGCTTTATAGCAGTCGTCACAGTCGCGCTCTACACGCTGGGCAGTCAACTCTTTTTCCGAAGATATCTGGCTTGCGGTTTGTGCAAAACCCTCATACCTGTGGCGCAGTTCTGCTGCGGGCACACCATTTGCCAAATCGGACAAAATGCGGTGGATGGCAAGATCAGGGTAACGCCGAATTGGCGAAGTAAAGTGGGCATAATCGGCCAAAGCCAATCCAAAATGCCCTTTGGGTACAGGCTCGTACTTTGCTTTTGCCATACTGCGCAAAACAGCTGTATGCACAAATCGTTCCAGCGGCTTACCGCGTGTTTCGTCCAGTATTGCCGCCAATTCCTTTTGGGTTGGCACATTGCCCTCAAAATGAGCCGAAACACCTGCCGCGGCCAATGCATTTTTCAGGTTATCAATTCTATCCTGTGCAGGGCTTTCGTGTACACGATACAAAAACGGAATCTTTTTTTCTTTGGCAAGCCGTGCCGCGGCAGTATTTGCCATCAGCATAAACTCTTCTATCATGCGCTCTGCTTCGCCGCTGGTGCGTTTTTCTACCCCAACGCAAATGCCTTTTTCATCAATCAACAGTTTTGCTTCTTCACTTTCAATTTCCATGCTACCGCGCTCTGCACGCAAAGCCGCAAGCTTTTGGTAAATCTCCCGCAAAATTTCAATGCTTGCAAGTACCTTTTCGTACTTTTGTTCCAGCTCGGGGGTCATTCTCCCGGCCAAAATCTCGTTTATTTCAGCATAAACGCCCTTAACACGACTTTTAATTACCGATTTTTTAAACTCATAGCCTATCATATTGCCATTTTCGTCCAGCTTCATAAGGCAAGAAAAGGCCAAGCGGTCTTCCATTGGGTTTAAACTGCATATCCCGTTAGAAAGCGCCTTTGGCAGCATGGGTGCCACACTGTCGGCATAATACACAGAGGTACCCCTGTGCAGTGCTTCTTCGTCCAATGTGCTTTTAGGCAGCACATAATGGCTAACATCTGCAATATGTACCTGCAACGTATAGCCACTTTTTAGGCGTGTTGCGCTTACAGCATCATCAATGTCTTTGGTAGAGGCCGAGTCGATTGTAAAAATAGGTTGACGACGCAAATCCTTGCGCTTCTCAAAATCCTCTGCTTTTATGCCTGTGGCCGAAACATAGGCCGCTGCTTCTTCTACCTTTGCCTCAAACTTTTTTTGCACTCCCGCGCCATACAAAATGGCCTTTGTACAATCTTTTGCAGATTCGGACGAGCCAAATTTCATAACAACGCGTACGCGGTGGTCGTCGTGATGCGCAGCACGCTGCACAAACTCTACCGCCACCTTGTCGCCAGGTTTTGCGCCGTTTTCGGCGCCTTTTTTTATTTTTAACAGGGTATCTTTGGCATTATCCGCCCTTACAAAAAGGCGCCCGTTTTGGTACTCTACCAAGCCCACTACAGAGGTAATTGGCTCTGTTACTGCAAGCACTTCGCCCTCACGGCTGCCCGCCACACGGGGCCTTTCAAACAATTTTATCGCTACAACATCGCCGGGCATAGCGCCGCTTAAAGCACGCCCCGGTACAAAAATGTCGCCGCTTTCATCCAAGGGAGCGGCAAAGCCAAACGATGCGCCCAGCTTTACAATTTTAGAAGGAATGCTCCCCTTTAAATCCTGTGCAGCAGGTGCAAACGGTTTTTTACCCGTTTTTACGCCCGTTTTACCGGCCAGTTTATATCCACCCGGGATAGACACAATTTTTTGCTCTGCCAACAGGCTTTTAATTGCCTTAGACAGCTTTTTGGGCGGAGCGCCTGTATCGGCTCTAAGCCGTTTTTCGCTCCGCGGCCCGTTTTTTAAAAAACGGATAATATCTTTTGTAATTGACATTTATTTTTCCTCTTATACAAAAGCGCCCTTGCTTCCGCGAGGGGAACCAGTGGCGCCGCTTGCGGCAGTTGCTGCTGCAAAGCAATGCAATCTGCCTTTATTTTAATTTCTTCACTTTTACTGTTTTAATATCACGGTACTTTACACCAAACAAATACATGCCCGACACACAAAAAGCCCCATATAAAGCCTAAGCGCCCTGAAAATGCATTTCAAGGCGCCTTTGTGTGTAAAACTATTTCGCCAGAATGCTAAAGATGTTTACCGCAATGGTAAGCACAAACAAAGCAATACCGGCAATGCGTGTATAACGAACCTGACGTACTTCTTTGGAGCGGGTGCGAGATTCATCCGACATTGTAGATGTGCCGGTAATAACACTGGATAAGCCCTGTCCCTTTGCTTCTTGGGCTAAAACCACACCAATCAGCACAACGCAGGATATAATCAGTATAACACCCGCAATAATTTCTGTAATTTGCATCAAAGCACCTCCGTAATATTGCTGTTACATTGTATCACGCACATATGCAAAAAGCAAGCAATAATCATACAATGCAGGCGTTTACCCACACCATATGCACACTATAACGTAATCTGTTCCGCAAGGTCATCCGTTCGCAGCAAGGCGCCTGCCGCGGGCAGGCTTCTTACCCTGTAACGGTGCGGGTCTTTCAGTTCCAAATCTACCATCTTTTTTACACTTTGTATCCGTTGCCCTTTTTTTAGGGTAATTACATTTACACCGGCCGTGCTGCGGGTTGTTTTTTGGGGTATTTGCGCGGTACCCACCAGCAAAAGCCGCCCCGCACTGGTTTGAATAGCAATTTCTTCCTCTTCGGTAAACATCTGCTGCCATACCAGCGGCGCTTTGTCACTATACGCCCCTATCAACTTGCGACGGTTTTGTTTTGTTTCGTAACTGGCCAGCGGCACCCTCGCCACCTTGCCTGTTGCAAACAAAAATAGTAAAAAGCCTTTGTAATCATCTGTAAGCACCATATACAATGGCACTTCGGCTTCATCCATGCCCAGTTTTGCAGGCAGGTATTCGCCTATAACGCTGGCCTTGGTGTCCTCAAAATCTCCCACACGGCACTTGTATACCTGGCAGGCATTGGTCAAAAACAGTCCTTCGGCTGTATTGT
>JBKEAM010000046.1:0-68977 GCA_047972265.1 Oscillospiraceae bacterium | reverse complement strand
GGCTGAACAAGAAGGAGAATGAATTATGGAAATTATTGAAACCTCTAAAGCACCCGCCGCAATTGGCCCCTACTCTCAGGCTGCCGTAGCCGCAGGCCTTGTGTTTGTATCCGGCCAGCTTCCTATAGACCCCGCCACCGGCAACATGCCTGCCGACGCAGGCTCTGCCGCCGATCAATCTTTAAAAAACATTGCCGCTATTTTAGAGGCAAAGGGCCTTACAATGGCAAACGTCATTAAGGTAAATATCTTTTTAAAAGATATGGCCGATTTTGCCGCTGTAAATGAAGTATACGCCCGTCACTTTACCGCCCCCTTCCCCGCACGTGCTTGCGTGGCTGTGGCCGGCCTGCCCAAAGATGCCGTTGTAGAAATTGAGTGTGTAGCAGCTCTGTAATTTTTCTTCCTGCTGGTATTATTACAATATCGGCAGGATGTATTTTATTGCTGCGGAGGAGCCTGCATGTTAAGAACAATTTTTTGGCTAACCTGGCTGGTGGGATACTTTATCTCTTGCCTGCCCACAAAATGGAAAGCTATACGCCTTGGCAAACAGGGCAAAACAGAAGAGCGGAAAAAATTAATTGAGAAAAGAGTGGGCCATTGGGGCCGGCTTCTTCTTCGGTATATTAAGGTAGATGTCACGGTAGAGGGCAAAGAAAACCTGCCCGAGCCGGGTAAAACAGTTGTTTTTGTAAGCAACCACCAAAGCTACATGGATATTCCCCTTTTGCTTGGCTACCTAGATAAGCCCCATGCCCTTATGGCCAAAAGCCAACTGGGCAAAATACCCTTTTTAAGCGCATGGATGCGCCTTTTGGGCTGCATATTTGTAGAGCGCGAAGATGCCCGTGCCGCCGTGGCCTCTATGCGGCAAGCGGATGAAACCTTAAAAGCCGGAGATTCGCTTATTATTTGCCCCGAGGGGACACGCTCTAAATCTGATACTTTAAACGAGTTTAAGGCCGGTGCTGTGCGCATTGCCGTAAAAGCCGGGGTGGATGTTATACCCGTTGCTATAGATGGCAGCTACAGGGCTTTAGAGGGAAGCGGCTGGAAACTTACCAAATGCAAGGTACGCCTTGTTATTTTGCCCGCTGTGCCCACCAAAGATTTAGACCGAGCCGAGCAAAAAGAGCTGCCAAAAAAATTAGAAGACATGGTTCGTGCGGCCAAGGATGCCCGTTAGCCTTGTATTGTTTTATGGAGAATTGCAATGAAAACAGCTGTGTATAAAAAAATACGGGGAACCACTGCGGTTCTTCTTGTTTTGTTATGCATGTTTTTTGCCTGGCCTATGTCGGCAAAGGCCGCCGTTTACCAAGACGGCCTGTATCAGCCCGAAACCGAGCCGCAGGCGGCCTCGGCCATTTTGGTAAACGAAAACTCGGGCGCTGTGGTATATGCCAAAAATGCCGACGAGCAACAACAGATGGCAAGCCTTGTAAAAATGGTAACCGCCCTTGTGGTAATGGATAATGTAAAAGACCTTGATGCCGAAACCGTAACCGCCGAGGGCTGGGTGTTTGATGCCCTGTACGGGCTAAATGCCTCTACCGCAGATATACGCAAGGGCGAAACCCTTACCGTGCGCGAACTGCTGTATGCCCTGTTGCTACCCAGCGCCAACGAAGCCGCACTGATGCTTGCAGGATATGTATCGGGCGGATACACCGAAAACTTTATTTATTTAATGGAGCAAAAGGTGGCATCGCTTGGCTGTACCTCTACCGTTTTTGGAGACCCAAACGGCATTTCTGAAAACAACCTTACCACCGCGCGCGACATGGCCTTGATTGTGCGCGAATTTATGAAAAACCCCACCTTAGTAGAAGTAGCCGCTACCTCTACCTATAAAATGGCAGCACACAACCACGCCGCCGATTACAATATTTTTTCTACCAATCGTCTGCTTTTAAAAACAGACCCCTATTCTTTAAAATTTAAATCGGTTATAGGCACTGTAATTGCAGGCAAAACCGGCAGTTTGGGAGAATGGCAAAACTTTGCCTCGCAGGCGGTAAAAGACGATATTTTATACACCTGTGTGGTTTTAAACAGCCCCAATGCCGCCGATGTTGTTGCACAAGAAAACAAATATCAATATTCCCGCCCGGCGCTGTACGAATCTGCCCAGTTATACGATTGGGCCTTTACCACCCTTACCATACAGCCTGTTATAGAGGAAGGAAAAGCCGTTACCGAGGTAAAGGTAAAATTTTCTTCCGACAAGGACAGCGTGCTGTTGGAAGCTCCCGAGGCTCTAACCGCCGTTTTACCCAAGGACGGCAGCGCTGTGGTAGAAAAGCAATTTGATGTGCCCGATGCTGTGGACGCTCCCGTTAAAGAGGGACAGGTAATTGGCAGTGTTACTTTTTTGGTGGATGGAAAAGAAATAGGCACGGCCCCGTTGGCGGCTACCCAAAGCGTATCGCGCAATTATATTTTATTTATTATTTACCATATTAAAAACTTTGCCTCTACCGCTGCCTTTAAATGGATTTTGCTCTTGCTTATTTTGGCTGTTACCGTGTACGGGTTGCTGGTATACCGTGCGCGAAAAAAATATAAAAAGCGGCAGGCTGCGCCCAAAAATTCTGCAACAGCCAGCCGCCCCACACAACCGCCCAACGCGCCCCTGCAAAACACCAGAGGAGAGCCAAGCCCCCGCCCTCCCCAAAAAAGGAGATAACTATGAGCCTGGAATACAAACGCAATGTTTCCCTGCTGATGGATTTTTACGAATTAACCATGGCCTCCGGCTACTGGGAAAAGGGTTATAAAGACCAGATTGCTGTTTTTGACATGTTTTTTCGCGAAAACCCCGACAACGGTGGATTTTCTATTGTTGCAGGCTTACAGCAATTTATAGATGCTGTGCAAAACTTTCATTTTTCGGAAGATGACATTGCCTACCTGCGCAGCAAAAACTGTTTTTCGGAGCCGTTTTTGGACTATTTATACCATTTTGAGTTTCATTGCAGTGTGTGGGCCGTAGAAGAGGGCACCCCGGTATTCCCTAGCGAACCGTTGGTTACCGTAGAGGGACCCTGTATAGAGGCACAGCTGATTGAGACCCTGCTGCTGGTAAGCATTAACCACCAAAGCCTTATTTGCACCAAAGCCAACCGGGTGGTAACCGCCTGCAAGGGCCGTACCGTGCTGGAGTTTGGCGCAAGGCGGGCGCAGGGATACGATGCTGCCCTGTATGGCGCGCGCGCTGCTTACATTGGGGGCGTAAGTGCCACCAGCTGCGTATTGGCAGACCGTGAATTTGGCATTCCCGTTGCGGGCACCATGGCACACAGCTGGGTGCAGATGTTTGACAGCGAGTACGAATCTTTTAAAGTATATGCCGAAACCTTCCCCGATAACTGTATGCTGCTGGTAGATACTTACAGCGTACTTAAAAATGGCATACCAAACGCCATACGTGTTTTTGACGAAGTGCTGCTGCCAATGGGCAAGCGCCCCAAAGGTGTACGGATAGACTCTGGCGATATTGCCTATCTCTCCAAAAAGGCACGCACCATGCTAGATGATGCCGGCTACCCAGACTGCCAGATATGCGCCTCTAACTCTTTGGATGAATACATTGTGCAAAACCTTATTTTGCAGGGTGCAAAGGTAGACAGCTTTGGCATTGGAGAAAACTTAATCACCTCTAAGTCAGACCCTGTGTTTGGGGGTGTATACAAGCTGGCCGCCGTAAAAGAGAATGGCAGCTACATCCCTAAAATAAAAATAAGCGAAACCGCCGCCAAAATTACCATACCCCACCTAAAGCAACTGTGGCGCATTTACGACAGCACCACCGGCAAGGCAATGGCGGATTATATGACCATGTATGGCGAAGAGGTAAATACCCAAAACGGCATTACCCTGTTTGACCCTATAGAAACATGGAAGCGCCGTACCTTTACCGGCTGCTATGCAAAACTTTTAAACATTCCCATTTTTGAAAAAGGCAAGCTGGTTTACAACCTGCCCACCTTAGAGGAGGTGCGACAGCACCGCGCAGAACAAATGGATACCCTGTGGGATGAGGTTACCCGTTTTGAAAACCCCCACCGCTATTATGTAGACTTTTCTCAAAATTTGTGGGATGAACGCCAACGCCTGCTAAATGAAGCAGGGCACTAACCTTTTACAATTGAATAACGCAAAACAAAAAGACAGAGAGCTTTCTCCCTGTCTTTTTTCTTGCCGTACATGGCATTTATATAAAACAGCGCTGGGCTGCTGTGGATAACTTTGTTGCCTAAACAAGGGCATCCATCAAGTTGCTTTGCAAACCATTGTTAGGCTTGCGTGGCTTCTTCTTGTGTTTGCTCATCAAAGGTAACGGCTATGCTGCCCATACCGCATTTTAGGTCAAAATTGGGTTTTGCCTGCGGGGCCTCTCCCTGTACACCAAACACCCCTGCAATCCACTTGCCGTCTACACTAATGCTGCCGCTGCCGCCTTGCGCTGTCCAATTATAATTTTGGGGGCGCGGAAGATTGGCCTGCACGCGGCCCATGCTGCAATCTACATGCAATGTATCGGCCACCTGCCCATTAAAACGTACTACGCCAACCCCTGCTGTTAGGGTGCAGGTTTCGCCGTCAAATTGTTCAATTTTCATGCTGCCCATTTCGGCGCTAAAGCTGCCGGTTTTTGCATGTATCTTTTGTGCCACAAGGCTGCCCATTTCGGCACGCAGGTTTACATCGTTGGCGGCAAGTTCTTCTACCACAATGCTGCCCATACCGGCTTTAATCGCTAGTTCTTCCAGCCCGTCGGGCAGGCATATGGTATATACCGGCCCTTTTTCGGGTTTTTCCATTACATTTAAATGGCGCAATAAAGAAGAAAGCCGCTCTGTAATGGGGGTACTGCGTATATCCAGTTTCCATGTGCCGGTGGCTTCATCAAAATTAGAATCTACCGGCGCCCCAAATCCCTCTACAAAAATGCTGGGTACTGCGGCCCTTTTTACATATACCTTACCGTCCCGAGAAGAAATTTGCACCCGGCGCAGCTTGTCTTTATCCGGCACAAATATTTTTTTGTTTTCTCCGCTTGTGCTTTTAAAAGACCCATTATCGGCCTGTGCCTCGGCCAAAATGCCTGCCGCTACCGCGGCCGGGCTGCCAAGCCCACGCAAAACCTCTTCTTCGCGCTCGGGGCCTGCATCCTCAAAATACATGGCAAAATACTGTACCGCCGCATCCCTTTCATCCTGGGGCAGGGCTCTCAGTTCTTCTGCCAACTGCTGCAAAAATTCGTTTTTATTCATTGTTTATCTCCTCCGTACAATACGGTTTCTATGCTTTTTCTGTAGCTTTTCCATTCTTTGCGGCTTTCGGCCAGTTTTTGTATACCCTGTACCGTAAGGCGGTAGTACCGGCGGTTACGCCCGGCAAATTCTTGGTCGTACGTATCTAAGCAGCCATCTTTTTGCAGGCGGCGCAATACAGGGTACAGGGTGCTTTCGCTAACGTCCACGGCCTCCCTAACCTCCTGCGTAATTTTATATCCATAGCTGTCTTCGTTGCTTACAACGCTAAGTACCAGCGCGTCCAGCAATGCAGCTCCGGTTGTAAATGTCACGTTGCTCTCTCCCTTCAAGTTTATGTAAATGTTTTGATAGTATGTGTTGCTTTTCTATATTATATTTTGTATAATATATTTTGTCAAGCAGCATTACATTTTCTTATTTTATTGCACAAAGCAACAGCAGGGTAAATTTTATTTACTATCGTTTTTTACAACAAAATCAAAAAATACTTGCATTTTAGACTGTAATTGTATACTATTCACCTTACTTAAACAAAGGTCATGTCTTTTTTGCATAGCCACAATTGTTTATGACAGTCTTCACCATACAAGGGGCACGGTATGCGGGCTGTATACAAAAAAAGAGGAGATGCTTATTATGCAAAACGATCCTAACAATCTCAAAGATAATGTTACAAACATTATGAACACCCCGGATCAGACAAGTCAGTTCGACCCTGCGGATATTGCCGCAAACAAAGGTATGGCTATTCTTTCTTACCTTGGTTTTCTTTTTCTTATTCCCCTGTTGGCCGCTCCCAACTCCCGTTTTGCCCGCTTCCACGTAAACCAGGGCCTGGTTCTGTTTATTGCAGAAGCTGCATACGGTATTGTTTATGGCGTTCTTACCACCATTTTTTATGCCATTAGCTGGGTTTTGGGCGCAATTTTCTCGGCTGTTTTGGGCCTGGTAGGTATTGTGTTCTTCGTATTCCTTATCATTGGCATTCTTAACGCTGCAAACGGCAAAGCAAAAACCTTGCCCCTTATTGGCAACATCAGCATCATTAAATAAGTTTTGCCAACCATGGCAAATTTAAAAAGAGCAAAGAGATATCTCTTTGCTCTTTTTGTTTTGCCAAAATTTATACAGCACAGTTGGTTTTACAGTTTTACAAAACAATAAATCAAAGCTGTTTGGGTTTTGCATTTTGTGCAGCGTGTATTCTTTTTGCTTATATGTCTTTAAATATCCGGTCTTGTATCTTTGTTGCGCCTATACTCTCTTGCTGCAAGGCTATCCTTTTTAAGCTGGTTTGGTTTATAATACCTGTATCTTGCAAATGGAGGGTAACTGTGGAAAAAACCAAAAACATGCGCAGTTCACTGGTATTTAGCTTTGCCTGGATTGCATACTGCCTTGCTGTAATTATACCAAACCCCGGCAGCCGTACCGTAACTTCTTTTTTGGGTTTGGTAATTGGCAGTGTTTTTATGTGGCTTACCGCTTGGGGCCTGCTTGCCCTTATTGGACGGGTTCGGGCATCGTTAAAAATGCTTATTCCCCTTGGTATACTTTTGCTGGCGGCAGACCTTATTACAAAACAATTTGTATTCCATTATTTGGCCAACGGCACCGTTATTACCCTTGTTCCGGGCTGGCTAAGCATTAACTTTGCACCCAATTACAGCAACAATGTATTTTTAAACCTGCTTAATATAGTAGTTGAATCGAACCTATTCCACGCCGTTTCAAAGCTGCTTATTTTTGCGGTGGTTGGGGTACTGCTTTACCTGCTTTGCCGCAAAGAAAAATACGATGTAAAAGACCCGCGTTTTTTGTGGGCGGTTATGTTTGTTTCGGCTGGGGCGCTTTCGTCTATTATCGAAAGTTTTTACAGAGGATATGTGCTGGATTTTATCTCGTTTGCTTCCCTTGTTTCTTTTGATATTAAGGACCTTTGCATTATGTACGGCATGGGTCTCTTTATCATAGTTGTATACCATTGGGAAAAAGACGCCAAACAAAAAAAGAAGTTAACTGATGCCCCGCCCCAGTAATCTTTATACAGTACCGCCAACACCTACAAATAAAAATTCCGGCTGCTGTAACAGCAGGCCGGAATTTTTTGCTTGCGTTTATGTATAATTATTTTTGTGTTGTACTACCCTTTAGCCAATTACAGCTTTATTAAATTTGGGGCAGGCTTGCGGCGGCAACACTTTGGCCCACACGTCGGGTTTTTTCATCTGGCGCCTGGGGGTAAAAATTGCACTGTGGGTAGTTTTGCTTTAAAACATCCGTTGCCTGCTGCAATACAATGTCTCCGCCTTTGCCGCTGGTTACGCGCCCCAGCATTAAAACATGGCGTATCTCGTAAAATAGGCTATAAAGCCCAAGGGCATGGCCCAAATAAATGCCAATGTTTTTATAAATTTCTGCCGCTCTGGCATCGTCCTTTTCCATCAATTTTTGCACTTCAAGCAAATCTTCGGCAGGCGTTTTGCCCGGCAGGGTTATCCCCGCAGCAGGGGCCAATTTTATTATGGCATCTTGGCTTAGGTATTTTACCCCACAGCCAATGTCTCCGCTCCATTCGTCCCGCGCGGCATTTGTTTGCCCATCCAGGGGGGCAAAGGCCAGCTCGTTTAGCCAGCCGGTAATGTTGCCTTCAGTATCCACATAACCAACCGCCTCACTGGTGCCCATGGCAATGCCAAGCACCCCGCCATCGTTTAGCCCCATCGAGCCTGCCAATGCCGTTACATCTCCATCATTTGCTACCGCCACAGGCACATCCCCAATTTCTTTGGCAGCGCGGATGTAAATATCCTCTACCTTTTCGGCAAAGTCTTTGTCGTTTACTTTTAAAAACAAAGAGGCAACCTTACACTGGTTATCTACATATACACCCGCCGAGCTAATGCCAATAGCATCTACGCGGGGCATTTTAGAAGCCGCCGTTTTAAAAGCCTGCACAATCCCCTCGTAATGGTAATCGGGGTTAGAGTTTGTTTTGGGGAACCATACCACTTCTTCTGAAAAAACAGGCTTACCATCTACCACTGCGCTTACCTTGCGGTCAGACCCTCCCGCATCAAACCCTATGCGGCAACCGTCTAAATGGCGCCCCAAAGAAACAGAAGCCTGCTGCGGCGCGGGGCATTCCTCGTAACTGCACACCACGGTTTCAAAGGGCTTGCCATATACCCGCTGCATAAAACCGCAATCAAAGGAACGGGCACCCTGCTTGGCATAGTTGTTTTTAACCGCCTGCCCCAGTTCGGCATTGCCGCACAGCAGCATGCGGCAGCCGCCGCGGCTCCACAACATAAATTTTGCAAGACGCTCTATATAGTAAACATCTGCCTGCCTGTGCTCTGCTGTGCCAACCACCTTTGTTTTGTATACCGAAGTTCTGCCGCCTGCGTCTTGCAGGGCAACGGCAAAGGGCTGCTCGGCCTTTTTTTGATGGGCAGCAAAAAACAGAGGCAGTGGTACAAATTGCGGGTCCAGGCCGGGCACTTCAAAGTTTGGTAAAGATAAAGACAAAAATTCCATAAACGTGGTTCCTTTCCGTTGACGGCACCCACCGCCATTTTACAAAAGTGCAAACAAAAACCGCCTTTGGCGGAGTGCGCTTTTCTTACTGTATCATATCCGCCCCCGTTTTGGTACTTCTTCTTTGCACTGTGACGCAAGAAAAGGTATAATAGGCATGCTAATAATTGCATATTGCAATTTCAGCTTTTTTATAAAAAGTAAAACCCGGCAGTTTGCTGTATGCGGTTTGCCATTGTTGCCGGGCGCCCCAATTTTTTTGCCAAACCGCAATAAAATAAACCGCGGCACCCGCACCCTTTGCCTGCGGAGAGGAGACAGAAATGAAAGTTTTGGTTACAGGCGGCGCCGGTTATATTGGCAGCCATACCTGCATAGAGTTGCTGGAGGCCGGACACGAAGTTGTGGTGGCCGACAATTTGGTAAACGCCAGCGAAGAAGCGGTGGCACGGGTAGAAAAAATAACTGGCAAACCGCTTGCCTTTATCAATATTGATACCTGTGACGCTGCGGCGGTAGAAAAGCTGTTTACACAGGTAACCGGCATTGACGCAGTTATTCACTTTGCCGCGCTTAAAGCGGTGGGAGAAAGCGTTGAAAAACCGCTGGAATACTACCAAAACAACCTAGACAGCGCCCTTGTGGTTTTAAATGCAATGAGAAAACATGGCGTGCGTACCTTTGTATTCTCCTCCTCGGCCACTGTGTACGGAGACCCCGCAAGCGTGCCGGTGCAAGAAGACTTTCCCACTTCGGCCACCAACCCCTATGGCCGCACAAAGTTGTTTATCGAGGGTATTTTATCCGACCTTTGCGTAGCGGACCCCTCTTTTTGCGGGGTGGCATTGCGTTACTTTAACCCCATTGGGGCACATTCTTCCGGCTTAATTGGCGAGGACCCCAACGGCATCCCCAACAATCTTATCCCCTATATTGCACAGGTAGCGGTAGGCCGCCTGCAAAAAGTAAGTGTATACGGCAACGACTACCCCACACCAGACGGCACCGGCGTGCGGGATTACATCCATGTGGTAGACCTTGCCCGCGGCCACGTAAGCGCACTGGAGCACCTGTGCGGCAAACCCGGCCATTTTGTGTACAACCTAGGTACCGGCAAGGGCTACAGTGTGCTGGAAGTAATAAAAGCCTTTGAAGAAGCCTGCGGCAAAACCATACCCTATACCATTGCGCCGCGCCGCGCCGGTGACATTGCCGAAGTGTACGGCGATGCCTCTAAGGCAAAAAAAGACCTTGGTTGGCAAACCCAGTACGGCATACAGCAGATGTGTGCCGACTCTTGGAACTGGCAAAAAAACAACCCCAACGGGTATAAAAAATAAACAGCAGCATATACAATGCAGGAGGTATTTACAAATGGAAAAACCAGTATTGGTGGTTTTAGCAGCCGGTATGGGCAGCCGTTACGGCGGCTTAAAGCAAATTGACCCAGTAGGCCCCGAGGGCGAACTGATTATTGATTATTCTATTTTTGACGCAGTGCGCGCGGGATTTAAAAAAGTTGTTTTTATTATAAAAGAAGAGCTGGAGCAGTCTTTTCGCGAAGCGATTGGCAACCGTGTATCCGAAAGCATTGAGGTAGAATATGCTTTTCAAAAATTAAACCAACTGCCTGCCGGGTTTTCGGTTCCCGAAGGGCGCGAAAAACCATGGGGAACCACCCACGCCGTAATGAGCATTAAAGACATTGTAACGGGCCCCTTTGCCGTAATTAACGCCGACGATTATTATGGCCCCGCCGCTTTTGATACCATTTACAAGTTTTTAACGGCAGAAAAACCCCAAGACGGTAAAAGCCATTACGCAATGGTGGGCTACCACCTGCAAAACACCGTTACCGATAAGGGCAGTGTGGCGCGCGGCGTGTGCCAAGCAAACGATGCGGGTTATCTTACCGCCATTGTAGAGCGCACCAAAATAGAAAAAACCGAAAATGGCGCGCGCTTTACCGAGGATGACGGTGCTACTTGGACAGACATCCCCGGCAACACATTGGTTTCGATGAATTTTTGGGGCTTTGACGAAAACTTTATAGCTGCCGCCGAGGCTGGTTTTGCTGCCTTTTTAACCGAGAACCTGTCCAAAAACCCCATGAAGTGCGAATATCTTCTTCCCTTCTCGGTAGATCAGCTTATTAAAGCCGGCAAGGCAGATGTAAGCGTGCTTTCCAGCAAAGACAGGTGGCACGGCGTAACCTATAAAGAGGATAAACCCGAGGTGGTTGCTTCTATCTCTGCCCTGCACCAGCAGGGGCTGTACCCCACCCCCTTGTGGAGGAACATGGGATGACCCTGCCTGTTGCGGACGCCGCCTTACACGAGGCGCTGGGCGCTTTTCCCTTTGGCGGCCGCGTGGCACAAGCGCAGCTTTATGGCAAGGGGCACATTAACGAAACCTACCTTGTAGATATAGTTTTGCCAAACGGGCAAACCCGCCCGTTTATTTTGCAGCGCATCAACACCCATGTTTTCCCCGATGTCGTTTCTTTAATGGGCAATATTGTTGGGGTTACCCGGCATTTGCAGCAATCCATAAGCCAAACGGGCGGCAGCCCCCAGCGGGAGGCGCTTACCGTTATCCCCGCGCAAAATGGCAGCCCTTTTTACACCACAGCCGATGGCGGCGCATGGCGGTGCTATTATTTTATTCAAAACACCGTTTGCTATCAGGTTGCCCCCAATGCCAATGTACTGTATCAGGCTGCCCGGGCCTTTGCCCGCTTCAGCCTGCTGTTACAAGATTACCCGGCCGAAACCCTGCGGGAAACCATCCCCCATTTTCATGATACGCCCAAGCGTTTGGCTGATTTGCAGGCCGCCGTGGCGGCAGACCCTATGGGACGCGCACACAATTGCCAAAGTGAGATTGATTTTGCCTTACAGCGGCAAACCGATTGCTTTGTGCTTGCAAACCATTTAAGCGCAGGCAGGCTTTCTTTGCGCGTAACCCATAACGATACCAAGCTAAACAACGTTTTACTAGACGAAACCAGCGGCGAGGGTGTTTGCATTATTGATTTAGATACAGTAATGCCCGGGCTGCTGCTGCACGACTATGGCGATTCCATCCGCTCCGGCGCGCACAGTGCATCGGAAGATGAGCGGGATTTGGGGCATGTTTCTTTTAGCCTGCCTTATTTTGAGGCTTATACCAAAGGTTACCTTGAGGTGCTGGCCCCCTATCTTTCTCCGCTGGAAAAGGAACTGCTGCCCTGGGGCGCCAAACTGATGACACTGGAGTGCGGAATGCGCTTTTTAACCGATTATCTTTTGGGCGATACCTATTTTAAAATTGCCCGGCCAGACCACAATTTGGTACGCACCCGCACTCAATTTAAGCTGGTGCATGATATGGAAGAAAGCTGGCAAAAGATGCAGCAAACAATAGCCCGCTATACCCAGCCATAAAAACACATCTTTTTAAAAGCTTCCCTTTGTTTTTTGTGCTAATTTGTGAAAATATGGTGTTAAACAGGCACCAAAATTACCGAAAACCTGTACATTGTACCCGCAACGGTGTATAATGAATAAACTTTATGCGTGGATTCTTCTGCGAAGCTGTACGCAGTGTAAAGGAGGCAGCAGAATTGATTTCTTTTGAAAACACATTGGGTAAAGTAAGTATGACAGCCGGCTATTTTGCCGAGCTTGTTTCTCGTGCTACCCAAAGCGGTTTTGGCGTAGCCGGTATGACGGCAAACGGGGCATCGGATAGTTTAAAAACTCTTATTATGCCCAATTTTCCAGAAAAAGGCGTGCGTGTAACCGAAGAAGGCGGACGTTTGGTGATAGACTTGCACATTAAAGTTACCTACGGCCTTAATATTGCGGCGGCCGTAAAAAGCATTACCCACAATGTGCAGTATGTGCTAGAACAGGCCACCGGCCTTTCTGTCAAACGTATCAATGTATCGGTAGACGACGTAGTTGCCTGACCGGCAAGCTTTAAAGGGGCGGCTGGCGGGCAGCTTTGCCATGCAACAAGGTAGCCCACAGGCCACTTTCAGTTTAGGTTTATGAGGTGAAGGAAAATGATAGACGGTAAAACTCTTCGTGATGCCATTATTTCGGGCGCAAACAATATTTCAAAGCATCGCGCTGAAGTAGATGAGCTAAACGTATTCCCTGTTCCGGACGGTGATACCGGAACCAATATGAGCATGACCACCCAGGCTGCCCGTGACGAGCTGGCAAACCTGCCCGATAACTGTACAGTTGCAGAGGCTTCTCACATGGCTGCCTCCGCTATGCTGCGCGGCGCGCGTGGTAACTCGGGCGTTATTACTTCGCTGTTGTTTCGTGGTTTTTCTAAGGCGTTGGCCGGCAAAAAAACCGCCGAAGCCAACGATTTGCGCGAGGCTTTATCTAAAGGCGTAGAGAGCGCCTACAAAGCGGTAATGAAACCCACCGAGGGCACCATGCTTACTGTAGCGCGTGTTGCCAGCGAAAAAGCCGCCGAAAGCCCCGAAACCGATGAAAAAAAGCTGTGGACCCTGATATTAAAAGAGGCCCGCGAGGCTTTGTCTCATACACCGGAGCAACTACCCATTTTGCAAAAGGCGGGCGTAGTAGATGCTGGTGGCGAGGGTCTGTGTTTTATTTTTGAGGGCATGGATTCGGTTTTCCAAACCGGTAAAATTATTAAAAACGGCCACGTTGCACCTAAAAAGAAAGACCGTCTTTCTACCGCCAATGTTGGCAAGGGCGTATTTGCACAAGAGCTAAACCCCGATATTACCAATGCCTACTGCACCGAATTTTTGATTAATAAAGAGGATAACGCCAACCCTGTAAAGTTGCGTGCCTTTTTAGAGTCCAACGGTGATTCGGTTGTGGTTGTAGACGATGACGAAATTATTAAATGCCACGTGCACACCGCAGACCCCGGCAAGATAATTTCTCAGGCGCTTACACATGGCTTTTTAACCAAGATGAAGATTGAAAACATGCACGAGCAGTATGTTGCCCGTCAAAGCCAGGGCGCCGGCCTAGAAAAGCAGGCCCTGGACGAAAAAGAGGCAACCGCACAGTTTCCCTATGCAGCAGTAGATACAGACCGTGCCTATGGTTTTGTAGCTGTGGCCGCTGGCGAAGGATTGCGCACTGTTTTTGCCGATTTGGGCGTGGATGCCGTTGTTTCTGGCGGCCAAACCATGAACCCCGCCACCGAGGATATTCTTGCTGCCATCCAAAGCGTACCGGCACAAACCGTTTTTGTTTTGCCCAACAACAAAAACATTATTATGGCCGCCGAACAAAGCTCTAAACTGGCAGACCGCAAGGTGGTTGTTATCCCCACCCGCACCATCCCGCAGGGCATGAGCGCCATGCTGGCCTTTGACCCAGACGGCACAGCCGATGCCAACGCCATTGAAATGGGCAAAGTTGCCGAAAAGGTAGATACCGGCCTTGTTACTTTTGCCGCCCGCAATTCTAACTTTGATGGGCGCAAAATACAGCGCGGCGAAATACTGGGCCTCGAAAACGGAAAACTGAGCCAAGTGGGCAGTGACATTACAAAGGTTACCTACCGCCTTACCCGCAGCATGTGCAAACGCGGCACCAGTTTTGTTACCATTATCTCGGGGTGTGACGTAAGCGAGGAAGAAGCCGCCCAAACGCTGGAAGCTGTAAAAGCCAAACTGCCGGCAGATATTGAAGTATCCTTGTTAAACGGCGGACAACCTGTTTATTATTATATGATTTCGGTGGAGTAGCCACCGCCTTATAGCACTTTATTTTCAAGGCGGCCGGCCGCGCAGGCATTGGGCCAAGCGGTCGGCGCTTTGCATATTACGGGAGAGAACGGATTTGGGAATTTTAAAAGCAATTTTTGGCACTCCTTCTGAAAAGGAGATCCGCCGCCTTCAGCCTACGGTAGACAAAGTTTTGGCTTTGGCAGACCGTTTTAAGGATATGAGCGATGAAGAACTGCAGGAAATGACCCCTGCGTTAAAAGAGCGTCTTGCCGGCGGCGAAACATTGGATGATATCCTGCCCGAGGCTTTTGCCGTATGCCGCGAGGCCTCTACCCGTGTACTGGGTATGACGCACTTTCCCGTGCAAATTATAGGCGGTATTGTTTTGCACCGCGGTATGATTGCCGAGATGAAAACAGGTGAAGGCAAAACCCTTGTGGCCACCCTGCCTGTATACCTCAATGCCTTATCCGGCGATGGCGTGCACGTTGTTACAGTTAACGACTATCTGGCCAAGCGTGACTCGGAATGGATGGGCAAACTATATCGCTTTTTAGGGCTTAGCGTTGGCCTTATCATCCACGATATAGACCCTAAAGACCGCAAAGAAGCCTACGCGGCAGATATTACCTACGGTACCAACAACGAGTTTGGGTTTGATTACCTGCGTGATAATATGGCTGTTTATAAAGAGCAGCTTGTACAGCGCGGGCACTCGTTTGCCATTGTTGACGAGGTTGACTCCATCTTGGTGGACGAGGCTCGTACTCCTCTTATCATTTCGGGCCAGGGCAGTAAAAGCACCGATATGTATAAGCTGGCCGATAACTTTGCCAAAACCCTTAAAGTTTCTAAAATTATAGATGCCGATGACAAGGTAGACTACGACGAAGAAGAAAGCATTGACGGCGACTACATTGTAGACGAAAAGCAGCGCACCGCCACCCTTACCAAGCGCGGCATTCAAAAAGCCGAGCAGTTTTTTCATGTGGACAACCTTTCGGATGCCGAGAATATGGAGCTTTCTCACCACATCAACCAAGCCATTAAAGCCCGCGGTATTATGAAGTTGGACGTAGATTACGTGGTACGCGATGGCGAAGTAATTATTGTTGACGAATTTACCGGCCGTTTAATGTTGGGCCGCCGTTACAACGAGGGCTTGCACCAGGCCATTGAAGCAAAAGAGGGCGTAGAAGTAGAGCGCGAAAGCAAAACGCTTGCCACCATCACCTTCCAAAATTTCTTCCGTATGTACAAAAAACTTTCGGGCATGACGGGTACCGCCAAAACCGAAGAGGACGAATTTAACGAAATTTATGGGCTGCAGGTTATTGAAATACCCACCAACCGCCCCATGGTTCGTAAAGATCACCACGATGCTGTGTATAAAACCATTAAGGGCAAATACAACGCCGTGGTAGAGCAGGTAGCCATTTGCCACGAAAAGGGCCAGCCTGTTTTGGTTGGTACTGTTTCTATCGACAAGAGCGAGGCTTTGTCTAAGCTTTTAAAGAAAAAGGGCATTCGCCACGAAGTTTTGAATGCTAAGTTCCACGAAAAAGAGGCACAGATTGTTGCGCAGGCCGGCCGTAAAGGCTCGGTAACCATTGCCACCAACATGGCCGGTCGTGGTACCGATATTGTGCTGGGCGGTAACGCCGAATTTATGGCCAAAGAAGAGATGCGCAAAAAAGGCTTTTCGGAAGAAATGCTGGTAGAGGCCACCGGCCATGCCGAAACTGAGGACGAAGAAATTTTGACTGCGCGTTCTACTTACGAGGAACTGTACTCTAAACACAAAAAAGACATTGAAGCAGAAGCCGAAGAAGTACGTGAAGCAGGCGGCCTGTTTATTATGGGTACTGAGCGGCACGAAAGCCGTCGTATCGATAATCAGCTGCGTGGACGCAGCGGACGCCAGGGAGACCCCGGCGCTAGCCGCTTCTATCTGTCTTTAGAAGATGATTTGATGCGTTTGTTTGGCGGCGAGCGCGTACAGCACATGATGGACACCCTTGGTGTAGACGAAGATACTCCTATAGAAAACCGCATGATTACCGGCTCTATTGAAAGCGCCCAGCGCAAAATAGAAGCCCGCAACTTTGAAATGCGTAAAAATGTTTTGCGCTTTGACGATGTTATGAACAGCCAGCGCGAAATTATTTACGGCCAGCGCCAGCAGGTGCTTTCGGGCGAGGATGTTTCTGAAAGCGTACGCAATATGGTGCGTGATTCTATCGATGCCAACGTAGCCTTGTATTGCGGCGGCGAAGATTCGGATGAATGGAACCTGTCTGCCCTGCGTGACCATTACCTTGGCTGGCTTACCAAGCCCGAAGATTTTAAATACAAAAAAGAAGAATTGTCTGATAAAAAGCGTGACGATGTTTCTTCTATTTTGCATGACAATGCCAAAGAAATTTTGGATGCCAAAGAGAAAAAATATGGCGAGACCGTTATGCGCGATATTGAGCGCTGGGTATTGCTGCGCAATGTAGATACCAAATGGATGGACCACATAGACGCAATGGAAGAACTGCGCAAGGGCATTTACCTGCGTGGCTACGCACAGCGAGACCCTGTTGTAGAGTACCGTATTGAAGGCTTTGACATGTTTGATGACATGGTAGAATCCATTAAAGAAGATACCACCAAAATGTTGATGACCATAGAAATTAAGCAGCAGGAAGGCGCCCCCAAACGCCAGCAGGTGGCAAAACCCACCAGTGAAAGCGGCGCAGGCGATGGCACCCTTAAAAAGCAGCCCGTGCGTAAAAATAAAAAAGTTGGACGCAACGACCCCTGCCCCTGTGGCAGCGGCAAAAAGTATAAGCTTTGCCACGGACGTGAAGAATAAGCTTTTGCAAAATAAAGCGCTTGCATATGCTTTATTGCAGCTTTTCTTTTAGTTTCAACTTAAACTTTATTTCTTTTGTTTTTTCCATATCCTAAAAAGTGTACCCGCTCACCGAGCCTTCCCCTTTTGCAGCCGGGGAAAATCCGGCGGGCGGGTTTTCTTTCTATATTGGATATGCTATATTTTTCAGAGAAGTTTGTATATTTAGGCAGGGGGATTTTTAATCATGGCAAATAAACCATATCGTATAGGGGTAGACCTTGGCGGCACCAATATAAAGGTTGGCCTTGTGGACGAAAACGATGCCATTCTTGGCAAAAAAAGCGCAAAAACAAAGGCAGACAGACCCTATACAGAGGTAGTTGCCGATATTGCGGCAACTGTGCAGGCGCTTTTGGATGAATTGAATGTCTCCATAGACCAGTGCCAAAAAATAGGCATTGGCAGCCCCGGCATGATAGACCATATAAATGGCGTTGTTATTTTTGCAGGCAATTTAGAATGGAATGATGTGCCCCTTGTAGAGGAACTGGGCCACTATTTTAATGTACCCATGCGTCTTTCTAACGACGCCAACTGTGCCGCTCTGGGCGAAACACGTGCCGGTGCGGGTCGTGGCTGCGACAATGTGGTGCTGCTTACCCTTGGCACCGGTGTTGGCGGTGGCATTGTGGTCGATTCTCGTTTGCAAGAGGGCGGCTCGGCAGGCGGCATGGAACTGGGCCATACCCTGCTGGTAATGGACGGAGAACCCTGCACCTGTGGGCATAAAGGCTGCATAGAGGCCTATTGCTCCGCATCCTCTCTTGCGCGCTGGGCAGTACGTGCCGCACAAAAAGATCCTTCTTCCCTTATGCACTCGCTTTGCCGTGGAGACCTTACCAATATGAACGGCGCTATCCCTTTTAAAGCCGCGCAGGCCGGTGACGAAACTGCAAAGCAGGTTGTGGATTTTTATATCCGCGCCCTTGGTGAAGGGATCATCAATTTTGTAAATATTTGGCGCCCAGAAAAGGTTTTATTGGGCGGAGGTATTTCTAACGAGGGTGATCCGCTGGTAGTACCCCTTAACGAGTATGTGCGTCCCCGATGCTTTGGGGGCGAAAAAGGCTTTGTACCCCCAATTACTGTGGCCGAGCTTGGAAATGATGCCGGGCTGATTGGCGCCGCGGCTTTGTAAAAATTGGCACATTTTAAACTATTTAACACTTATTTGTAAATATATTTGGCTTTTAAACACGTATTGTAAAATAGGCTGGCAATTTGGCAGGAGGTTTTTGTATGAAAATGTGGTCTGGACGCTTTGAAAAGGAACTGGATGGCGCCATCAACGATTTCAACTCTTCCATCTCTTTCGATTGGGTGATGTTTCGGGAGGATATTGCCGGGTCTATTGCGCATGCCCGCATGCTTGCCGGGCAGGAGATTCTTTCGCAAACCGACGCCGATGATATTGTAGCTGGCTTGCGCGGTATTTTAGACGATTTAGAAAGTGGAGACCTTACCATAGACCCCGAAGCCGAAGACATACATATGTTTATAGAGCAAGAACTTACCGAGCGGATTGGCGAAGCCGGTAAGCGCCTGCACACCGCCCGCAGCCGAAACGACCAGGTTGCTACAGACCTGCGCCTTTACTTAAAAAACAAAGCCGATGATTTAGAGGCTGCCCTACGGGAACTTGCAAGAGTTTTTGTGGATTTGGCCGAGCACCATACAAACACGGTGATGCCGGGCTATACCCACTTACAGGTTGCCCAGCCCGTTACCTTTGCCCACCATTTAATGGCCTATGCCCAAATGATAGGGCGAGACCTTTCCCGGTTGTCTGACTGGCGGGAGCGCATGGATTTTTCTCCGCTTGGTGCCTGCGCCCTTGCGGGCACCACCTACCCGATAGACCGCGAACAAACCGCGGCTTCGCTGGGTTTTTCTGCCCCCTGCCAAAACAGTATGGATGCCGTATCCGACAGAGATTTTTGCATCGAACTTGGCAGCGTACTTGCGCTGGTAATGGTACATCTTTCTCGCTTATCGGAGGAGGTTATTTTGTGGTGCTCCAGCGAATATCATTTTGTAGAGCTGGACGATGCCTTTGCCACGGGTTCTTCTATTATGCCCCAAAAAAAGAACCCCGATATAACCGAGCTGGTACGCGGCAAATCCGGCCGCGTGTTTGGCAGCCTTACCACCCTGCTTACCATGATGAAAGGCCTGCCCCTTGCTTACAACAAAGATTTGCAGGAGGATAAACAGGCTATTTTTGACAGTATAGAAACCACCCTTGCCTGCCTGCGGGCGGTTGCCCCCATGCTGCGCACCATGCGCGTAAACATTGCGGCTATGCGCAATGCCGCCGCTCGTGGTTTTATAAACGCTACCGATTGTGCCGATTACCTTGTGCGCAAGGGTATGGCTTTTAGAGACGCCTACCGTGTTACTGGCAAGCTGGTTGCACTCTGCATCCATATGCAAACCACCCTGGAGCAACTGCCAATGGAAAACTATCGCGAAGCAAGCGCGTTGTTTGATGATGATATTTACGAAACCATCGATCTTTCGGTTTGTGTAGAGCAGCGCGACAGCGAGGGCGGCCCCTCTCCAGATGCGGTACGTATACAAATTGCGCGTTACCGCACCGAGCTTGGCCTGTAGCCTGCTTCTTCTATCCTCTGCATTTTCCGTATTTTCATATTATAGGCTTTGCGGCAAAGTTTTATATTCACTTTGCCGCAATCTTATTTTCTTAAATAAATAAAACAAAAGGTTCTATCCTAGTATCTGGGATAGGACCTTTAAAATTAAATTATTCGTATTATCGCATTTTAAATTTTTATCGCATTCAGCAATATAGTTTCTTATCACACTATATTACTGCTTTGCTTTTTTTACCACCTGCCACATTTTCTCTGCTATTTGGTCTGGCGTTTCTTCTGCGCCAAGCAAAATTTCCACAATATTTTCCTGCGGAAAATACCGTGTTTTCATTTCTTTGTATATCTTTACCACAACCTCTAGGGTTGCTTTTGTCTCAAAAATTTCTTTTTGCTGCTGCCTGCCATCTATGCGGTTTAACAAAATATCGGCATCCGCCACATTTAAAATAAAAGCTATGTCCGGCTTTAAAAAATCGGCATTCATTTCTATCAGTTTTTCCACATCTGCACCACCCTGCAACTGCTGGTAACTAATGGTAGAGTACTTATACCTGTCGCACACAACATAAATGCCCTGTTGCAGCCAAGGTTCAATCTCTTTTGCCAGATGCAAGCGGCGATCCTCTACAAAAAGGTCTGCCAGTTTTTCTGCTTCTTCGGGGGTGCCTTCCCTTAAAATACGGCGTATCTCTACCCCTGTTTCTAGCTTACTAGGTTCTGCCGTATACACCGCCTGCAAAGCAGCATTTTGTATTTTTTGCACCAGCAAGTTTGCAACTGTTGTTTTGCCTACACCATCCGGCCCATCTATTGTTATAAACATACTTTTCCCCTGTTTATTGTTTTATCTGGCATTTATGCGTTTGTACAAACCTTAAAACTCCGCAATTGTTTCTGCATTTAAGGCTTGTATAACGGCTATCCCCAGTTTTACGCTGTTTTGGTAGTCGGCATAGCTTGCATATCCATAGTGGGTATGTGGGTAACGTACCGGCACACCAATTACAATGCAGGGTACCCCCTGTGCCGCAAGATGAATAACCGCACCGTTGGTTCCCCCGCCGGTTCTTACCGCCTCTTGTACCGGAATACCCTGCTTTTCTGCTACCGAAAGCGCAAACCGCTGAAACCGCGGGTTGGTAATCATGGTTTTATCTGCATGGCGCAACATGGGGCCTTTGCCCATTACGCTTTGGGCCGCATACTCGGGCGCAAAGCTGTCATCCGCAGGCACCCCCTCAAAAACAAGGGCAATATCAGGGCGTATGGCATTTGCGGTTACCCGTGCCCCGCGGGTACCTACCTCTTCTTGAGAGGAAAGTGCACCCACCATGCGCACCGGCAGTTTTTTATCCTGCAAACGGCTCATTACTTCCATCATACAGGCACAGCCCACACGGCAGTCAAAGGCTTTGCCCATCATTATACCTGTATTTTCATTGTACTCAAATACGGTATCGGGCACCACCGGCGCACCAATGCCAATGTTCAGCTCTTTATCAATTGCATATGCGCTGGATACGCCCATATCAATACACATCTGCCCAATATCCAGCGGTGCACGGCGCTCACCTTCTGTCATATAATGGGGCGGTTTTGTGGCAATAATGCCGGGCAGGTATTTGCCCTCTCTGTTTTTTACCATTACACGGTGGGCGGGGATGGTATACTCTACCCAGCCACCCAGTGGTATTATTTGCAGCAAGCCGTTTGGCCTTATCGCTTGTACCATAAACCCAACTTCGTCGGTGTGGGCATCCAGCTGCACCACCGGCTTTCCGCTTTTTTCATCTTCCGGGTTCCATATATATAAATTACGCAAGCTATCCTCTTTTAAGGCGCTTTTTTTAGGCGCATATTTGCGCCCCAGAGCAACCACCTCGTCCTCAAAGCCCGATACACCATGCGCATTAGAAAATTCTTCAATCATCTTTAAACTATTCACACAAAAACCCTCCTGCTATTTTCTCTTTTTGCCAAGCCCTTAAAAATAAAGGCGAAATAATTCTGCCGGCAAATTTGTCCGCTTTATGCAGCAAATCTATTATGCAATATTGATGCTATTTTTGCAATAAACCGTAAATAATAACCTGCGGTTTTATTTGCAAGTAAGATGTAAATAAAAAGAAAGCATCGGGAACCCCCGATGCTTTCTTAAATGATGCTACCGCATCTTCAAAGATATTTTTAAAAGATCCAATTGTTCCTTATCTATATCTTTGGGCAAATAGGTTTCGGCATATTTAATAAACTCTTTTACCTTTTCGCGATCGCCGCCAACCGTTAACTTCTCGTTGTTTTTGCCCATTAAGGTAAGGCGCTTACCGTTGGCTTTGCCAAATCCGGTTACTTCGCTCCAGATTATACGAGAAGAAACACCCCAAAAGCTATGATAAATAACGCCCTCTGCATCTGCCGTTATACATTTTACAAAATAAAACAGCATTGCAACTGCACCAATTAAAATGCTTAGCACCAAAAATATAGATACATTGATGATAGAATTTTGATTGATAAACAACCTTTCTGGCACTGTAAAGGCGTAATACAGTACCATGCCTGCCTCTAACCACAACAAAAGCGCAAGCAAAACAGTAAAACCAATTTCTTTTACACGTATTGCTTCTCCGGGTTGGGGCGGTAACCTACGTGTTGCTATTACAATGCCTGTGGCGACCAGTACTACCACAAAAAATGCACATAAGCCAATTGCTATCATCCGCAGCCTCCGTTTCCATCTTTTTCCGCCAGTTGCATAATATAAGTATACAGTTCTTCTGCTTTGGGGCGGTTGCTTGGGTACAAAAGAAGTACATCCAGCATATAAGGAGAATAATTTAATTGTAGCATGCCGGCCGCAAAATGCATAGCGGCTATCTCGCCAAGGGCGCGCACCTGGCATTTTCTCTCCCAGCGGCCTATTTTCCACATAGTAAGTTGTTTTTGCGCTGTGGGCAGGCCGTCTTTTTCACTATACTCGTAATAATGAAAAAGTTCGTGTGTAAACAATACTTGCGAAAGGTCGGTTTGTATAAGCTCTGCTCCACCGGGTATTTCTGCCAGCATCGCATCGGCCTTTTCTACCGGTTTTGTATACAGGGTAACCGTATTGGGCTCTTCGTAGCAGGCAAAAACATCATAGCCTCCCCCATCCATTTGGGGCTGGCGGCAAATAGTAACATTTAATTCCTGCAACACTTCTTCGGGCGTTTTTCCTGCAAACTCAGTTTTTACTTTTTCCACCAAAGCCTCGGCTGTATTGCGTGCAAGCTGCAGCAGTTGCGGCAGTTGCTCTGGTGGTATTTTATTGCGCAGGGGCTCGTGCCGCATGCCGTATATATCCCACACGCGGGGTGCAACCCCTATTAAGTTTTGCAGTATTGTAATATCCATATTTTTACAGCTCGCTGCGGGCGCCAATCAAAATTGCTTCTTCTTCCGGGTCTGCATCCACAAACTCGGTAGAAAGAATAATTTTAAGCTGCTCTAACGATACGGTGTTGGCAAAATCCAGTACTTTACCGCCTATGCACAGGTATAGGTCGGGAGTACGTTCCATTTCGGCCTTATAGGTAAGGCATTTTTCCCACATTTTTGCGGTTTCTTCTTCCCAGTTTTCTGCCTTAAACATAACAGCCTCGGCATCGCCCCGCTGTACACGAATAAATCCTTTTTTATCTAACAGGCGTATCTGGCGTTTGCCACCTTTATCGCCGCTAAACACATAAAAGATATCATTCTGCACATCGCAGGTAACCTCTTCGGCTTTCAGGTTCATGCTGTCGGCAGCAAGCTGGCGGGCTTCCTGCTCGTCACACTCTTTTAACAGGTCGGTGGTTTTTACTTCGGTAGAGCCCAGTGCAATGGCAGTAACCTTACTGGTTTGCGGATCAATTTCAATTTGCACTTCAATAGAATCCGGCACCGCGCCCGATTTAATGGCCAGCGTTTTGGCTTCTTTTTTAATATCGGCAATGTCTTTGCTGGTGGGGCTTGGTATAACGCGCTCGATAACATCGCGCACCATAGCCAGCGCCACGCCTATAGAAGAAATTACCTCTGCAAATTTGGGGATAGAGTAATGCAGCTTCATGCTTTCGGCCGAGAAGGGCAATAATGCACTGGCACCGCCGCCTACGCCTACCAGAGTAATTTGGTCTTCTTCAATTTTATACTTTTCGGCAAAGCCGCGGATAACCGGCTCTATCTTTTCAAACGCTTTTTGCAAAATTTGGCGGGCGCATTCTTCTACCGTTACACCCATAAAATCTGCCAAGGGTTGCATGCAGGCGCGGGCAGATTCCACATTACCGCGGCTGTAATCCCCCTCTTTTACGTAGCCAAGAATGTTGGCGGCGCAGGAATTGGTAAGTGTTACACGTTTGCCGTTTGCCAGCTTAATGCGTACATAATCGGCAGGGTCACCCTCTTTGGGGGCAAAAAATTCCAGTTCAGGGTCCACAATTTCTTCCAGCGGGGTATACACAGCATAGCCCATGCCGCCAATATGCGCACTGCGCGGGCCTACATCTACCAATTGGCCGTCGGCCGCACGCACCATAGAACCGCCTGCTACACCAAGCACAGTAACATCCAACGAGTTTACATAAGTACGGTGCCCACCCACAATAGAGTATTCTACTGCCGGGCGTCCGTTTTTAATTACACCAATATTGGTAGAAGTACCGCCAACCTCAAAATAAATGCCGTTGGATGCACGCAGGTACATCAGCGCGCCAATAACGCTGGCTGCAGGGCCGGATAACATGGTAAGAACGGGGCGTTTTTTCATTTCACTAATATCCATAACACCACCGTCGCCGCGCATAATCATTAAAGGTACTTTAATGCCTGTGTCACGCACTGCCTTCTCTGTAGAGTTGGCGGTGTTCATCATTTTAGGCAAAATAGATGCATTGATGGCGGCTGTACGGGTACGGCGGGTAAGGCCGTACAGTTTAGAAATATCCGATGCCACAGATACCATAATGCCCTTTTTATCCGCAACATCACGCACTTCTTCCTCTTCGCGGATAGAGTCTACTCCAAACGCTTTGGATGCAACCAAAACTTCGGCACCCTGTCCCTGTAACTCTTTTATAGATTCATCAATGGTTTCGGGGTTGCACTTTTTTTGGTTTAAATATGTGTGGCACACTTTAATAGAGCGCCCTGTTCCAAGGTCTATATCTGGTATTTTGGTTTGGCTTTTAGACAATAAGCCAGACAGGCCCCCCGGGCCAATGCCCAGTACGCCTACCTTTGCAACGTCGCCTTCCAGCAGTGCATTGGTAGCTTGGGTTGTAGAGTGGGCAATAAAAATCACATCATCCGGAGAGATATTGTTTTTTGTAAGGCAGTTTTCAAAGCACTCAATAACACCGGCCGCAACACCCATTTTATGGTCATGGCTTGTCATTACCACGCTTTGCCCCACAATTTCGTGGGTTTCGTTGTCAATGGCAACAGCCTTGGTATGTGTGCCGCCAACGTCAATTCCTACTCGTACTTCTCTAGCCATGTCCAGAACCTCCAAATAAATATATGCAATAGGCAAAAACCTATTTTGATTTCAAAACAAACCCCACCCCGCCTTGCAAAAGGCGGGGTGGGAGCCGCCATACCGCGTTTTTTACAGTTCAGCGGCATTTATAACTGGTTTGTAATTACAGCTTACAGTGCAAACATAAAGTATGCAACCATTTCAAGTATCAATGCAGCCACCAAAACAAACGGCATGCAAATTTTTAGGTATTCTTTTAGCCCTGTTTTTGTGTAACCAATGGCCCACAAGCACCAAGACTGGGTGGGGCAGATAGAACCATTAACGGTTGTGGTGGGAACCATAAACAAGGGGAACAAAACGGTGGGAGTAAAGATACCGCCAATTGCCTGGAACATAGCCAGGGTAGCAGCACCGGCGCCCCACAATGTAAGAGGACCACGGAACAAAGCCAAAACGCTAAGCACACCAAAGATGATAAACAGGGGCAATAGGGTTTTAGGCATAATAGGCCCAAGAATGGGAGAAAGCAGAGGTGCGCACACCTTTGCCGCGCGCAGGAACATTTGCAGGAAGAACAGGAATGCAAAAACCAATGCAACGTCTACAACACCGTCGTGGAATGTTTTTTGCACCAAAGCCGCAAGATCGCTCCATTTTTGGAACAGTTTGCCGGTGAAAGCCAACGCCCAAAGAACAGCAATCAAAATAGCGGTTATAGGCTTTACGCCTAAAAAGATTGACAATGCAACAGGGATAAGGGGGGTAATCATAGCAAAAATATTAACGTTCTTTTCTTCTCCGCCGGCAGCTTGAGCAGCCCACGCATGCTTTTTGGTTTTGTTGCGGCTAAATACCAAAATCATAACAACGGTGGCCAGCATTTGCACGCCAAAAGCGATAAATCCAAAAATCTTCCAAGCATCTGTGGTGCGGTCAAATTCAGGAATCAGGGCAGATACCTGGCTTAGCCAGCCGCCGTTGAGATACAAGCCCGCGCCAACAGACATTAAGAACGAAGCTGTTGCCAATGCTTTGGAAATGCCAAGAGAAAGAAGAATGGGAAATACGATAACACCAATAGCAACTACAGAGCCAGCACCATAGGCCGAGGTAAAGATAAGGCTGGTTACAATGGCCAGCAAAACGCAGGTGATGGCCGGTTTGTCGCCGCCCAGCTCTACCGCTGTACGGATGATGGAACGAGCAATACCGGTATCTACCAAAACGCGGCCAAACCAAGAACCAAAGATGATAACCGCTGCGGTAGAACCCCAAAGCTCGGGTCCTTGTTGGAAAATACCATTGTTGATATCGATCATTCCGGCTTCTGTTTGTGCAGCATCTGCTGCCCAAGTGGTAACCCCGGCAAGGGCACCCAGACCAGCCCATAGTACAGCCATGATAAAGAAGCCGAGCATTAGGTTGCCGCCCTTAGCTGCATAAATAGCAAATGCAATGTAAGTGACAAGCAGTAAAATACCAATGAACGTAGACATTGTTTTGCCTCCTCAATTCAAATTGATCTAGGATGTGTACAAGTTTATCCGCACTCAAAAACTGTCCTGTATCCTACCCTCCCCCTTTCTTAATCCCTGTTATTTCTAACAATTAACCTGCTTTTACCCTTGGGCTAATTGCCCCATTCTTAAATGGTAGTAGCTTCTTAAAACCAAGTTATGTGTACCGGTACACAAAGCAAAAAAAATAAGAAAAACAGGCTTCTTTTTCCTTTTTTCAGCCTGTGCCGAAAAACAAAATCCGGCGCAAAACCGCTTCTCCCGCAGCAACGTTTTGCAGAGTTTGCACACGTAACCCGTCCAAGAATTATGCCTAAGTATATCAACGCATGCCGTAAAATGCCAGTATTTTATGCAAAAAATATAATCTTATCCAAAGTTTGTTCAATAGCAATAAAAATAGCTTTTATTTTTGTGCACTATTTTTTTAAAAAATCGTTCATATTTGCTCTGTTTTTTTCTTATAGCAATTGACTTAACTTCTAAATCTTTTTATAATAAACGAGAATATTATGTTAATCGGTTTCTAACTATCAAAACCGCGCTTCTTGCCCTTTAATAATAAAATAACTGCTAAGGGAGTATAATCCTGTATGCCCAAAAAAAACCTTACCATTGCCGACATTGCGCATATGGCTGGCGTTTCTAAAACCACTGTTTCCCGCTATTTAAACGAAAAGTACGAATTTATGTCTGAGGACACGCGCTTGCGCATTAAGGCCGTTATAGAAAACGCCAATTACCAACCAAATAACATAGCCCGCAGCCTTAAAAGTCACAAAAGCATGTTGATTGGCCTGGTTGTTGCCGATATCGAAAGCCCTTTCAGCTCGGCTGTTATAAAAAGTGTTGGCGACGCTATGAACAATACCGGCTACAACATTATTATTGCAAACAGCGATAAAAGCCCTAAAAAAGAACAAAGCATTATTCAATCTCTTTTAGGGCAAAAAATTGACGGCCTTATTATCAACACCACACAACGGCAAAATCCTTTTTTAATTAATATTGCCAACGGCGGCCTGCCTGTGGTGCTGCTGGACCGTGATGTAACCGACTATAAGTTTGACTATGCTTTTATAGAAAACAAATCCCCTATACGTGAGGCTGTTTTGCATCTGCATCAAGAGGGCTTTGGCAACATTGCCTATATAACCCAAACCCCTCACGAGCAAATATCTCCTCGTTTATACCGCCGCCGCGCCCACATCGAAACCCTGACCGAGCTTGGTGTGCAAAACGCTGCCGACTTTGTATACGATATTGAGGATAACCAAAACAGTGTTTGCGCCGCTGTAAAGCAATTGATGAAGCAATCGGCAAACGATACCGCTCCTCCCGCAATTATTACCTCCAACGGCGTTACTTTGATGCGTGTGGCACAGGCCATCCGCTCGCTTGGCCTGCATATGCCAAATCAAATTGGCCTTTGCGGTTATGATGAATGGGGCTGGGCGTCTGAGCTGGGCTGGGCCCAGTTGATGAACGTAGGCATCAGCACCCTCACCCCCTCTATAGACCAGTTAGGCAAGCTAACCGTAAAGGCTCTGCTCAACCGCATTCAAAACCCGGGCAGTAAAAAAGTGCACGTAAGCGTGCCTGCCCCTCTTCATGTGCGCACCAGCACAAAGCTTTCGGATTTTAAATAAAGCAAAACGGCATCTATATTTTGAAAGGGCGTGTTTTATCATGGCATCCGGTGTGATGTTGATTGGAGAACCAATGGGGCTTTTTATTGCAAAACAAGAAGGCCCACTGGATTCTGTTGGAGAATATTCTTTTGCTGTTGCCGGCGCAGAGTTTAATGTAGCCGTGGGCATGGCAAGGTTGGAACATAAAGTTACCTATATTACAAAGCTGGGCAACGACCCTTTTGGCAAACACATTGTTCATCTTTTAAAAGATAACCAAATTGGCAGCGAATTTGTTCTTTATTCCGATTCAAACTCTACCGGATTTATGCTTAAAAGCCGCGTAAGCGAGGGAGACCCCGAAATTTTTTATTTTCGCCGCGGCTCTGCTGCCTCTACATTAAACACGCAGGATATCCAAAAATTGGATTTTAGCGGATATTCTCACCTGCATGTTACGGGCATTTTACCCGCTTTAAACCTTACCACCCGCCAAATGGTTTTTGATTTAATGGAAGCCGCGCGCAAAAGCGGCCTTTTTATCACCTTTGATCCCAACCTGCGCCCGCAGCTTTGGGAAGACCAAGAAACTATGATACAAACCATAAATCAATTGGCCGCCAAGGCGGACATTGTTTTTCCGGGAGAAAACGAAGGGGAAATTTTGATGGGCAGCAGCGATCCCGAAATAATCAGTGATTTTTATCTTTCTCTTGGGGCAAAAGCCGTTGTTACCAAAACCGGCAGCAAGGGCGCCTTTGTTGCCACCGCACAGCAGCGCTACGCCGTGCCCGGATTTGTGGTAGAAAAGGTAATTGATACCGTAGGCGCCGGAGACGGATTTGCAGCCGGCACCATTAGTGCTTTGATGGAGGGCCTTTCTTTACAAGAGGCGGTAAAACGCGGCAACGCCGTAGGCGCCATACAGGTAATGAGCCGTGGCGATAACGACGGGTTGCCCAGCAGGGAAAAATTAGCCGGCTTTATGGGCGTGCAGGCTTTATAGTTTTTGTTTTCAACAATCGCCCCTTATATTGTTAAAATACAGGCAGCAGTACTGCGGGAAGGCAAAATAAATGAGTGAACTTACAAAACAAATATTTGAAATTGGTGTAGTACCCCTAATTGTGCTGGAAGACGTGCAGGACGCAGTACCTTTGGCAAAGGCGCTGGTAAAAGGGGGCATCCCCGTGGCCGAGGTTACATTTAGAACAGATGCCGCGCTGGATATTATAAAAGAGATTGCGCAAAATGTGCCTCAAATTATTTTGGGGGCCGGTACCGTACACAATGTAAAAAATGCGCAGTTGGCCGTTGAGGCGGGTGCGAAATTTATTGTAACCCCCGGCTTTAATGCCGAAGTGGTTGCCTACTGTGTGCAAAACAACATTGATGTGCTGCCGGGCTGTGTATCTCCCGCCGATATTGAACAAGCCCTGTCTTTTGGGCTGGATACTGTAAAGTTTTTTCCGGCCGAAGCATATGGCGGAATTAAGACCCTTAAAGCATTGGCCGGGCCGTATGGCGGGGTGCAGTTTATGCCCACCGGCGGTGTAAACACCGAAAATATGGCCGATTACCTTACCCTGCCCAACGTGGCAGCCGTGGGCGGCAGCTTTGTAACCCCCGATAACTTGATAAAAGAAAAACGCTGGGAGGATATTGCCCTGCTTTGCCAGCAGGTCATGCTTAAAATACTAAACTTTTCTTTGGTGCACGTGGGCATTAATACCCAAGACCAGGCCGACGGCCTGCAAACTGCCAATACACTGGCCACCCTGTTTGGAACGCAGGTAACCGAATTTCCCACCGCTTATTTTGCAGGCAGCATGTTTGAAGTGATAAAGGGCAGTTACCTTGGCGCAAAGGGGCACATTGCAATCCAAACCGCAGACATCGACCGCGCCGTGGCCTACTACCAGCGCAACGGTGTTACGTTTAATCCCGATACCTTTGTGCGTGACGACAAAGGCCGCCTGCTTACCGTATATTTTAAAGATGAAGTGGCTGGGTTTGCACTTCATTTGCGCAGGAAGTAGGAGCAGCATGTATACATTGGGCATTGATATTGGCTCCAGCTTTATAAAAGCAGCTGTTTTTTGTTTAGATACAGCGCAGTGCGTGTTCCGACGTTCTTTTCCGTCTTTCCCCCGTAAAGATAGCCCCAATCCCCTTATCTTTGAAATTTCTGCCGGTGATATTGTAGATACCGTGCGCAGCCTAATTGATGAAGCCGCCGCACACTACCCTATAGAGATGGTGCTTTTTTCTACCCAAATGCACGGTTTTGTGTATTCTACCCCCGGGCACGAGGACGTGTATGTTTCTTGGCAGGACAGCCGCTGTGCCGACCTTATGCCGGGGCAGCAGCAAACTTATTTGCAAAAGTTGCGTCTGCTTTTAACCCCAGAGGATATGCGCCCCTGCGGGGTAGACCTAAAACCCAGCCTTGGACTATGCAACTTATATGCACTTTTAAACAGCGATTCTTCTATTTTGCAAAACGGTGAGCTGTTTACCCTTGGCTCATACATCATCAGCCGCTTGGGCGGGCAAAACATCTGCCACATTACCAATGCCGCCCCCTTGGGCCTTGTGGATGTTAAAAACCACTGCTGGAACCAAGATATCCTTGTTAAAGCAGGCCTTACCGGCATACACCTGCCAAAACTTGCCCAAAGCGACTTTGAGTACTGCGACAGCTACAGTACAAACGGTTTCACTGTAAAGCTTTTGCCCGATTATGGAGACCAGCAGGTAAGTATTTTGGGTGCAATGGCCGCCCCCGGCAATGCGGTAATTAATATTGCCACTGCCTGTCAGGTATCTTACAATACCGATGCTTTTTCTCCCGGCGAGTACGAAATTCGTCCTTATTTTCAAAACACCTATATCAACACCATCTCTAATATGCCGGGCGGGCGTAACCTTGCGGTAATTACCGATTTTTTAATCCACTGTGCCAATGTTTTATGCGGCCAAACGCTATCTACCGCTGATGTATGGAGCGCTTTGCAGCAGCAGTGGGAGGTTGCCCCATCGGATATAAACGTGGACACCCTTTTTTGGCCCACGGCCTCTAAACTGGATGGCGGCGGCATAAGTGGCATTAAGCCGGGCAATTTTACCCTAAACGCACTGCTTACAGCCAGCTATACCGATATGGCAGAAATTTACGCCCAAAACCTGCCCCCCATATGTGGCGGCAAACTGCCGGACGGGCTTACCTTTTCGGGCGGTGTAAGCTGGAAAAACGAAGCCTTGCTGGAAACCGTAAGCCATCACACCGGCCTGCCCTACTCAAAATCCGCCATGCCAGATGAAGCCGTGGCCGGCATGTACCGTCTCTCTTTACTTGCAACCGGGCGTATCTCTTCCCTTTCTCAAAACCCTAAAAACACATTGCAGTGGATGCAGGAGGAGCAGTAATTATTATGAACCTGTTAAAAGAGCGTATTTTAAATAAGCAGTTTGTATTGGGTACCATGTTAAGCGAGCTTGCTACCCCTAATGTAGCACGCGTACTTTCTGCCGGTGGTTTTTCTTTTTTAATTGTAGATTGCGAGCACGGTTATTTTGATTACCCACAGGTAGCCGCAATTATAGGCGTGGCAAAAGGCGCTAATTTTCCGGTTGTTGTTCGCATACCCGAAATAAAGCGCGAAGTAATTACCAAATATTTGGATATGGGCGCAGACGGCCTTTTGGTACCTATGGTAAGCACAAAAGAAGATATTGAAACCGTTGTAAAATATGCAAAGTATGCGCCTCTTGGCCAACGCGGTATTTCTACACAGCGCATCCACACCAACTATGCACCGCCACCCCTAGAGGAATACATGGCTTTTGCCAACCAACATACAGTAATTTTGCCCCAGATAGAAACCAACGAGGGTGTTGCCAATATTGACGAAATTGCTGCCGTAGAGGGCGTGGATGCCATTATGATTGGCCCCAACGATTTGGCAGCAGACTGCAAAACCCCCGGCAATTTTGGCACCGATTTAATGAAAAAGAACATTACCGCCGTTATTGCCGGTGCCGCCAAGGCTGGCAAGCCAAGCGGCATTATCTCTGGCAATATCCCATTTTTGCAGGATTGCCGCAGCCAGGGCATGAGCGTATTTAGCTGCGACAGCGAAGTGGGTATGTTGCTAAAGGCGTCTAAAAACATTGTAAAAGAATTTTAATTTTGCTTTTGCCTGTATAAAAAAATAAAACCTTACTTTATACTATTTAAAAAGAACTCCTGCTTTGTGTTTACAACTGCAAGAGTTCTTTTTATTTTTTATTCTCTTCCACTTTTTTTTGCGCATATTGCATCAGCGCCTGCTTGTCATTGGGCAATTCTTCGTTTATAACCTTTGCCAAAAGTGCATTAAGCAATAGGCCAATTTCTATTCCGGCTGGCAAGCCAAGAGACATTAAATCTTTTCCGTTCACCGCCATATCTTTTAGCCTAAAGCACTGTTGGCTTTGCAGCACTTCCTGCACCACGGCCTCTATGTTATTAATTTCTGCTAGGTTTTCTTCCATCTCTGCGGTACCCTTACCAAGTACATCGGCCCGCTTTACCTCTAGCAGAAGCAATAGTCGATTTTCTCCCATGCGGTTTAACCATTTACGCACATACCTGTGCTGCGGCAAAATGGTTGCATCGTGGTAATACACAAGCTCGGCCACTTCTTCTATCAATGCATTACTAAAGCGCAAACGGCGCATACAGCTTTTTGCCATTTCTGCGCTAAAGCGATGGTGTTTATAAAAATGCCCTACCCCATCCTGCCCTATGGTAAAGGTTTGGGGCTTACCCATATCATGAAAAAGCATAGCCAAACGCACACTTTTTTGTGCCGGTGCAGCGGCTATTGCACGCGTCGTATGTTCCCAAACATCGTACAAATGGTGTGGGTTATGCTGCTGCATATTAAACATAGGGGTAATTTCGGGTATAAACTGTGCAATTACCTCTTTATATTGCAGCAGTACCGGCAAAACATAGGCCCCTAGCAGCATTTGCATAAACTCTTGCGAAATGCGCTCTGCCGAAATTTCGCTTAACAAGCTGTATTTGTCCCAAATGGCTTTTTGGGTATTTTCTTCTATTTTAAACCCCAATACCGAGGCAAACCGAAGAGCACGTAAAACACGCAGGGCATCCTCTTCAAAACGGGCCGCAGCCAGCCCCACACATTTTATCTCTTTGTTTTTAATAGAGGTTACCCCACCAAAGGGGACAATAAGCCCTGCACCCGAGGAATAAGCCATAGCATTCATGGTAAAATCCCGCCGGGCAAGGTCTTGCTCAATATCCTGCGTAAAAACCACCTGCTGGGGGCGGCGGTGCCCTGCATACTCTCCATCTATACGATAAGTGGTAATTTCGTAAGGGATTTTCTCCAGTATCAGTGTTACCGTACCATGCTGCAAACCCGACGGTAAAACAGTAAAACCAGCAAAACACTCCATTGTTTGCTGCGGCAAAGCCGAGGTGCAAATATCCCAGTCATGGGGTGACTTTCCCATTATACTATCACGCACGCAGCCGCCAACAGCAAATGCCTCATGCCCTTTACTGTTTAAGCTTTTTAGTATAAACGCTACGTGTGGGGGGAGATTTATTTTCACTTCTTCACCTTTCGTTATAATCCCGCTTAAATAGGGTTCTTTTGCTTATAGTATACCTATACTACATATAAATATTCTATTTCTATTATACTCCAATTGTAAAACACCTTTTAACCATACATAAAGAGTTTTTAGCAACAAAAGGCTTCTTGTCTAATTTTCAAAAACACTAATAAGAGGAATTGTAATTTTCGCATTGTTTATTCTATGTCGAACTGCTAAAACAAAATTATATGCCTGTCTTTAATCCATATAAAAAGAAACGCCACATCTGCAAAGAGGGCGTTTCTTTTTATATGTTATTTATTTTTACAACCATAAACCTTTTAAGGCAAATCTGCTTTTGCCTTTTTCTTCTTTATCTTCACCCGCTTACTTTTGCATTAGCCGCCACAAGGTTGTGCGGCTAATGCCAAGGCGTTTGGCGGCGGATGTGTGGTTGCCGCTGGTTTCGTCAATTACTCTAAGGGCAATATCCTGGCTAATTTCCGCCAAAGTTCGGTTTAAATCCAACGGAGAGGTTGCGTTTTCTTTTTGAAATGAAAAGGCCCCTACATGCCTTTCTTTACGCAATACCTGGCGCACATTTTCGGCTGTTATAATTTGGCCGCTGCTGGTTATGGCCAGCTCATTAATAACCCGCCTAAACTGGGTGTAGTTGTGTGGCCACCTATAGTTTTGCAGCAAAGACAAAGCTTCGGGGTCTGCCCCTAAAATTTGCCGCGGCATATTTACGTTCATGTGGCTTAAACACAGGTTCATTAAAGTGGGGATTTTTTCAGAAATTTGCCGCAGAGGTGGCACAAATAAAGAAATACAGGAAAGTTTATCCTGAAAAAGCGCCCCTGCCTTAGAAATATACTCTCCGCTTTCGCATACGCAAGAAAACATTACCCTATTGCGGCTGCAAACATCCATCTCTGTAAGCACAGCAATTAACTGATACTGCCTCTCTTTTGGCAGTACATCTACATTATTAAAAAACAACAAATTGTCTTTGTCTGCCAAAGGCGAGTTGTGGTGTTCCATTAAAAAAGCCCAGCTGCGGCTGTTCATTAAACTGCAATCTATGGACACTAAGGGGTTATTTTGCAGCGGCCCGCGAATATACAACATATTCACAATTGATGCTTTTCCTGTTCCGTCCTCACCCGCAAGTATAACTGGGGCTGTGCTTTGGTTTACCTGCTCAAACTCTTGCTGAGAACCATACAAGTTGCCTGTAAAACTAAAAACACTGTTATAATAAGCTGTCTCGGCTTCTGCCTTGCTTAAAAAATGAATCCCCACTTGGCTGGGCGATACAGGGAGCTTTCTGGCATCAAAAAAGAAAGCTGTGTAATGCAGGGTGCCATTGATAATTTTTTTTACCCGGATGGAATAAAGCATACCTTTTAAAGAACGGTTAATCCTCCGCTCCTTTTCCTGCGGAGATTGGCGCAGTTCCTGGCGCAGCATTTCCAGCAGGGTCGGTTCCGGGTCATCCAAGGTAGACAAAAACAGATTGCCCTGGCTGTCAAACACCAGGGTTTGCCCAATTTGCCCCCGCAGCAAATCTTGAAAAAACAGGTTTTCATCTCGCAGGTACTTTTGGCTGTCGTACAATAAAAGTGCCCTGTTAAATGCATTGCGTATACTGTCTGTACCGGAGGTAATAAGGTAAGAGTTGATGCCAAGGCGCTGGGCCGCAGTATTTACTATTACATCACACAAAATCCCCTGGTACTCTTTATCCTGAATGCTGTGCAGGGTCGGCTCCAAATCCTCCACCGTGTCCAGCGTATAAATGTCTGTATCACACTCCAGTAAATCGCACAAAGTCATTACCTGGTTACGTATATCGGCAAAAAATATCATGGCTGTTTTTTCTTTTAAACCGTTTGCCAGTTTTATTGCACACAAAATATCGTACATAGAAATGTCAATTTCCACCACCGGAATTACCAAATGCTGCCGCAACATTTGGGCGGTAGCACCACGGGAAATTACCACGTCGTAATCTCCGTGAAAATTGTTTTGTACAATTGCCAAGCCTTGCTCCATATCCCCCACATATACCGTCAAATCCATCTGGGGATATTCTTCTGCTAGGTTTAACATTTGTATTCTCATCCCCTCATAGGGGGCAATGCCTAAAACTCGAACGCTCTTTTTCATAAACACCTCTAATTGCGTTTCAATTATGAACACATTATACCGATTGCACAAAAAATAATCAATATTTTTTTCTATCGTTTCAAATATGTACGCTTGTAATACTTATAAATGATTGTAGACAGGCAGTTTAACCTGTAGAATAAACACGAAGTAAGTTAAAAAGGTTTGCAAAACCTCTATAATAAAGCGATTTTATCTTTAAACTTTTTCAAATTGTTTTAAAATTAAACACTCAGGGGTGTGTCTGTGGTAAAGCTTTTAGTTCTTGCGGATGATTTTACAGGGGCTTTTGATACCGGCGTGCAATTTGTATCCAAAGGGGCTTCTACAACCGTAGTTACCGATCCTAACTACGATTTTGATTTGATTGATAAAACGGTAGAAGTTTTGGTAATGGTTACAAAAACGCGGCATCTTTCTCCGCAACAGGCTTACAGCATAGTGTACAACACCGCCCACAAAGCCTTACAATCCGGTATTTCTTACATTTACAACAAAACCGATTCTGCCCTGCGGGGCAACGCAGGCAGCGAACTGGCCGCCCTGATGGACGCGGCCGGTGTAGATAGCCTCCCCTTTATTCCGGCACTTCCTAAGCTTAATCGCATTACCAAAGGCGGCGTTCACTATATAGACGGCATCCCTGTTGCCCAAAGCGTATTTGGACAGGACCCCTTTGAGCCCGTTTTAGATTCTGACGTGGCAGAAATTTTGGGGCGGCAAACCTCTGTGCCGGTGGTAGTGCACCCCAAAAAAGAAAAAAACAAAATTTCCACTCCCGGTATCCAACTGTTTGATGCAGAAACTGACGAAGATTTGTTGCGCATAGGCAACGCCCTAAGCCTGAAACAATTAAAATTTAGCGCGGGATGCTCGGGCTTTGCTGCGGTTTTAGCCGATATGCTCCACTTGCAGGGAGAGCCTCCGCAGCTGCCGGCGCTGGAGCAAGCACTGTTTGTGGCCTGCGGCAGCGTAAACCCCGTTAGCCTGCAACAGATGAAAACCGCGCAAGAACATGGCTTTAGGCGGGTGCACCTAACACCAATCCAAAAGTTAGAAGCAAGCTGGATAAACCGCGAAGATGCAAATGCCTGCGTAAAGCAATGGATTGCGCAAGCCGCTGCCGAAAAAAGATTTATTTTGGATGTAAATGACCCTGAGGGGCAAAACGACACCGATATATATGCAGACCAAAACGGGCTTACATTAGAAGATTTACGGGTGCGAATTTCGGTTAATTTGGCCGCACTGATAAAAAAAATGCTGGATAGCGGCCTGCTTGCCACCCTTTTGTGCACCGGCGGCGATACCCTGCTGGCATTAATGCAGGCAGTGGGCGTGACAGAGCTAACCCCGCTTGGAGAAATGGCCACTGGTGTTGTTTTAACAAAATTTGTTTACAACAGCAAAACCTATCATATTATTTCAAAATCTGGCGGATTTGGAGACCATGATTTATTTGTATCTTTGGCAAAGAACCTTTCCCATACAGCCAACCTATTATAAACAGGAGGTATATCTTACATGAACTATCCTACACTCCCGGGCCTAGACTTAAATGGTCAGATTTTTTTTAACGAAGACATGGGCACTGTAGAATCAATGATTCCCCCCGGCCCGTTTGCCACCTGCCACTCTCCCGCTATGTTAGAGCTACCCAACGGCGACATGCTTTGCTGTTGGTTTGCCGGCACCTACGAGGGCGACGCCGACGTGCACATTGTTTGCGCCCGCCTGCCCAAAGGGGCAGGCCACTGGACAGAACCCGTGAGCGTTTCGGGAGACCCCGAGCGCAGCGAACAAAACCCCTCTTTATTTTACGGGCCCGACGGTGCCGTTTGGTGTATGTACACCGCCCAGTTAGACCGTGTGGCCGGCAAAGACAACATGCAGTTTACCTCTCAAATCCGCTGCCAAAAAAGCTTTGACAGCGGCCTAACTTGGGGTGATTACGAAACCGTGTTTTCTCGTGAGGGCAGTTTTTGCCGCCAGCCCATACAGGTGTTAAAAAATGGCCGCTGGATTTTTGGCAACTGGCTATGCACCGATTCGGAAGAGGGCCTTTCGGGAGATCCCAGTGTTTTTCAAATATCCGATGACCAGGGCAAAACCTGGCGCATGGTAGAAATGCCGGGCAGCCGCGGGCGGGTTCATCCCACAGTGGTAGAACTGGACAATGGCCACCTAACCGCATTTATGCGCAGCCGCGAAGCCGACAATGTGTACCGGAGCGAATCTTTGGATTGGGGCGAAACATGGTCTGTGCCAAAACCCACCCCACTGCCCAACAACAACTCCTCCATCAGCGCCATACGCACCAACAGCGGCCGCGTTGCCGTAGCGCACAACCCTACCTGCACCCCCAACCCAATGCCCGGTAAGGCTGCATGGCCCGGTTTACGGTGCCCGGTTGCCGTGGCACTTTCGGAGGATGGCGGCTTAACTTTTCCTCTCATCCGCTGGATGGAGCGCGGCGAAGGATATGTTGGCGAAGAAAACAAAACCAACAATAAACAGTACGAATACCCCTATTTAATACAAAGCGCCGATGGCAGGCTGCACCTTACCTATGCCGCTTATACCCGCAAATGCATAAAATATGTAAGCTTTACCGAAGATGACGTTATTGGCAAAAAGCGCGAGCAGGTGGGCGTATACAACCCCACCTCTGGCGAGGGCACAAAGTAATTTTTTAAACAAGCAATTTTATCTGGTTCTATCAATAGGAGTGATACAAAATGCAAACTGCTTACAATTTAAAAATGCCTCACGCTGTATACGGGGGCGAAAATGCAATAGACAACATTACCACCATTTTAAAAAGCAGTAACAGCAAAAACGTGGCAATTTTTACCGATAAGGGCATTAGGGCCTGCGGCCTGCTTGCCCTATCCGAAAACGCCATTAAAAATGCGGACGCAAGCTATTATATTTTAGATGAAATCCCTGCCGAGCCCTCTTATACCGATGTTCAAAAAATTGTAGACCAGTTTAAGGCAAGTGGCGCAGATATGATTATTGCATGCGGCGGCGGCAGCGTTATGGATGCCGCAAAGCTGGCCAGTGTGCTGGTAACCGACGAATATGGCGTAAAAGAATTGCTAGATACCCCCGGCCTTGCCAAAAAATGTGTGCCTGCCATTATGATTCCCACCACGGCAGGCACCGGCGCCGAGGTAACCCCCAACGCCATTGTTGCCGTGCCCGAAAAAGAACTGAAGGTAGGCATTGTAAACGAACACATGATTGCAGACTATGTTATTTTAGATGCTCGCATGATTAAAAGCCTTCCCCGCCCCATTGCGGCCGCCACCGGTGTTGATGCATTGTGCCATGCAATTGAGTGCTATACAAGCAACAAAGCCAACCCTTTTTCTGATACTTTTGCGCTGGAAGCACTTGACCTTATTTTAAACAACATTATCCCCGCCTGCGATGATGCCGATGCCATGGATGCCAAAAACAATATGCAAATTGCCGCGCTTTATGCGGGGTTTGCCATTGCCTCGTCGGGCACCACCGCCGTACACGCCTTAAGCTATCCTCTGGGTGGCAAATACCACATTGCGCACGGCGTATCTAACGCCATTTTGCTGGCACCTGTAATGCGGTTTAACGCACCTTTTTGCTGCGAGCGTTTGGCGCAGGTATACAACAGATGCTGCCATGATGATATTAAAGACAAACACACCAACCAAGAAAAGGCCGATTGGGTAATTGAGCAGCTAGAGCATATTGTGCGCCACCTAAACATTCCTACCAGCCTTAAAGAGTTTGGTGTGCCCCGTGAGGATTTGGACGGCCTTGTAGAAGCCGGCATGCAGGTACAGCGCTTGCTGGTAAATAATCCCCGCCCTGTCACCGCCGAAGATGCAAAAAATTTGTACCTAGAAATTTTATAAAGTATTACAAGAAGGAGAACATCAGAATGAAAAACGTTGAACTTAAGGGCATTATCCCTCCCATTTTAACCCCCATGAACGCTGACGAATCGGTTAATTTGGATGAACTGTGCAACCAAATAGAACGCCTATTGGCGGGTGGCGTACATGGACTTTTCCCCTTTGGCACCAATGGCGAGGGCTATATTTTAAACGAAAACGAAAAAATTGAAGTGTTGGAAGCCACCATAGACCAGGTAAAAGGGCGCGTACCCGTATACGCCGGTACCGGCTGCATCTCTACTGCCGACACCATTCGCATGAGCAAAAAAGCACAAGATTTAGGTGCCGATGTATTGTCTATCATCACCCCCAGTTTTGCCGTGGCCTCTCAAAAAGAGCTGTACGACCATTATGTAGAAGTTGCAAAACACGTAGATACCCCCATTGTGCTTTACAATATTCCCGCACGTACCGGCAACAAACTATTGCCCGAAACCGTTGCAAAACTTGCCAAAGATGTAGACGTTATTATGGGTGCCAAAGACTCTAGCGGAGATTGGGACAACCTGTTGGCCTACATAACCCAAACCAAAGAGCTAGACAAAGATTTTCGCGTTTTGTCCGGAAACGACTCGTTGATTTTGCCCTGCTTGCAAGAGGGCGGTGCCGGTGGTATTGCCGGTTGCGCCAACGTATATCCCCATGTCTTGGCTTCTATTTACGAGCTATTTAAAGCCGGTAAATTGGAAGAAGCAAAAATTGCACAGGATTCTATTGCTTCTTTCCGTGCTGTATTTAAATATGGCAACCCCAACACCATTGTTAAAAAAGCTGTTTCTTTACTTGGCTACCCCGTAGGCGATTGCCGCCGTCCTTTTAACTACCTGTGTGACGAAGGAATTGAAGCGCTGCAGCAGGTTTTAAAGGAAAATACCGCCAAAGGTATGCAGTAAGAAAGGATATCCCCAATGGATAAAAAACCAATTGTTGCAATTACAATGGGTGACCCCGCGGGCAATGGCCCCGAGATTACTATAAAAGCATTGGCAAACCCCAATTTGTACACTCGCTGCCGCCCCCTTGTTGTGGGGGATGCCGCAATAATGGAACAAGCCACCCGCTTTGTAGGGCGGTCCGAAATTAAAATTCGTCATTGCAATACTGTGGCCGATGCGCAGTTTGTTCCCGGCACAATAGATGTACTGCACCTTCCCCTTGTTGCCGATATTTCTCGGTTTGAAATTGGCAAAATTAGCGTTGAGGGCGGCAACGCCGCATTTCAGTGCGTGCGCGAGGTTATTAGGCTTGCAATGGCCGGAGAAGTAGTTGCCACCTGCACCAATGCACTAAACAAAGAGTCTCTTAATAATGCCCTAGAATACTATAAAGGCGAAAAGTCCGACGGTCACACCCACTTTGACGGGCACACCGAAATTTATGCCACCTACACCGGTGCCAAAAAATACACCATGATGCTTGCCCACCACGATTTGCGTGTGGTACACGTTTCTACCCATGTATCTTTACGGCAAGCATGCGACAGGGTAAAGAAAGCGCGGGTACTGGAGGTGATAGAGATTGCCGATAAAGCCTGCAAAGAGATGGGCATAGCCGCCCCCCGGGTAGCTGTGGCAGGTTTAAACCCGCACTGCGGCGAAAACGGTTTGTTTGGCACCGAAGAAATTGAAGAAATAAACCCCGCTATTGCAGAGGCAAAGGCAAAAGGCATTAACGCCATTGGCCCCCTGCCGGCAGACAGTGTATTTTCTTTGGCTTTGGGCGGTATGTACGATATTGTGGTGTGCATGTACCACGATCAGGGGCATATTCCGCTAAAAACCGTAGGTTTTGTGTTCGACCGCGAAAAGCAGGCCTGGAAAGCGGTAGAGGGCGTTAATGTAACACTTGGGCTTCCCATTATACGCACCAGCGTAGACCACGGCACCGGCTTTGACCTTGCTGGCAAGGGTACCAGCAGTGAACTTAGCCTTGTAAACGCAATTGATTATTCAATTGTTATGGCAAACGCCAAAAACAAAGCTTAAAAAATAGCGGAGGAATCTGTACTATTTCTACTTTATGTTGCGGCGGCTTTCTGCTGCCAAAGCCTGGTAAACCCGTGCCTCCCCCCCTTATTTGGCCGTATGCAAATATGCCTGCCGCCAAGCTGCTTGCTTATTGGTATGTAACGGGTATGCCGCCTGTCCAAACGCTTATCTTTAGCTAGTTATTGCCCAACCACAAAAAATTGATAGCAGAAAGGAAAGCCAACAAATGACAGTTTCAATGATTATTGCTCTTGCAATCACTGTGCTTATGATTATTTTAATCATGACAGAGAAACTCCCCTTCGGTGCGCCTCCCTTGCTCGCATGCTTGCTGCTGGTAGTATTTGGTATAGCTGATATCAAATCTGCTTTTGCAGGCTTCTCAAACTCTACCGTTGTTATGCTTGCTTCATTTATGGCTATTATGACCGCCCTGCAAAAAACCCGCTTTATTGTTGCCTTTAAAAGAACCATGAATAAAGTGGCCAGCAAAGGCGGATTTAAAGCATATGTTTTGCTTATTCTTGTTGTTATGCTGGGCACCAGCCTGTTCGGCACTGGGTCTACCGCATACTACGTACTAACTCTAGGGCTTCTCTCCACCATTCCCCACAACGAAAAGCTGCCCGGCTCTAAAATTATAATGCCCGCAGGCTTTGCAGCAAACCATCCCTTAATCCCCGTAAACGTAGCGTTACAGTACGGTATTGCCGTAGCCGTTTTGCAAAGCGCCGGAGCCCTTGTTGGCGAAATTTCTGTATTTAAATTTTCTATCATGACCTTTATTCTTTCTGCCGGGTTCTTAATCTGGTGCCTTATTGCTTACAAACCTCTGCCAAACCATCCCATTGCAGAGCCTGAGGTAGATGCAAAAGCCGCGGACGAAAATGTTGTTGAAATGCCCCGCTGGAAAGAATACACCATATATGCCGCATTTTTAATTGCCGTTGTTGGCATGTTGTTGCAAAGCAGCATTGGTGATGCAGGCTACGCCATTACCGGCCTGGCTGTTGCCCTGTTGCTGGCTGTTGGCGCTATGGATCTTAAAGAAATCCGCAACAGCATCAGCTCTCCCATTATTTTAATGTCCGCCGGTGTTATTGGTGTTGCCGATGCACTTGGCAGTACCGGCCTAACCGCTTTGGTAGGCGAAAGTGTAGCCAATTTACTGGGCAATAACATCAACCCCTTTATTTTGGTATTTGCCTTCTGTGTACTTACCAGTGTTTTGGCAACCCTTACCGGCTCTACCCTTGGCACCGTGTATGTATTTGCCCCTTTGGCTATTTCTACCTGCATGAGCCTTGGCCTAAACCCAACAGCTGCTGCCGCTGCCATTGTAGTTTCTGGCTGGAACGGCCACTTTTTACCCATCGATGGCATGCCCGCCATGATTATGGGTATTGGTAACTACAAACTAACTGAGTTTTGGAAATTTACTGTACCAATGTACTTTATCCGCTTGCTTGCCCTAACAGCGGGCGCCCTGCTTATGTTCCCCATGTAGTGGTTTAGCACAGCAAGGTAGACTGCATATACAAAAATCCTCTATACGTAAAAAGAAAAGGATTACTATGAATACTAAATTTGAACTGGAGCACATTGGCATTAATACCCCCAATGCCGAAGAAGCCGAAAAGCTTGCACAGCTTTTAAGCATGATGTTTAACCTAGAACCCCGCCATGGGCAAAAATCGGAGTTTGGCGGCCCCTATTTTGAATGCATGAAGGCTCCCTTTTTGGGCGCAAATGGCCACATTGCCATGCGCACCCCCAATTTAACCACCGCGGTAGAAGAATTAAAAGAGAAAGGCTTCTCTTTTAACATGGACACCGCCGCATATACCGAAGACGGCAAAATAAAAAATGTATACCTGGATGGCGAATTTGGCGGCTTTGCCATACACATTATGCAAAAGTAAATAACAGCTTTAAAAACACCCTAGGGGTACAGCGTTAAAATGCTGCGCCCCTAGGGATTATTTTTTAATAGAAGCATTTTTATTTGTCACTAGTAAACCAATACGGGAATTATGCTTTTTTACACGGCGTTTACTGCCTATAGATGCAACAGAGCAAGCACTTGCCTGTTTTTAGGCGCTGGTAATTACGGCAGAAAGGCGCTGCTCTAACCTAATTTCGGGAGCCCTTTTGCTAAAAATCATCGTTGCTTAAAATTATTTTGTTTACACCTTCGGCTTTATTACTGTACAATAAGCTGGAAGTGTAATTTTGCATTGAATGTTTTGATGTGCAAAGGCAAACCAAAAAAGCAGATACCGGAGGAATTATGCAGCAACACAATGCAGGCCCCAATCCGAAAAATCAGTCTTGGCAAGAAACAAACTATGTAAGGCAGGAGAGAAGCAAAAAAGAAAGAAAGGGATGCTTTGGATGCTTTGGCTATATTTTAGCATTTGTTTCTGTTGTTTTGCTAAATACAGCTGCCTATTCTGTTTTGGGACAACGTGGCTTCGTTTCCGGCGGGGTAGATCTTAGCAAACAATTTATACAAGAGTACGGCTTAGCCCCCATTGCCCCCTACCTTGGCATAATGGCCATGGCTTCTCTCATCATTGGTATTTTAATTGCGCTCTATTCTACTATCCGGGATATGTCCGCCCTTGATAAGCGCTACCAGGCCTCTTACCAAAATGGCAAAAGTGAATACGATATTGCACAGGCAGAGCGATGGAAAAAACACAAAAAGTCTACTAAACGTTTTTGGATCTTTGGTTTATTGCTGCTTGTACCGGCTCTTCTCTCATTCCCCTTATCTCAAATTATCCCTTTACTGCCACCAGCAAACAGTGGAATAGATCCCGAACTTTTTGCCAAAAACATTACCCTATTTACGGTAGGTTCGGCACAGGGGCTTGGCATTATAGGCATTGTGCTGCTTTTTATCCCCTTATTAAAAGCAATTAAACTTTTTACCAACACAGGCGTTCCGGTTTCTCCGCACGAGATGATTAAAAGTGTTTTGGATAAAGTCTTTAAAAATGCTGTTTTTGTGCGAGAAAGCGGCATCCCCAAAGACATCATCGATAATACCAACCTGATGCCATGGGGCAACTCTTTCTCTTCAAACGACTATATTCAGGGAGAATACCGCGGGTTTGCCTTTGCGCAGTCTGACGTTAAGTATTCTATGATAGAGCATTTTAAAGACGACAATTCGTCAAAAACAACCGATATTTTCTCTGGCCGCTGGCTTAGCGTAACCAATACCAAAACCATTACTGGCTCTGTATATCTATACAACCGCCGGTTTGACAGTATTGGCAAAAAAATAGTTGATAATCCAGCCCTGCAAAATGTTCAAACAGAGGATATGGAATTTAACAGCCTATTTACAATTTATGCGCAAAATCCTCAGGAAGCGTTTTATCTGCTTACCCCACGCTTAATGGAGCGTTTAAAGGAGTTTGTAACCACCACCGAAGATAAACCCATGAGGGAAGGCATTGGTATCTGCTGTTTTCAAAATCAGATTCATTTTGCTCTTAGCGGCGTACCCGATGCTTTTCAATTTCTTTACGTTGGCGCATTAACGGAGGACGAAGTAAGAAGCCGAATTATAAAAGACATTTTGCCTGTTACCGATATGATGGATGCATTGGCATCCAGCGCTTTGCCCGGATAGTATAAGGCTCTCATTGCCTTTTTTAAAATTATATATTTTATACATTTGCATAACATAGGGAGGTATTATTTATGCCGTGGATTATAGTTGCTGCCATCCTTTTTTTACTTTTGCTTTTATTTATTTGGGCTGTTGGCACATACAATGCTCTTAAGCGCTGCCAAATAAAGGTACAAGAGGCCAACTCGGGCATAGATGTAGCGCTGACAAAGCGCTATGATATGCTAACAAAACTGTTTGATGTTGCCAAGGGATATCTGTCTCAGGAACAAAAAACGCTTTTAGAGGCCATCCGGCTGCGCAGCAATATGCCCATCGAGGAAAAGCAACAGGCCACACAGCAGATGGACCTGGCCACCAGAGAAATTAAGCTCGTTGCAGAGGCTTATCCCGCACTTTCCTCTCAAAAGGTCTTTTCTGATTTGCAACATGGCATTATGGATGCGGAGGAACATTTGCAAGCCGCCCGCAGACTGTACAATGCCAATGTGTCTATCTTAAATCAAAAAGTAATTTCCATCCCTACCAATATTATTGCAGGGATGGCCAATGTAACAGCGGCACCTATGTTTATTGCCGATGCCCATAAACACGAGGATGTAAATCTTAAATTTTAGCTTCTTCTTTTTAAATAGTAAACCTAAAATAATCCACCTAGAGATTTTCTCTAGGTGGATTATTTATATCGTGGTGGGCCTTCGGGGACTCGAACCCAGGACCGACCGGTTATGAGCCGGTTGCTCTAACCAACTGAGCTAAAGGCCCACGATATAACAATATTAAAATTGCGCTTATAGCTCCATAGCTATACTTTGTTACCTGCACAGGCGTATTGCGCAAAGACTATTATACCAAATATAAGCGGGCTTGAAAAGCCCCTTTTTTCGGCATTTTTTGTTTTTATTTTACAATGCTTTATAACCGTAAACTTCGCTTTATTTTTGGTTTTGTTTAATCCACTTTGCCGGTATATAATGGTATAGCAAACAAATTTAAAATCCTTCATATTAAGAACATCCTTACCATATACTTCACTTTTACAAAGTACTTTATTGTTCTTTGCATTTTACAGTTAAGCAAAGGGATTGTATCTGTATAAGCAGCCTATATGCATTTATCAACATTAAAATACAATCCCAAAGGAGGCCCGCTGTGCAAAAAGATTCTTTTTCTATTTACATACGGGCTATACGGCTGGGGCAAACCCGTGACATGCATGATTCTTACCTACAAAACTTGCCTGCTGTGCAGCATTTGGCCCGGCAAGAGCAACTGAATTTTTCAAGCCCTGTCACTTTTTTTACTGGCGAAAACGGCACCGGAAAATCCACCATATTAGAAGCTTTGGCCATAAACTGCGGTTTTAACCCCGAGGGCGGTACCATTAACTTTCATTTTTCTACAAAAGAAACGCACTCTCCCCTTTACAATGCCCTTACCGTAGTGCGCAGTCCCATTCGCCCCAAAGATGGATTTTTTTTGCGGGCAGAAAGTTTTTATAACGCAGCAACTGAGCTAGACAGGTTAGAAGAAATTGGTGCCTCTTTGCAGTATTACGGGGGCAAATCTTTGCACAATCAATCTCACGGAGAAAGTTTTTTATCCCTTATCCTAAACCGCTTTGGCGGGCAGGGGCTGTATATATTAGATGAGCCCGAAGCAGCTCTTTCTCCCACAAGGCAAATGGCGCTTTTAAGCGCTATCCACAAGCTGGTGCAGCAGCGATCTCAATTTATTATTTGCACCCATTCGCCTGTTTTAATGGCCTACCCAAATGCTGATATTTACGTGTTGTCTCAAAACGGTATACAAAAAACGCCCTACCAACAAACCGAGCATTACCAAATAACACGACAGTTTTTAAATAACCCAGAGCAAATGCTGGCATATCTTTTAGAAGAAGACCTTTAAACCGCGCTAGCTGTTATTCTCCATTTTATTTGCTTGTGTATATCCCGCTTTTGCGCCTATACTTATAGAAGCAACCAAAGTAAAGTGATATGCTTTATTAGGCGGCAAAACCGCGGCATACGCATACTTTACATTATATATTTAGCAGTTTTGCGCCAAGCAACTTTATTTCAGCCTGTTCTTTATACAAACCTTTCATCTACCAAAACAGCTTATTCGCATCTGCTTATTTTTTAGGGGGCTTTTTTAATGAGAACCATCCCGGCAAGCCAAATTACCACCGCAGTAAAACAGCTTTGCATACAAGCCAACCTTTATCTGCCAAAAGACATACAAACACAAATTGTTGATTTTGCCGCACGGGATACTAACCCGCTGGCACAGGATATTTTAAACCAATTGGTACAAAACTATACCCTTGCAGAGCAAAACCAAGTACCCATTTGCCAAGATACCGGCATGGCCTGCGTTTTTTTAGAAATTGGGCAAGAAGTATACATTGACGGCAACATAAACGAAGCGGTGGACGAGGGTGTGCGCCAAGGCTATGCCGAGGGCTATTTGCGCAAATCGGTAGTGGCAGACCCACTAGAGCGCATAAACACCAAAGACAACACCCCTGCTATGCTATATACAGAGTTTATGCCGGGCGATGCTCTTACCATAACGGTGGCGCCCAAAGGCTTTGGCAGCGAGAATATGAGCCAGATTAAAATGCTTACCCCTGCCGCTGGCCAGCAGGGCGTAATCGATTTTGTTTTGCAAACCGTAAAAGAAGCCGGGCCAAACCCCTGCCCACCCATGGTGGTGGGGGTAGGCATTGGCGGCACCTTTGATAAAGCCGCCCTGCTTGCAAAAAAGGCACTGCTGCGCCCCACAACCCAGCCCAACCCAAAACCCTTATATGCCCAAATGGAACAGGATTTGCTACAAAAAATAAACGGGCTAAACATTGGCCCACAAGGCTATGGCGGCGATACCACCGCATTAGCGGTTGCCATTGAAACCATGCCAACCCATATTGCAGGCCTGCCCTGCGCTGTAAACATAAGCTGCCATGTAACGCGGCACGCCAGCCAAACCATTTAACCTATAAGACCGCACTTGTTTATATTTTATAAGTTACCCCCAAGGAGGGAATGCACAACATGCCAACAAAGCTAGAGCTTCCCCTTACCCAGCAAAAAGCATTGGGCTTGCACTGTGGAGACAGCCTGCTGTTAAGCGGCACCTTATACACGGCGCGCGACGCCGCGCATAAGCGGATGATAGAAATGCTAAAAAACGGCCAGCCTCTCCCGTTTGACTTGCAAGATGCCACCATTTACTATGTTGGCCCCACCCCTGCAAAGCCGGGGCAGGTAATTGGCTCAGCTGGCCCCACTACCAGCTACCGAATGGACAGCTATACCCCTGCCCTTTTGCAAAGGGGCCTGCGCGGCATGATTGGCAAAGGGATGCGCGGCCCCCAAGTGGTTGACGCAATGCAGCAGCACCATGCGGTTTACTTTGGCGCTATAGGCGGCGCAGGCGCACTGCTTGCGCGCTGTATTACAAGCTGCGAGCCTGTTGCGTTTGAGGAATTGGGAGCCGAGGCCATTAACCGACTAGAAGTAAAGGACTTTCCTGTTGTGGTTGTTATCGATTGTTACGGAAATAGCCTGTTTGAGCATTAGGGTACTATACAACGGGCAGTATCTACTATGTGCGTAAGTGCCCTATTAAAAATATCTCTTTTGATTTTAGCCCACTCAAGTTTGTTTTAAATTTTTGCAAACCATTGATTGCACTGGCTGCCGCATCATCGGCAAGAAAGGACCTTACCATGTATTATGCCCTTTCTATGTTTATTGGGTTTTGCATTGCCGCTATGGTAGCCGCTAACGGCGGGTTAACCAACTCCTATGGGGTATACCTTGCCTCCGTGCTTATTCACGCCGTGGGCCTTGTTGCTGTTATTATTGTACAGCTTTTTCGGAGAGAACCCCTGCGCCCACGCCAGCGGCTGCCCTTTTTTTATTTTTTAGGGGGAGCTGTGGGTGTTGCCACCACTGTTTTTAACAATTTAGCTTTTGGCAAAATAAGTATTTCAGCCATTGTGGCGCTGGGGCTGCTCGGCCAAAGCATTGCTTCTGTGGTAATCGATCATTTTGGTCTTCTGGGCATGCCAAAACGCAACTTTAACAAAAAAAAGTTAATCGGCCTTGTGTTTTTAGCAGCCGGTATAACCGTTATGATTTTATACTAAAAGGAGGCCGCTATGCTTGGCGCAGTAATTGTTTCTTTTTTGGCTGGTATAAGCGTGGTGCTTTCGCGCACATTAAATGCGGGGCTTGCCAAACAAACTGGCCCCATTGCCAGCACCGTATACAACTATATTGTTGGTATTTTAGTGTCTGGCGTTGCCCTTATTGCTACAATGGCAATCTCTGCCAATACAGGCACTGGCACTACTGCCCCATGGTGGGCATGGACAGGTGGCCTTTTAGGGGTATTGGTTACCCTGCTGCTTAATATTACCGTACAAAAAATTTCTTCTTTTTACATGACTCTTCTTTTATTTGTGGGGCAGGTTTTTACCAGTATTTTACTGGATGTTTTAATTGGGGGGTCTTTCTCTTTGGGCAGCCTTTTGGGAGGGCTTTTGGTAGCCGCAGGCCTTGCTATTAACGTACTAATTGATAAGCAAGAGCAGGCCAAAGAATAGTTTTGCTTCTCTTTATGTTTTTATTTATATTCAACCTCTAAAAGCTATTTCGGCAATCAATAAAGCCCGTATACGCTATACTAAAAAATAAGCACAAATGCATTCTCACTCTCTGCACAGTACAAAAGTATCTACTCTTTAATAAAAGAACTTCTTTTATTTTTTGCAATATAAAAGCACAGAGCATTTAGCCGCTCTGTGCTTTTATTGTTGGCTTATTGTTTATATGCTAAAGACAACTGCAAAATTATTCTTCAATAATTTTTATGCTTTCTATCACCACAGGGTCTATGGGGGTTTGGGCCACATCGTCGTTGGCAGCCTTTTCTACAGGGGTAGCGGCAATTTCATCTACTACGTCAAGCCCCTCTACTACCTGCCCAAATGCGGCATAGTTACCATCTAAAAAGGTAGAATCTGCATCCACAATAAAAAACTGGCTGCCTGCTGTATCGTTGCCCTGGCTGCGCGCCATGCTGATAACCCCACGTTTATGCGAAAGGGGGTTGTTCCATCCGTTAGAAGAAAACTCTCCCTTTATGCCATAGCCGGGGCCCCCTGTGCCGTTTCCATCGGGATCCCCACCCTGAATCATAAAGCCCTGCACAATTCTGTGAAAGGTAAGCCCGTCATAAAATCCTTCGTTGGCAAGCTTTACAAAGTTTTCTACTGTAACAGGAGCAAGATTTGGGTACAGCTCCAGCGTAATAACGCCGCCGTTTTCCATGGTAATTTGTGCTATTACCGGGTTTTCGTACAAATCTTCTTCTGGCACCTGGCTAATAACCGAACTGCTTTGCGGAATAGAAGAAGATGGTGCCTCTTGCTGGTTGCCAAAGCCCAACAGGGCAACCAATGCGGCTGCTACCGCCACCACAACCACTATAACCATTGTTATAGTAAACTTTTTGCTCAAAATAACCTCTCCTTTGTTATTGGTACTGCTATTCAATATACCCCAGTAAAAGGCGGTGTGTCAACACAATACGGCCCTTTTACCCACCGGATAAAAGGGCCGCGCAGTTTTATTATTCTTTTTCCATATAAACAACCGCAAGCCCGCCGGGCCCCACATGGGTGCCTATTAGCCCACCAATCGGATATTGCTTTATATTGGTTAGCTTATACCTGGCCGCGGCTATTTTTTTAAAACTGTGGCAGGGTACGGCATCTTTTGTATAGCCAAAATATACCGGCACTTCAGGGTCAAACGCGGGACATTCATCCATCTTTTTAATCAGCATACTTACTGCGCCTGCATGTCCCCTTGCCTTGCCTGCCATTTCAATGCTGCCCTCGGCCGTAAGGGTTATTAGGGGTTTTATCCCCAAAACAGAGCCTATTACCTCTGTGCTTTTTGGGATACGTCCCCCTTTGCGCAGGTATTTAAGAGTGTCCAAAGCACCATACAGTTTTATTCTGCCGGTTCCCTTTTCAACCAAATCGGCTATTTCTGCGGCTGTTTTTCCCTCTTTGCGTAGTTTTACGGCATATTCTACCAAAAGGCGAAGCCCCATAATGGCGGAGTGCGAATCTATAATGTGTATTTTGTCATATTCTGCCATATTTTTGGCAATTAGGGCCGATTGCACGGTGCCGCTTAATGCACCCGAAAGTAAAATTACCACCACTTCATCTTTTTGCTGCTTTGCCTTTGCAAAGTGCACCAAAAAATCCGTGGGAGAAGGCTGGCTGGTAACAGGCAGTTCTTTCGAGGTTTCTAGCTGGCGGTAAAACTCCTCAAAAGTTTCATCCTCTAGTTGAAAGTACGGTGTACTACCAAACTGTACCCCTAAAGAAACAATTTCAACATCCATTTGCTGTGCCTGTGCCAAGGTTATATCACTGGCGGTATCTGTTATTATTTTTACCATCCAAATCCTCCCATACTTCCTGCAATAAAAGTATTACCCTTTTCATACTGCTTTTTAAATCTTCTTGTTCTTCTAAGGATAATTTTTCTTTTATTTTTTCCATCAATTTTGCATTATCCTTGTTTCCTGTTCCAAAATCCCGCTCGCAGGCGGGCGTGGGCAGCAGCCGGTATTCTCTTTTATCGTGCAAGGATACCTCTTTTACCACATAGCCCTTTTCTTCCAGCCTGGATATTTTGTAGTGTGCGTTAGAGGGGGAAATGCCCAAAAAATCGGCAAATTCGGTAACGGTGGGCTTCTTCATCAGGCATATTACCTCGGCACAATAACTTTCGGCCATAGAAACGCCCTTTACTCGGCTCGAACTTTGTAAGATACGTCTGCAATATTTTGTTCTAAACAGGGTATACAGTGTTTCAAAGCTTTGTTCCATCGCAGGCCTCCAAATTTTATAGTATATAAATACAAACTTTACAGTTTGCGCTTTACATGTTTTTGTACAGCACCTGCTACCGGCGGCTTTTCACCCCATTAAAGCCCGCCAACATAACAATTAAAAGTATTTTAAAACAAAACAAGCATAAAAGAAAGATACTTTATATTTAATTCAAAATTTTGAAATAAATATAAAGTATCATACCTTTCTATACCGTATCTGTCAAGTTTTCACTTTATTTCATAAGCTTATCTGCTTACCTTATATTATAAAGGTATGGCCCAATCCACCATATCCACCCCACTGCATACAAAAGCAGGTGAACCGGATAAGAAAGATAAAAGCCCCACTTAAATGATGGCCCGCGCTTGCCGTTGTACAGCATTACCAGTAGCAGTGCTATGCCCGTAAACACCACAAATAGCATTGAATAACTATTTATGCGCAGCAAAATAATTACTGCTGCCATTGCCGCAAACAATTGCCACTTGTTTTTGGCAAGGGAAAGGATAAAAATACCCACTACGCCAATCCAGGAATAATCCGTATACATAAAAATGGCCAAAAACGCGCAGGCAGCCAAAGGCAAAAGGCAAAGCATATAGGCTTTTGTTTGTTTTATTTTATCAAAAGCAATAACAGATGCGGCACCTAAAAACAGGGTAAACATAACATTTTGAGACTGCCAAAAAAATACCGTTAACGGCCTGCCGGGATATACCGGCCCCGCATTTTGAAAAATAAGGTCAAACGGAATTTCGGAAATAAAGGCAAACAAGAGAAGTGTAAACAGATATTTTTTTGCGTTGCGGGTACGGCGGCAGCCCTGGGCAATTAAAAACATATAAATTGGCATAGCCACACGCCCAATGCCCCGCATAATATAAAATCCTTCCCTCGAAGAGTTCATTTGTCCTATATACCCCAAATGATCTATTAACATGGTTGCCAAAGCAATGCACTTTAACACAAATGCGCTCATAATTTTCACCTTTTTTGCAGGGGAATAGGCACCCAGTTTGTAAATTGTCTTATCTACAGGTTTTTTTGTTTTTTATATAGTACCATATAAGCTGTAATTTGTGGATTATTTTTTAATTTGCCTATTGATTTCCTATTATTCCTATTGTATAGTAGGGATATCATAAACGGAAGGATATTAAAATGTTAATTTCTACAAAAGGAAGGTATGCATTGCGCATGATGGTAGACATTGCCGTACACAGCAATGGCAGCTTCGTATCTTTGCGGGAAGTTTCCAGCAGGCAGGATATCTCTATGAAGTATATGGAACAAATTATAAGCCCGCTTACAAAAGCCGGGATATTGCAAAGTGAAAGAGGCCCCCAGGGCGGGTACCGTTTGGCACAGGCCCCCTCTTCTTATACTGTAGGGGATATATTGCATGCCACCGAAGGCCCTCTGCTACCCGCAGAATATACAGACAACCAACGGGAACGCTGTACAAACGCGGCCGATTCCCCCACATTGCCTTTTTGGCAGGGATTGGTCGCGACGATTGACGAGTACTTAAATGCAACCACCCTGCAAGACCTGATTGATCAGGCCAGCGGACCATATGTTCCCGATTATTCTATATAAAATATAACATTAATTATAAAAGGAGTCTCTATCATGAGCGACATCAAAAAAAATATTTCCGAACTTGTTGGCAACACCCCGCTTTTAGAGCTTACACATATTGAAAAAGAAGATAACCTTGCCGCAACCGTTGTTGCAAAACTAGAGCTGTTTAATGTTGGCGGCAGTGTTAAAGACAGAATTGCCCTTGCCATGCTGGATGATGCAGAGGCTTCTGGCGCATTAAAGCCGGGTTCTGTTATTATAGAGCCTACCTCCGGCAATACCGGTATCGGTTTGGCCGCCTTGGCCGCCGCCCGTGGATATAAATTGATTTTAACCATGCCCGAAACCATGAGCATTGAACGCCGCAACCTGCTGCGTGTATATGGCGCACAGCTAGAGCTTACCCCCGGTGCCAACGGCATGCCCGGCGCTATACAACGCGTAGAAGAGCTTGCCGCCTCTACCCCCAACAGCTTTATGCCCCGTCAGTTTGAAAACCCGGCCAACCCCGCTGTGCACGAAAGAACCACCGGCCCCGAAATTTGGAACGATACCGATGGCAAAATAGATATTTTAGTTGCCGGTGTTGGCACCGGTGGTACCATAAGCGGTGCTGCCCACTACCTTAAAAAGCAAAACCCAAACATTAAAATTGTTGCAGTAGAGCCCGCCGGTTCTCCTGTGCTTTCTACCGGGCAAAAGGGTCCCCATAAAATACAGGGTATTGGCGCAGGGTTTGTACCCAATACGCTGGATACCGCAGCCTATGACGAAATTGTTACCGTTGCCGATGAAGACGCATTTGCCGCCGGCCGCCGCATTGCCCGCACCGAAGGTGTACTGGTAGGTATTTCCTCCGGCGCCGCACTGCATGCCGCAGTAGAGCTTGCAAAACGCGAAGAAAACAAAGGCAAACTGATTGTTGCGATTTTCCCGGATACCGGCGAGCGCTATCTATCTACCGCCATGTTTGCCGAATAAATAAGCCTCCTTCCTTCTCTCTCTTTCTTTTTTATATAGTCACACAAAAGCCCCCGTATATAAATACGGGGGCTTTTGCACTTCTTAAGCTTCTGCAAACAAGGGCTGCAGTTGCTTATATAATTTTTTATACCTAGTAAATGCCTGCCTGTGTACCTCGGCATTTTCTTTATTGGGGCTTGTACGCGAGCGTATGCCTATTTTTGACGCGGCGCTGGCCACATCTTTAAAGGCACCAATGCCCACCCCGGCTGCAACAGCAGCGCCAAGCGAGGTTCCGCTTTCCGCAGAGGCGGTAATATCCGCAAGGCTTACTTCGGCCACATCCGCAATAATCTGCTTCCAAAATGCCGATTTTGCCCCACCACCCAGTATGCGCAGCTCTGTAATTTCTTCTTTCTCTCGCATTACAGATAAAATATCCCGCAATGCGTAGGCGGTTCCCTCTAATGCCGCACGCACAAAATGTCTGTTTTTGTGTACAGGGCCAATGCCAAAATAGTCGCCTTTGGCCTTTGCGTCAAATATAGGCGAACGCTCGCCCTCTATATAGGGCAAAAACAACAGGCCGTTGCTGCCCGCGGGTGCTTTTGCCGCCAATAAATCTACATCTTTGGGGGATGGCAGGCCAAACAGTTCCTGTACCCAGCTTACCACACGCCCGGCCGCCTGTGTGGTACCAAATACCCCATAGCTTTCGGCATCTAAAGACATAATATTAAAAACCCGGGGCGGGTTATCTACAATTGGTTCTTGCTGTGTATAAGCTATCCATGCAGTGGTGCCCAAAGACAGGTAGATATCCCCCGGCGATGCCGCACCCGCACCCACGCTTGCGCAGGCGCCGTCTCCCCCGCCTGCCACAACGGGTATACCCGGCACCAGCCCCAGCTCTGCGGCAGGGCCCGGCTGCAAGGTACCTACTATATCTATAGCCCGGTGCAATGCAGGAAATTTTTGCCGGTGCAGACCTACCTCTGCAAATACATCCTCAAGATATTTTTTGCTGTAAATATCAATCAACATTGCATGCGAAGCATCCGAGAAATCGGTACTGTCTATATTTCCCGTAATCTTTGCCACAATATAATCTTTCGATTGTAAAAAACGGGCGGCTTTTGCATAGGTTTCCGGTTCATTTTTTTGCAGCCACATTGCTTTGCATAAAGTGCTGGTTTCGCTTAGCACATTTCCTGTTTTTTCATACATTTTCTGCGCGCCAAACGCTTTTTCCAACAGCATACGTTCCTGTACGGCACGCGTATCGGCATGTATCATTGCCGGGCGCAAAGGCAAGCAATGCTCATCTACCGGCAGCATCCCCAGCATATGCCCGCTGCACCCTATTCCCTCTATCTTTATACCCGCATTGCGCGCACAAAGCAGGCGCACTGCCTGCACGGCGCCATCCCACCAATCCTGCGCATTTTGCTCTGCCCAGCCATTTTTAACAAAGCTGGTGGCGTAGTTTATGGTTTCACTGTCAACCACATTCATCATATCATCTACAAAAGAGGCCTTGCAGCCACTTGTACCAATATCAATAGCCAGCAGGTACACAAAAACACCTCATTTTCCCATTTTCTTTATTATACCTTTCCTCCCAAACGGCAACAAGGTGATAAATCCACTGGTTTTGTTTAAATATTACCAACATATGCCTAATTACAAATATTACGCTCTTTTTACTTTTTGCTTTCTCTTTCCGTCATGCGGTAGCCTCTGCCCCGCACGGCCTCTACATACAGGGGGCAGGCATCGCTAAGTTTGTGGCGTATACGAGAAATATGCGCCTTTATGGTTCGCACATCCTCGCCTGCCTGCATACCCCACACAAGGCTGTACAGTTGCTCTGCCGAGTAGAGTACATCCTTGTTTTTAAGCATTACCTCCATTAAAGAAAACTCTTTATTTTTAAGCAGAATATCCATATCATTTACATAGGCCCTGCGGGACAAATAATCTACTGTAAAATTTTTGTATTTATAAATATCTCCCCTTGCGCTGGTTTTTTCCATCCCTGCCCGGCGCAGCAGCGCTTCTATCCGTGCCGAAAGTACGTCTAAATCGTAGGTTTTAGAGATAAAGTCATCTCCCCCCACATGCAGCCCCTCAATAATATCCTTATTTTCGCTTAAGGCACTTAAAAAAGCACCGGGGTATTTTTTGTGGTGCGCAGTTTTTTACAAAAATCCATGCCGGAGCCATCGGGCATTAATATATCCATCACAACCAAATCGGGCCCATGTGCCTCGGCCATGCGCTCCGCTTCTTCTAGTGTGGTGGCTTCCTCTACTCTATACCCTTTTGCCTTAGACAGAAAAAAACTGTTAATACGCATTATATCTGGGTTATCCTCTACCAAAAGGATTAACTCTCTTTTTTTCTGCTGCCCCTCTGGGCTTGTTACCTGCCGCATTATCTCGCCCCTTCATCTTACTTTTAACCGCAATTACGCTACCGGAAGTGTAAACGAAACCCTGCACCCGCCTAGTTCCAGGTTTTCGGCCCAAATAAGGCCGCCGTGTGTTTGAATGACTTCGCGGCAAAGAAAAAGCCCTATCCCATTTCCATCATTGCCGCTTGTACCGCGCTCAAATATATACGGAAAAATCTCATCCTCAATTCCATCACCCGTATCCTCTACAGATATTTGCACATGATTTTTTTGCTGCAATGCAAAAACGCATATTTCACCCTCTTGGGTATTTTTGTTCGAGTTTGCAATTAAGTTTAACAGCACCTGAGAAATCAGTGTTTCGTTTGCCAACAACAGCGGTAATTCTGGCGGTATTTTGCTTATTAGTGTATTTCTTTTCACCTCGGCAATTGGTTTGCACATACGCAGCGCCTGCCGCCACCAAAATACCCAAGTCTACATTTTGCTTCTCACGGTGCTCCTGCTTTTTTCCCGATTCCCGCAAAAACTCTTCTGCCATTTTAGAAAGGCGAACACTCTCAATGCTTATGGTTTCCATATTTTGCAGGCTTTCTTCATTTATATTGCCCTGCTTTATCTTCCATTTTTCCATCTGTGCATAGCCCGAGATAACCGCCAAGGGGGTTTTTATCTCGTGGCTAACCATCGCCAAAAAATCTTCTTTCAGGCTGTTCATTTTATCCAGTGTCCGGTTTTGTTCTTCCAACTCTTTTTCGTTTTCTCGCGCTTTGTCCAGCTCTCCCTCTGTACGAGAAAACTGCAATAATAGTGCGGCAATATTTGCCACCAAAAAAATAACCATTCCCGCCTGAGTAAGCCCCATTACCTGTATGTTTCTGCCAGAATCGTGCTGCACGATATCTTTGGCAGACATTGCCAAAAACGCCACAAACCCCACCAAAAGCAATGTATATTCTATGCCGCGCTTTTCTTTTTTAATCCACATTTTATAAACCAAAAAGCTGCCCAAATATAGCCCTATTAATACCCCCGCATACTGAAACCAATGTACAAAACGTGTATAAAAAAGCGACGGCATTATTATTACTACAAGTGTGTCTATACCGCATACCGCCCAAGTAAAACCAACTGCCCATTTGCTGCATTTTTTATCAAATATTGCATTGATGTACTGAAACATGCAAAACACCAGTGCAACCAAAGATAAGTATTCCATTCCTATAACCATTTCCCACTTTAAAGTGGGAAATAAGTTCATAATCGCTTTTTCTTCTAACAGTAAAATGCGAAGTGCGATGCCAAAGCACATTAAACCAAGCCATATGCTGGATTTTCGCTCTGGAAAAAAAGAAAAAATACCAAAGCATAAAATACCGGTTAAAATAATGCAACCGCTTATAAAGCCAATGCGTAGCAAAGAAAGTTGATTTCTTGCCTGTATTATTTGCTGCCCACCAATATGATAAGAAAATATCCCCCCGCCGTCTATATGCCCAAACCCCGAGCTTTGTACAACAATATCGGTTACTTCGTTTTGAGGGATAAAGTAAATTGTAAAAAACTTACGCTTGCGGTCATTTCCTCTGCCGTTTTTGCGGGGACACCAACCGCTGAAACCTCTTCGCCATCTATAAAAACTTTTTGCGCATATTCTGCGCTGTACCCCGAAATACCCAAAAGCTTGCCTTGGGGCAGGCGCAGCCGCAGCCGATAAGTTGCAATATACTTTTCATCTTGGTTTTGCGGCAATGCCCCCCCATTTTTAAAATCTTGGGGCATATATAATTGGCCCCCATATTTTTCAAATTCTTGCGTGGGTATGTATACTAAATGAGAAGAAAAATCATACCCTGTAAGTTCCAGCTCTCCCTCCGGTCCCCTTAAAGAGGCATCCGGCTCTATAATTTTAACATTATCTAGTGGTATAAGTGCCAATAACCCAAGGCATACAAGTAAAATAACGGCAAAAACAATTGCGTAAACTATACCTCTTTTTTTTTTGCATTTGTATCACTCCAATACTACCGCAATATAAAGCACTGCCAAATTACACATACAGGTATTGTTTTTGTATTTATAAGGATAACAACTATTTTCCTTTTTGTAAACGATACTATAAAATATCTTTACAAAAAAACAGAACACCCTTGTTAAAGGATGTTCTGTTTTTTCCCAGTTTAAGCTGCTTTTTGTAAAACCGCCGTAAGAGCGTTATATTGCAAAAAGAAGCATTTTTTGTCCGGCCGCAAAATATAGTTGTTTACAAAACTATTAATCCCCAGCGCAATCCCCATTGCGCCTTCTTCTGTTACACTATAAATCTTTTGCAGTTCTTCTACAAACTCGTGCGCGTGGTCTTGTTCTTTCATGCCTGTCTCTTTTGCACAATCAGAATATTCTGGATGCGCAATAACCTGCATTATAAACCGGCAGGGCTCCATTACGCTGTCTAAATATTTAATTGTTTTTTCACCCAGTTTTTTTAAATCGCCAATTTGCTGCAGCCACAGGGCAGACAATTCATTTTCGATTTTTTCGTGATGATATTCTGTGCACTTTTCAATCATATCATCTTTATCCTCAAAGTATTGATACAGCAGTGCCTCGTTGCAATCTACGGCTGTTGCAAGCATTTTGATGGTTGTCTTATCCATACCATACGTACTAAATTGCTGGATAAACTCCTGAAGCATGCCTTCAATTTTCTTACGCCTTTTCTCTTTCATAATTATGTTCCCCTCCCGTGATTTTGCAAAGTGACAGGCTTATTTTTCTCTTTGCATTCTTTTGACCACCTACAAGCAACGATGTGTCATTATCACTTTATAATTAATGTTTTAAATATAACATACAGATACGTTTTTTTTTTGCCCCACACCGTAAACAGCATTTTTTTTTCGTGAACGACACTGTTTTTGTATCCTTCAAGTATTTCCTACCATTTTTTTGCTATTTTACATTGTTGGTAAACATCTATGCCAAGCCCCTTATCAAAGCTAATTTTAAATTGTTTTTTCTATTTAAACGCATAAATACGTTTAAATATTATAAAAATTATGAATTTTATGTCATTTTAACCCACGTTGTCTGCGATAAATAATGGTTGTTTACGCTATTTATTCACACATCCATTCATAATTGTGGTTAAATAAAAGAGCCTTATTAAAGGCAAAAATTACTTGCGTTTTTAAATAGCTTTTTTATACCAACAACTCATTTACTATTTATTGGTAGATGGGTCTTCATTTTTTTAATTCTCTCTGCCTTTAAGCAAAGAGATAGATATATTTATGTTTATCGTCCCATCGTACATCCTAAATTACCCATTGGTCCTTTTTGCAGCGGCAGCCATGTGCCTTTTGCCGCCCGCTAATTGTTTTAACAAACAAATAAATGGACGCATGGGTTATAGCCGCCAAACCAATAGCAAACCGCAAGCATTTAAGAAGGAGATTTTTACCGTTGAAAAAAGTTACAGTTGTTGGGGCCGGTTATGTTGGCCTTTCCATCGCTGTTCTGCTCTCGCAAAACAACGAGGTTATATTAACCGATGTTGACCAAGCAAGGGTAGATGCTATCAATCAAAGTATCTCTCCTATACAAGACAAAGAAATATCTGCTTTTATGTCCCGGCAAGATTTTCATCTGCCCGCAACCACCAATTTTGCCGCCGCGGTTAAAAACGCCGATTTTATTATATTGGCGCTGCCTACCGCCTATGATGCCTCCACAAAAGTATATGATACCTCTGTTTTAGATGCCGCCATAGAAGAGGCCGCGGCTGTATCTCCCTCCTCTTTGCTGGTGGTAAAGTCCACCGTTCCCACCGGCTATACAAAATCTATTTATCAGGCCAATAAAAATATAAACATTGTGTTTTCGCCAGAATTTTTGCGCGAAGGCAATGCGTTATACGATAATTTACACCCATTTAGAATTATAGTTGGGGTTTCTAATCAAAAATCTACCCAACGCAAGCAGGCGCAGCAATTTATAGATTTAATTGTGGAGTCTGCCGTTAAAAAAGATATTCCGTCACTTATTATGCCCTCTACAGAGGCCGAAGCCGTAAAGCTTTTTTCAAATGCCTTTCATGCTATGCGCCTTGCCTTTTTTAACGAGCTTGACACCTATTCTGAAACAAAAAAATTAAACGCAAAAAATATCCTAGAGGGTGTTTGTATGGATTCTCGCATTGGGCAGCACCACAATAACCCTTCTTTTGGATATGGCTACAGCGGCTTGCCCAAGGGCACTATGCAGTTGCTGGCAGAGTTTGAAGAAACCCCCGGCAATATGGTTAGCGCTGTTGTAGAATCGAACGAAGCAAGAATACAGCATATTGTAAGCCAGGTTTTGGCCCGCCAACCTCAAAGTGTTGATATTTACCGCTTAGCTGCAAATTTTAACATAGACAAAATGCAAGAAACAGCTATTTTTAAAATAATACAACAGCTAAAAAAACACGGGATAGACATTACCATTTACGAGCCCGAGCTTACCCCAAATAAAACACTTTTAAAATTACCAATAGAATATGACCTTGAAATATTTAAAGAAAGTGCAGACCTTATTATTGCAAATCGCACCACACTGGAAATTGAGGATGCAGCATCTAAAATTTATACTCGGGATTTATACCACATCGGATGATTGTTACCGCAAAAAAGAGCCTTCTCTGAGGGCTCTTTTTATACGCTGCCGTTCCATATTTATTTTTTTGCTTTTTCTCAGTATTTTTTATTTTATTTTTACTTCAATATTAAGGTAAGTTTGTATTATTCGTTAATATTTCTACGTTTACCATCCGCTTTGCACAGCATTTGGCTATCTCATATCAGTATATGGGTCAAATATTGCACATTTGCCCTTGTTGTGCCATCTCTGCTATGCTAGAATGATTTTAAACAGCAATGGTCTGTTCATTTTTTAAAGTCTAATTTCTCCAACAAATAAAATAGGGAGTCGTGTTAATTATGGACGGCGAGTCGCCGCATAAAAATCTTACCCTGCGCGAAGTGGGTATGGAGTACCTGAACCAATATAATGATTTGCTGCGCTATGTTTTTCAGGTAACGCAGCAAGACCTTGAAGAGGGCGGGTACGAAGAAGGAGAGCTGGAGCGCGCCAAACGCCCCGTTTTACGAAATGCCTCGGTTTATGGATGGTTTAATAAGGATGACGAACTGGTTTCTCAAATATCCATTTACCCGTGCGAGGTAAACCTTTATGGCAAAATTATAAAAATGGGGGGCGTAACGGGTGTTGGCACCTATCCCGAATATTCTAGCCAGGGCCTGATGGTAGACCTTATTAAGCGTGCCCTTACCGATATGAGGGAAAAACAGCAGTGGATCTCTTTTTTATATCCCTACAGCATCCCCTATTACCGGCGTAAAGGTTGGGAGATTATTTCCGACCATATGACTTTTGTGCTTAAAGACACCCAACTACCAAAACCGGTTGATGTATCCGGCCATGTAGAGCGCCTTTCGGCTACAGACGATGATGTTGGCATTGCCTATGATATTTTTGCCCATGCCACACATGGCGCCATGCTGCGCAGTAAAATACATTGGGACGAATATTGGCGCTGGGAAAACGAAGATGAGCGTACCGCTGCGGTATATTACAATGTCCAAAACCAGCCCGAAGGATGCATGTTTTACTGGATAGCCGAAGATGTCTTTCATATTAAAGAGATGTTTTACCTTAACCAAGAGGCCCGTAAGGGGCTGTGGAATTTTATTTCGGCCCATTTTTCTATGATAGACGAGGTACGCGGCAACGGATATACTGATGAAGCCATTGCCTTTTTAATAGAAGAGAGCGAGGTACAAGAAACCATCGAACCCTACTACATGGCACGAATTGTAGATGTTGCACATTTTTTGGAGCAGTTCCCCTTTGCCGGAACAGCCGAACCCTTCCACTTTGTAATTAAAGACCCTATTGCCTCTTGGAATAACGGTATTTTTAGCCTGCAATGGCAGGATGAAACCATTGCCATAGGCAATGAGCCAATAGGCGAAGCGGTTTACACTGATATACAAACCCTTACCACAATGTTAATGGGCTATAAGCGCCCAACCTACCTTGCTAAGGTAGATCGCTTAAAAGCAGGGCGGCGTGTAATAAATGCTTTAGAAAAAATAATACCAAACGAAACACCCTATTTCTCAGATTATTTTTAACCACTTACTTTAACAGAAAAGAGAAGCTGCGCCGCCTTGGCTCGCCTCTCTTTTTTATTTTACACATATTTACCTTGTCTTCCCAATCTTATAAATGGCATTATCCAAGTTTGCATTTATTTTTCCTCCTGCAAAATAGATTATTTGCTGTAAAACCACTTTAAAACAACTCTGTCCTGCACTGTTTTTTATTTATTTGTATTTTTTGAAATATTTTTAACCTCTCGAACGTATAAACGATAATGGTGTAAAACGGCCCAATAATACAAAAAAGAGGAATCCACAATATGAAACGTAAAAGAATTATTATTTCGGCTATCTGTATTTTTTCTGCTTTATTCTTATTGTCCTTAACCATCTTTTTCACAAACCAAACTTCTCCTAAAAGCATTGCCAATGCCTTTTTGGCAAAGGTATATTCCGGCACCCTTGTGCAGGCCGAAAAGCTAATGGACGAAAACCAATTTTTTAGCGAAAGCAAAATAAACCAGTATGTAAACGAAACCTACCACCCTTTTTTAACAGAGAACGGAAAACAAACAGGCATTATAAACCAAACATTGCTTAGAGGCATATCCCTTTCACTCCAAACAAAAAACCCTGTTTCTATCTCTAAAATTTCTTTAGAACCGTACGAAACAGATGAGGGCGGAACATGGTTTAAATTTAAGGTAGACAGCAGGTACCTGGATGCCAACAAACAACACACCTGCTCATATACCGGTAAAATACACCTTACCGATGAAAACGGCCCTTGGCTTATAAACCGAGTTATAGAAGAATCCGTCTTTGTTTCTAACTAGTATGTGTTTCTAAAATAAGTTTTGTGGTGCGGCAGAGCCGTTTTTATAAAGTGCATAAAGGCTATTTTTGCATATTGGCGTTTCTATCCCTCTATGATTTGATTCTCTCATCTATAAAACATATAAAAAGAGCAGCGCTTCCTTTTCAGGTGGCACTGCTCTTTTTTAATTGGCATTAAACAAAATTGTAGTAATGCACATATCAAGTTTGGCTGTTAAATACAATAAAGCAATATCTTTGTATCCAACCAATAGTTAAAAACACTTACTAACTCAAATCTTCCTCTACTTCATCATTCTCTTGTTTTTTACGCTTTGCCAAAGATGCTGCAACCTGGCTAACTATGCTTAAAACAAGTAAAACAAAAATAAAGGGAGTCCATCGGTTTACCAGCATCATAGGCAGGGTTAGCTTATCCACAATCAACCACACAACAGGGGTTGCTATGCCCAATAAAATGCCAAGTACGGTAAACAGTACAAACGCTGTACCTTTGTGTTCTTTTTTCTCTTCCTGTTCCTCATCCGTTTCTTCTTCGGTTTTACGGCGCATTGCAAGGGTACGTATCCCAAAAAATGCGGCAATTATAATAGCAAGCACCGAGAAAATCAAGCTTATAAGGCTCCAGGAGGTTCTAAACCCTGCTGCCGGAATATTCCCGTCCGGTAAAATATCCAAACCGTTTCCACTTGAAGAATCTGGCTGAGAACTTCCTCCGCCTGCCGAAGACGAAACCGGACGGGCGCTGCTGGAAGAACTTGCCTCAGAAGACGCGGACGAATTAGATGATGCCGTTGAAGATGTAGAAGATGTTATGGACGAAGAACTGGCAGAGGATGAAGTAGAGGAGGCAGGTGGTGTGCTGGACCCTCCTCCGGTATTCGCCTGCCAACGTGCGGTAAGCACCAGGGTGGTTGTGCTTTCTCCCGCGGCCAAATCACCATAGGTAGAACCCGAGTTTACACCTATAGTTAACCCACTGCCATTGCCCCCGCTGGTTACATCCCATTGCACAAAGGTGTACCCTGCGCGCGAGGGATTTTGAGCAGGTACCAATCCTGCCCCATTCCAGGTTGTAACCTTATTGGGAGGCACTGGTGTTCCACCGTCTGTATTATAGCTTACTGTGTATTGCTTATCTGTAAAAGAAGCATATAGTACAATATTGCTGGTAACAGGCGTATCAAAATTCCATACGTTGCCCGCAGTGTCAAGCCATTTATCAAATGCCTTATAGGCCAGCGGGGTTACGGTATTGGTGGTTGGAGTTACCGGGGTCCCCCCATCCACCATTTTTAAATCTACCCGCTCGGTTCCATTCATAAAAGTAACCGAATATTGGGTAATAGTCCATTTGGCATAAAGGGTCATATCACTGCGCACCGGCGCGCCGTTATTGGCCCCTGCCGTTGTATTAAATCCCCAAAAATAGCCGTTCTCAGTCACCCAGCCTTCAAACACCGCATTTTCCCGTGTAGGGTCAGTCCCTGGGCGGTCAATTCCATCTCCATACCCTATATCTGTTATAGGTGCCGGGGTTGGCTCGCCACCTGTGGCGTCAAAGGTAACTGTAAGCGTCGGCAATGGCAAAGTGCCGTCGTTTTGGTAGGATATATCAAAATTGTTGTAGGCAAAATCTAGTCCTTGGCTATATATTTTTGTTCCTTCGCCCGGGTTTATATTGGTGGTATGTATAGCTGTATAGGTTGGGTTTGTCATGTTATACAGCACATTGGCCGTGTTGCCTGTAAACGTTGTGCCGCTTACTGTAATGCTGCTTAAAAATTCCGTGAGATCAAGCCAATCCGCCTTAGAAATACCGCCCCCGTGCTTAATGCTGCTGTTATTTGTAATACTGCTGTTCTCTATTACCAAGGTGCCGCGTTCAAAATAAATAGCACCACCGGTTCCGTTGGCAGAGCGGTATCCGCTGTCATGAGGCTGTCCACCGGCACTGTTGTTTTTTAGGACACTGTTTTTCACAGTAAGATTTCCCCTGTTTACCTCTACGGCAATAGCTCCGCCGGTAGAAATACACCAGTTCCCATCAAACAAACAATTGTCCAGTGTAACATTGTTGGTTGCAGCGCTGTTGTCTATATCAATTGCACCACCAAAATTGCGGGCATGGTTATTGATAAAATCTGTGTAAGAAATATTTGCGGTTGTTCCTTCAATCAGGCACAATGCTCCGCCACAACTGGCGGCGCGCCCATCTTTAAACAGTACACGATGGGCACTTGTACCGGTAATTGTAAGCGAGGTAGTTCTGGCATATACCGCGCCTCCACTGGCGCCGGTACGGTAGGGCATATCCAATGTATTGCCCGTAAACTGTGTTCCCGCCCCAATGTTAAGGGCGCCATAAAAGCGGTAAATAGCCCCGCCGTTAGAAAGACAGGCGTTTTCAGAAAACACAATGTTGCTGGCATTATCTGTACCAATATTGGCAGTACCGCCCAGCTGCATGTACAGCGCGCCACCGTCTCCGTTGGCATAGTTTTTTACAAAACTTACACTACCGGTAATTGTAAGTACACCTGTATATCCGTAGCTGTTACTGGCCGCAGCAATAGCGCCCCCTACCCAAGCACGGTTGCCTTCAAACTTTACATTTCCACTTATACTTGCATCTTTTGACCCTTGCAAATAAATTGCACCGCCGGGTTGATTTCCTCCAACATCGTTGTTTAAAAATTGTACATTGTCTTTAAGGGTAAGGATAGCCCCCCATGCAACAAGCCCACCGCCTGCGCCGAGACCAGACAGAGAATTTTTTTGGATAATTGTGTCGCCTTCTATGGTAATATAGCTGTTTGCTGCGGCAATCCCCCCTCCCCAATATGCTTTGTTGTCAGAAATAAGGGAGGCTCCTCCTATTGTTACACTAGCATTTACTGCGTTTGTCATTGCATCAATGCCGCCACCATATACATTGGAGGGTGCCCAGCAATTTATAATAGTGGTGCTTTCCAATACTAAAGTAGACGGGATATCGTTTGCGCTTTTTACCTGTACGCCGCCTAGAACATTTTTACCGTCCAGGGTAACTTTCTTCAATGTAAGGCTCGACCCATTTTCTAATATAAAGTGACGGGAAGCAGCAGCCATTGTAAGGGTGTACTGGTTGCCTGCTGTACTTGTTACCACAAGTGTTTTTCCACCCGGCAATACTTGACTGGCAGCAAGCTCTATATTAGCAGTAAGTTCTATTACAGACACATCCGGATCTGCAAATGCGTCTGCAAACTCTTGTGCAGTGCCTGCGGTGGCAGTTAAATTTAAACCATATAACATTGCGGCTGCCGGAGCAAGCTCTACACTTGAGGATGCATCCTCTATTAGTTCACTTTCACTCTCTACTTCTGGCTCTTCCAGCACTTCGCTTTCTACACTAACAATGCTTCCAGATTCTGCTACACTTATGCTATTGCTCTCGGGTATTTCTTCTGCCGAAAATGCAGTTGCACCCATTGCAAAAATAACCATTACAGCCAAAAGTACAACAATAATTTTAGAAACACGCTTTCCTTGCAAACTTGTTTTCACAAAATCCTCCTTAACCTAAGCAATGCTTTTAAAGCTGTAGGTAAATTATTTCTGCTTAAAAAAGCAGAAATCTAAATTTTATTCCATTTGTATTTCTATATAAATAATATACGAAAACAGTATGTGCAAATTTTTAAATATCGTAAACAGCATTATTTGTTCGTAAACGGCCTATAAAAATCAAAATCTACCTTAAATGTATTTGTGCCGTCATTTCACAAAATGCTCGCCTGTTAAATAAGACCGGTAAAATACCAAAAAAGAGAGTTGGCAAACCGCTAATTCTCTTTTGTCATACCATATTATCAGGTCTCATTTAAGATTATATGCATCTATTAATGTGTTCGTCAAGTAAAAATGTTAGCAAAAGGTCCCCGAAAAGGTTAGCACCTTGGAGCACCTAATTTGTTGTTCGTTCAGTCGGCGCTGGGGCTCCGGTGCTGCACTTTTAGGGGCCA
>JBKEAM010000126.1:0-4315 GCA_047972265.1 Oscillospiraceae bacterium | reverse complement strand
TTATAGAGTATACCGGCCCTGGTGTAGCTACCCTTTCAGTGCCTCAGCGCGCCACTGTGTGCAACATGGGCGCTGAGCTTGGCGCTACCACCTCTTTGTTCCCCTCCGACGAAGCCACCCGTGCTTATCTTAAAGCGCAGGCCCGCGAAGCAGACTATGTTGTCTTGGCACCGGATGAAGATGCCGTGTATGACGAAGAATACACCATAGACCTTACCACTCTGGAGCCTTTTGCAGCCTGTCCCCACAGCCCCGATAAGGTTGTGCCAATAACCCAGCTTAGCGATATAGTGGTAGAACAGGTTTGCATCGGCAGTTGCACTAACTCCAGCTATACAGACCTTATGGCTGTTGCCTCTATTTTAAAAGGCCGCACTGTTGCACCTACGGTTAGCCTTGTTGTATCTCCCGGCAGCCGCCAGGTGCTTGAAATGATTAGCAAGAACGGAGCCTTGGCTGACATCCTATCCAGCGGAGCAAGGCTTTTAGAATGTGCCTGCGGCCCCTGCATCGGTATGGGGCAAAGCCCTGCTTCCGGTGCGGTTTCGGTACGTACCTTTAATCGTAACTTTGAGGGACGCAGCGGAACAAAAGATGCGCAGGTATACCTGGTTAGCCCGGAGACTGCCGCTGTAACTGCTATTTATGGCAAACTGACAGATCCACGCATTTTAAAAGATGTGCCTGTATTCTCTTTGCCAGAGCATTTTGAAGTAAACGACAATATGATTGATTTGCCTGCTACCGAAGAAGAATCTGTGCAGGTAGAAATCGAGCGCGGCCCCAACATTAAGCCCTTACCCGTTGCAAAACCCCTTGCGGATGAACTGAGCCTACCTGCCCTGCTTAAAGTTGGCGACAATATCACCACAGACCATATTATGCCGGCAGGCGCAAAAATACTGCCCTACCGCAGCAATATCCCTCATTTGGCACAGTATTGCTTCGAAGGCGTTGACCCCTCGTTTCCCGAAAGGGCTTTACAAGCTGCCAACGGCGGGTTTATTATAGGCGGGCAAAACTACGGGCAGGGCTCTAGCCGAGAGCACGCCGCCTTGGTACCGCTTTACCTTGGCATACGTGCTGTAATAGTGCAAAGCTTTGCGCGCATACATAAAGCAAACCTTGTTAATGCCGGTTTGCTGCCTTTAGAGTTTGAGAACGCCGATGATCTTCAAAAAATCTCCGAGGGAGACGAGCTTGAACTCTCCGGTATTTTTACCGGGCTGGAAAGCGGGCATATTCTGCTTATAAACAAAACCACAGGGCAAACCATTCCCCTGCTGTGTTCAATCTCTCCTCGTCAAGCCACTGTTATTAAAGCGGGCGGTTTGCTAAATTACACTCGTGAACAAAATGCTGCAAAATAATATATAAAATCCGTTTTACTCACAGAAAGGGTGTTTGTCTTGTTAACCAACCAGGAAGCAATGCAAAAGTTTGAACAGGTTTTGGAAATGCAGAAAAAGCGGGTGGCCGCTATGAAAGCCCAGCCTGATTTTATTGATTACTCCACCTTATCCCCCCTTATTATTGGTATTTGCGGTGGCGATGGTATTGGCCCCGTAATTACAAAAGTATCTGAAGATGTACTGCGTTTTTTGCTGAAAGAAGAAGTAGAAGCCGAACAGGTAGAGTTTAGAACCATTGACGGACTTACAATCGAAAACCGCATTGAGACAGGAAAAGCCATTCCCGATGATGTTTTGGCCGAGCTAAAAGAATGCCATGTGGTTTTAAAGGGGCCCACCACCACCCCCGATGCCTCTTATAAAGGCCCCAATATCGAAAGCGCCAACGTTGCCATGCGCCGCGAGCTGGATTTATTTGCCAATGTGCGCCCTGTACGTGTGCCCGAGCAGGGCATAGACTGGACCTTTTTTCGCGAAAATACCGAGGGTGCATACGCTGTAGGCTCTTTGGGCTTTGAGGCAGAAGAAGGCATTTCGGTAGACTTTACCATTACCACTACCGAGGGTACTCGCCGCATTGCAAAGCTGGCCTTTGAGCACGCGCGTAAAAACGGCAAAGATAAAGTAGCGGTTGTAACCAAGGCAAATGTTGTTAAGGCAACCGACGGTAAGTTTTTAAAACTTTGTACCGAGGTAGGCGAAGATTACCCCGGCATTACCACCGAAAGCTGGTATGCCGATATTATGACCGCTAAGCTGGTAGATGAAAAACGCCGCCGCGATTTTCAGGTAATGGTTTTGCCCAACCTGTACGGAGATATAATCACCGACGAAGCCGCCGAGTTTCAGGGTGGTGTTGGCACCGCAGGCAGCGCAAACATTGGCAAGCGCTATGCAATGTTTGAAGCCATCCATGGCTCGGCCCCGCGTATGCTGGCCGAAGGACGCGATAAATATGCAGACCCTTGCAGCATGTTAAGGGCCACCGTTCTTCTTCTCTCTCACATTGGCAAAGAAGAAAAAGCAAAAAAGCTAGAACGTGCCTTGGATATTTGCATGTTTGATGAGAAAAAAGTTTCGATAACTGGACGGGACAACGGCGCGACCTGTGCCGAGTTTGGCAGTTATGTAATGGAAACTACGGTCTCATTGTAATAAAAGCTGAAAGTTAGACAGACATGCTGCTGCATTGCCTGCCGAAAAGGAGTTGTTGGAGTATGCCAAATTACAAAGTTTCTCTTCCTGTTATAAAACGGTTGCCCCGTTACTACCGTTATGTAATGACTCTTAAAAGCAATGGTGTGCAAACTGTATCTTCCAGCGAGCTGGCTGTTTTAATGGGCACCACCGCAAGCCAGGTACGCCAAGATTTTAATAGCTTTGGCGGTTTTGGCCAACAGGGCATTGGCTATAATGTAGATACCCTTGTTGCCGAACTGGAAAAGCTGTTGTTTAGCGGTACCGAACTTTCTACCATTTTGGTTGGCACCGGTAAATTGGGCCGCGCTGTTTCTCAGTTTTTGGCTGTAGAAGCCCGCGGGCACAAACTAATGGCAGCATTTGACCAAGATGCTTCGCAAGTTGGCACCGCACTAAGCGGGCTGGCTGTTCAGGATATTTCGGCTTTAAAAGATTGGTGCGCAAAAAACCAGCCTCAAATTGCGGTGCTGTGTATCCCCGCAAAGGGCGCGCGCGAATTGGTGCCAATACTAAAAGAGGCCGGTGTTAAAGGATTTTGGAATTTTAGCCATTACGACCTTGCCGCAGATGAGCCCGATGTAGTAGTAGAAAACGTGCACCTTGCCGATAGCCTGATGAGCCTTGGGTATCGTGTACGCAACGCAAACATATAATTAAACCACACAACGAGAGGAGCCGCACAATGGCCGAATTTAAATACGAAATAACAGAGCGACTTGCCGTACTTTCTCAAAACGCCAACGGATGGGAACGCCAGCTAAACCTGGTAAGCTGGAACGAGAGAGAACCCAAATACGATATCCGCGATTGGTCTCCAGATGGTTCTAAAATGGGCAAAGGCATTAGCCTTAGCCACGAAGAGCTTTCTATCCTAAAAGGCATTTTGGATGATATGGAGCTGTAATGGCGTATAAAGATGAATTTATAGAAATTTTCACAAACGAAGTAACCCGTACCGGCGCGCCTGAACTGCTTTCATGGATGCAGACCACCGATTTTTTTGATGCACCCGCCTCTACCCGGTACCATGGTGCCTGTAAAGAAGGCCTTGTTATGCACAGCTTAAATGTGTACAAGGTGTTGGTGGCGCGTTTTGGAGACTCGGGAGAAAACCCCGAAAGTCTTGCCATCTGCGGCCTTTTGCACGATTTGTGCAAAGCCAACTTTTACAAAGCCGGTTTTAGAAATGTAAAAGATGACGAAACCGGCACATGGAACAAAGTGCCCAGCTACAGTATACAAGATGCCTTCCCCTACGGGCATGGCGAAAAAAGTGTATATTTGGTAGAGCGTTTTTTACGCCTAAAACCAGCTGAAGCCATTGCAATACGCTGGCATATGGGCGGATTTGATGATGCTGTGCGCGGCGGCAGTTTTGCCATTAGCGAGGCATGGCGCAGTTATCCGCTGGGCGCAATGCTGCACATGGCCGATTTAGAAGCCACTTACCTTTTAGAGCGCGGCACCAGTGCTGTAAATGCACAAAAATAGCTCTTAAAACACAAAAGCACCCATTTTCTACATAAAGAAAATGGGTGCTTTTATTTATATCAACTAACAAACCCAGTCCTTATCTTTTAGCGCTTTACATATAGGGACTATAGCCAATAAGCAGTAAGCGCCAGCAAATACAGCCCCATATAATAGGTAGAAAGATTGGCTGGCCTTGTCCACTTTTTGCGTCGGGTGCCAAAATACAAAAA
>JBKEAM010000058.1:0-2775 GCA_047972265.1 Oscillospiraceae bacterium | reverse complement strand
CATTATTTCTTTCTCATCAGGACACTTTTTCACGATTCAGATTACCTATCTTGTATCAGTTGCTTTTTATTACTCTTGTTTTTCTATGTTATAATAAAAAATATTATATGGAATCCGTATGTCTTTACAAAGAAATGGAGGAAAAATGAGCAACAAATCAATTCGATTTGGCATTGGTTTTGCCACCGGACGTAAAAATTTTAAAAAAGTGCTTAATTCATACATTTTCAACTGGAAAGAAAGCCCACCCGAGCAGAGGGAAAATGTTACCCTTAGCCTGTTTGTGGCGTATGATCTTGATTATTCGGGTACCAGCTCTACCGATTACACCAACCTTACCCAAGAGGCAGTAGATGAGCTGGAAGAAATTGTTTTTTTAGGGGCCAAGGTTGTAAAAAAAACAAACGATTCTTTAATAGAGGATGGCAAGCTTACCCAGCGGGAGGCAAAGCTGTTGTTTGGCAGTGGTTATGCCGCCAAGCGAAATACTATTTTGTACAGCGCACTCCAAAACCAAATGGACTACCTGTTGTTTTTGGATGATGACGAATACCCTGTGGCGGTTACCAATAACCACGGTACCACCCTGTGGAGCGGCCAGTACGTATTGCCGCAGCACTTGGCACATATACAAGATGCCGACATTACCAACGGACACCATTGCGGGTATATTTCTCCTATTCCACAAATAAATTACGACGAAAAGCTGCAAAAGCAAACTTTTCGCCGTTTTATAGAGGCCATTAGCAACGAGGTGGTAACGTGGGATTCTGTAGAGAAAATTATGGTAAACGGCGGAGTAACCTACGCCGACACCAACATTCTTACACAGCAACAGCCGCAAACCGTGCCGCTGGAAAACAGCTGTAAATTTATCACCGGTGGCAACCTGTGCATAAACCTTACCCAACCCCAGCGCACCTTTCCATTTTACAATCCGCCCGGTGCACGCGGAGAAGATACCTTTTTAAGTACTCTGTTGGCACAGCGTAACGTGCTGCGCATTCCCTGCTATGCTTTTCACGATGGGTTCTCTGCCTACAAACATCTTTTAGACGGCGTACTGCCCACCCAGCTAAGCGCCATTGCAGGCAAGTCTAGCTCTATCACCACCCGATTTTACAATGCCTGCGTTGGGTGGGTGCGCTACAAACCCCTGTTAATGTACCTTACTCAGCCCCATTTATTTGAGAAGCAAATCCAGCAGATACGCGAAGATTTGCAGGCCACTCTGCCCATGGTAAGCGCCTACTTTAACAACCCTGAGTTTAATACTATTTTAGATGAATTTAACAAATACGTTAAAAACGTAAAGAGCCACGCCAAAAATTTTGATTTGGCTCAGCAGGCATGGGCAAGGTTAATGCTTAACGACGGTTTGTAATCTTTATATTTCAGGATGTATAGTTAATTTGGCCGAAAGCGCTATCGTTTTCAGCCAACAGCAAAGGTCCGCCAGTTCAGGTATATATGCGATTTTCGATGAACGGTATCAATGACCAATTTTTAGTCCGTTCTATATAAGATTACTTACGTAGCGCCACAACGAGTCATTTTTTATATTGATTTTTAATTAATAGTGCTTTGTCTATGGACAAAGCACTATTTTTGACTTTCTCCGGGCAGCTGGCCTGGCAAAAGCAGAGCTGCTTTGAGATAAAGCAATCACGGCTGCACCAGTCTGCCATCGGGATAGTTACTCTATCGCCAATTAACACACGGCAGTTCTCGCCGCCGGCGCAGTCCTTGCAAGTACAGCCATCACATTTCCCCAAAGCCCATCCCTCCTTCAGGTGGATTTCCACAATATATATTTTTAGGTTATTTCGGTTTTGTACTCTTCAATTTTCTGTTCTTTTGCAGCTATGTTACTTTGCACAAGAAGCAGATTGTCGCTCAGAGTTGTAATTTCTTTTTGTGTTGAGAGTATGGCGTTTTGCAGCTGTTCTATTTGCCGGGCCCTTGCGGCCTGTTCTTCAGCGGTCATAAACTGCTGGCTGTTTTGAATATCTGCAATTTTTTTTCAGCGTTGCTGATTACAGCAAGGTTTTGTTGCAACCGAATCTGGTATTGAACCTCTTCTGATTTAAGCAATCCCAGGTCGACCTGCATATCATATAGCACACACATTTCGGTAGAGAAGTCTGCCGGCAGGGAAGTATCTGTCTTTAGACTTTCGGTTAAAAAGGCAAAGCTATACACCTTTGCCTTTTCCGGGGTGTCCTTATCAAAGCGCTGCTCCTGCACCTGAACGTTCACCAAAACCGCTTTAGACTTTTCAGCAGATAGGATTCTCACAATAACAAAACTGCTGTCACTGTAGAGTATCTCCAGCTCAATCCTTTTGTTGCTGGCGTCTGTTGCCCCAATGCTGTAGGTCTTTTCGCTGCTAATGTTGAGGTCTGAAATGCCCAGGTCAACAATCAAGCTGCCATCTTCCGAAAGTGCTTGGTTTTTCAGCTGGAGGTAAGAGCTCACTCCAATTTGATACTTGGTGCCCACCGGCGTTTCTGTAATCGTGCCGCTTGCCGGCAGCCATAGCCGGCTGGTAAAAAACAATATAAAGAAACCTGCTATCACGGCAAGAAAAATGGAATAGAAAACCCGCCTGTTTGCTAGGCGGGCAGAAATGCCTTTCATTTGCTTTATTCTTTGATTCATATATATTTTCACCTCCTATGATAATAAGGACGATAAATCAAGGGAGAGAGTGCTCATAGAGCGTTCAAATGACAAGAAGTTCACCTTCCAGTCGTTAGAGCCAGTGGATTTCAG
>JBKEAM010000056.1:0-4327 GCA_047972265.1 Oscillospiraceae bacterium | reverse complement strand
AGAGGATTATCTAAAACAATACGAAAAGCACCCCTGTATTGAGTACCTGGCAAAAATAGGCCTCACGCAAATAATAGAAGACCACCTGCCCGGATATTATTACAGCACAATGGGTAATTTTAACAAAACGAACCCTTATTATTACGGGGCAGGCCTTATAAACCTGGACGGTGTAAGCCTCAAAGAAGTTTTGCCGCAGACAAATAAGCAGGATATCCCATTGTTGATAAGGGCAAACGCCAGCGCCGAAATAGTGCGAGTTGTAGCAAAAGAGCGCAAAAAAGGCAAGACGTGCGAAATAAAAGACTTACAAAAAATGATGGAGCTGTGCCGCAATGATGAAAGTATCCGCAAAGCGGGGCAAGCACTCAAATATTGCTCACTATCCAAAACAGTGAAATATTTGCAAACGCTCAAAAGCCCCGAAGAAAAAGTTGTAACGCAATGGAAAATTGGTGACTGGATTGACTACCTGCGGATGGCAGAAACCGCAAGATGGGATATGCAAGACAATCGCACACTATATCCGGCGGATTTAAAAGCGGCACACGACTTGGCGGAAGAACAGTGCGAAGTAGAAAAAAACAGCATGTATGACGGCACGATAAAAGAACTTGCTTGCGAATACAAAAAACAATTTTCTTTTGCAAAAAACGGGCTGACGATTGTTGTGCCAGAAAGCGGAGAAGAAATTGTGCGAGAGGGCAAAAAGCAGAAACATTGTGTATGGCGGTATGTAGCAAGTGTAGCGGACGAAAAAAGCATTATATTGTTTATCCGCAAAGAAGCGGAACCCGATAAACCATATTACACGCTGGAAATAAATCCCCGCAAAAAAATTGAACAATGCCGAGGTTATTGTAATGCAGGGCAGACACCAGAAATAGAAAAGTTTTTAAAAGCCTTTGAAATTGCACGTTTGCACAAAAAGCCAACGGAAAAAGCCGTATAAAAATTAAGGAGTTAAAAAATGGAAAACACAATTGTTGTAGATAACAAGCAAAAAGCTGTGGAACTGCACTACAAGGTAATGGCGGCCGGAGCTGCCGCAGCGTCCGCACTGGTAGATTTTTGCCGCCAACTTAAAGAAATGCGCGATACCCAACTTTACAAAGAATTGGGCCATGAAACCTTTGACGAATATGCAGAAGCGGAAGTCGGTATTAAGAGCCGGCAGGCTTACAACTACATTGCCACGCTGGAACGCCTAGGGCCAAAACTGATTGAGGAAAACGCCAGTGCCGGCATTACCAAACTGCGAATACTATCCGAGGTGCCGGCGGTGTCGCGGGAAGAATTTTTAGAGGGCACCGACATAGATGGGCTGACCGTTGAGCAGCTTAAAGAGCATGTCAATCAATTAATAGGAGAAAAAGAGCAGCTGATGTTCCAGCTCGAAAGCTCCCCTGCCCCGGACGACCAGCAAGGAGACACCGCGGGGGTCACAGAAATGGAAGAACGCCTGGTGGAGCAAGCAGAAAAAATAAAGGATTTGGAAGCGGGACAAGCCGCGGCAAAAAAAGAAACCAAAGCGGCTGTAGATGCCGCAAAAAAAGAGGCAAAAGAAACCGCCGAAAAAGCCGCAGAAAAGAAAATTGCGGCGGCAAAAGAAACCGCACGCAAAGAAGCACAAGCAGAAGCGGACAAAGCAGCCGCGACCGACAAGGCCCGCCTGCAAGCCGAAAAGGAGGCCGCCGAACGCCGCGCAGAAGATTTTGAAAAAAAACTAGGACTTGCGGCAAGCACCGAGAGCACCGCATTTGCCCTGTACTTTGAGCAACTTAACGATACTTTTAACAAGATGGTGGAGCAAACTGAAAAGCTAACGGAAAAAGGCGACACCGAGGGCGCCGCCAAACTCAAAAACGCATTGCGCAAGGCAATGGCAGCTTTGGCAGAAACCATTGCGGAATAAAGCGGGTTTTGCATTTGAGTGCAAAGGAAATGAGGGAAATATGATTATAAAAAGAGCATGGACAAAATACGATTTTGGACACAGAAAAGAGTACACAATGTACTTGCTGTTTGGTTTTATCCCCCTGTACATACGCATAGAGCGCATATGAGCCCAAAACCGATAGGCGCCCCGGATGGCTTATCTTGTTATTACCCCGGCGGGCGTGGGGTGTGCCCATACAGCCACCCCATAAAACTAGCAGACGGTTTTTATATTATCCGAAAATTGACCGTGACAGAGTGCGAACGCCTGCAAACCCTGCCGGACGGCTATACATCAAACGCGGGAGTAAGCAATACGCAATGCTATAAGGGGCTGGGCAACGGCTGGACAGCCGAAGTTATTATACACATACTGCGCCACGGCCTGCGCCGCGTACCACGAGATACCCCAATTTTGGCATTGTCCATGTATGACGGTATCGGCACAGGGCGGTATTGCCTTGACAAGCTGGGTTTTACCAACAACACCTACAAGGCCTACGAGATAGACAAATATGCTATGCAGATTGCAAGCCACAATTACCCGGATATTATACAGTGCGGTGATGCATTTAAGCTGCGCGCAGACGGATGGGACGGAACAATAAAAACAAAAGGGAAACAGTCAATCCCTTTTGAACAGCTAAGGATAGAGGGGGCGTAGCAGTGCAAAAAACAAAACCTGTCCTAAAATACCCCGGAGCAAAACAAGGTATTATCGATTGGATAATATCACACTTCCAGCCGCACCGGGTATACGTAGAGCCCTACATGGGCAGCGCGGCTGTTTTGCTTAACAAAGGCCACGCACCAATCGAAACGGTAAACGATATTAACGACGATGTTGTAAACCTGTTTCGCACCATCCGCAAAAACCCCGAAGAATTGGCAAAAGCGGTGTACAGTACACCGTATGCCCGCGCCGAATATAACGCAGATTTTGCCACGGGTGCGGAAACCGACATAGAGCGCGCACGCATATTTTTGGTAAAAAGCTGGCAAAGCCACGGGCACCGGCAATTGCATTATAACGCGGGCTGGAAGCGGGACATATCCCGCGAAGCTGCTTACGCCGCCCGATACTGGGCAGACCTGCCAGGCAGGATATGCGATACGGCCGAACGCCTGCGCGGGGTACAAATAGAGAGCATCGACGCGCTGGAACTGATAAAAGCATACAACGCTAAAGACGTACTTATTTACGCCGACCCGCCTTACCTGCTATCTACCCGCAGCCCGAAAAAACATTATCGCCACGAAATGACAGACGCCGACCACGGCGCGTTGTTACAGGTATTGCGCCAACACAAAGGGTTTGTGGTATTAAGTGGCTATGATAACAATTTGTACAATAACTGCCTGCAGGACTGGCACACCGACACCATATCCACCCACGCAAGCAATGCGCAACCCCGCACAGAAAAAATATGGATGAATTTTGAACAACAACTGCAATTTACATAAAAGGAGAATAACAGAATGAAAACCGGAAAAATAGGATTTTTTTTGAATTTTACTTTTTAATGCCGATAAAACGGCAAGCAGCAAAGATTAAAAAGGCCCTGCAAAAAATCAAAGAAAAATATAGCGGGAAATGGTATTGCGAGGATTGCGGGGAGCATGGCCGCCGCGTCGTGCGCTACTCGCTATACGGCGAACTTAGCTATTGCCGACAAGGATTGTTAGAGGCGGCGAAAATGTGCGCAAATCCAGAAAACGCTCCGGCCTACCCGATAAGAGTACGAGACATAACCGCATATGCAGGCAACCAACGGATTAAGATAGACGCCCAACTGGCTGAACAGCTGGGCGAAATAGCAAAACAGGTTTTTGCGGAAAGGGAACAGAAAAAATGAAGAAGAACCCTTACAAAATCCCGCTGCCTACCGAAAGCGCAGAGCAGCAGCAACTTTTTGAATGGGCGCGCCTGCAAAGCGGGGCCTGCCCCGGCCTTGCATACATGTACCACGTGCCAAACGGCGGCTTGCGCAACAAGGCCGTTGCCGCAAAACTAAAAGCCGAGGGTGTCAAGCCGGGTGTGCCGGATGTTTGCTTGCCGGTGCCTCGCGACGGGTACCACGGGCTGTATTTTGAAATGAAACGCCACGGAGAAAAAACAAGCAGCATGCAAGAACAATGGTTGTGCTTTTTGTCCATGCAGGGCTATAAAACAGCAACGTGCCACGGGTGCGAAGAGGCGATACTGCTCGTATGCGAATACATGGGGCTGCGCCCCCCGATAATGAAAGGGTGAACAAAATGTACATCGAACCTGAGCCCTTCCCGAAAAAGTAGACAGCAAACTCAACAAGCAACGAGATAAAAATTACGGGCGAATTCGTTTGGAGAAATCCAGCCAATAGCAGAGTGCGGACGGAAAGAATTGTAA
>JBKEAM010000028.1:0-13070 GCA_047972265.1 Oscillospiraceae bacterium | reverse complement strand
GGGTAGGGCATTTTGCCGCACCGCCCAGCTGGCAGGAGGAAGGCAACTTGTTTCGTAAAATTCTGATTGCAAACCGGGGAGAAATAGCGGTGCGTATTATACGCGCCTGTAAAGAGATGGGGATTTCTACGGTTGCGGTATTTAGTGAGGCAGACCGCAATGCCCTGCATGTAAGTATGGCAGACGAAAGCGTATGCATAGGCAGCGCGCGCGTGCAAGACAGCTACCTTAATATCCCATCGCTTTTAAGCGCGGCAGTTGGCACAGGGGCACAGGCCATTCACCCGGGCTATGGCTTATTAAGCGAAAACCCACGTTTTGCGCAGCTTTGCAAAGAGTGCAATATTGCCTTTATTGGCCCCGCGGCAGAGCATATTACCCTGCTTGGCGATAAAGAAAAGGCACGAAGCACAATGCAAAAAGCGGGCGTACCGGTAATACCGGGTGCCGGGCTGGTGCCCAATGCACAGGCCGCTACCAAAGAGGCAAAAAAAATAGGCTTTCCGCTGCTTATTAAAGCCCGCGCAGGCGGTGGTGGGCGGGGCATACGCATTGTGCACAAAATGGAAGAAGTTGCGGCTGCGTTTGATGCGGCAAGCGAAGAGGCAAAAATGGCCTTTGGTGACGGCAACTGCTACATGGAGCGAATGCTTACCAACGTAAAGCATGTGGAGATGCAGCTGATATGCGATGACCATGGCAATATCATATGTCTTGGAGAGCGTGAATGCTCTGTACAGCGCAAAAACCAAAAGCTGTTAGAAGAAAGCCCTTCACCGGCTGTTTCTGCTCCGCTTCGCAAAAAAATGATGAAGGCTTCTGCCTTGGCTGCAAAATCTGTAGGGTACCGTAACGTGGGTACCATAGAGTTTTTGGTAGATGAAAAGGGCCAGTTTTATTTTATGGAGATGAACACCCGTTTGCAGGTAGAGCATCCTGTTACAGAGATGGTTACGGGGATAGATGTTGTAAAGTGGCAAATTAGGGTTGCGGCAGGGATGCCCCTTGAATTTAAACAAGAGGATATACAACTGCGCGGGCATGCAATAGAGTGCCGCATTAACGCAGAAGACCCAAACAACAACTTTACGCCAAGCTGCGGCAAAATAGAACTATTGTTTATACCGGGCGGCAATAGCATCCGTTTTGATACGGCATTGTACCAGGATTATGTGGTGCCGCCTTATTATGATTCTATGCTGGGGAAATTGATTGTGCATGCGGGCAGCAGAGACGAGGCAGTGCGCAAAATGCAGGTAGCATTAAGCGAGCTGGTAATTGACGGCGTAAAAAGCACGGCAGAACTGCAAATGGATATTTTAGAGGACGAGACATTTTTAAACGGAAGCTATACCACAAATTTTATGGCAGCAAGAGGTTTTAAATGTTAAACAGCTCCGATTTTAAAAAAAGCAGGAACAGGCTGGAAGGTTACGATGGAAATCTTAAATCTTCCAAGCCCAACGTTCCCGATAGTATGTGTACCCGTTGCCCGGTGTGTGGGGATATGTTGTTTACCGAAGAATTAGAAAAAAACAATAGTATTTGCCTAAAATGCGGGCACCATTTTAGGCTTACCGCAGGGCAGCGCATTACCCTTGTTTGTGATGAAGACAGCTTTGAAGAATGGGACGATGGCTTGCGTAGCTGCGACCCGTTAGAGTTTCCGGGTTATTCTGCCAAAATTAAAAATGGCCGTTTGCATGGCAACCAAAAAGATGCGGTGCTTACCGGCAAAGCATCCATTGGCGGATTTGCGTGCGCTGTTTTTGCAATGGACCCTCAATTTATGATGGGCAGTATGGGCAGTGTAGTGGGAGAAAAAATAACCCGCCTGTTTGAACGCGCCCGCCAGCAGCAATTGCCGGTGGTTGGGTTTACTGTTTCGGGCGGGGCACGTATGCAAGAGGGGATATATTCCCTTATGCAAATGGCAAAAACAAGCGGTGCGGTAAAACTGCATAATGACGATGGCCTGTTGTATGTGGCTGTGCTTACAGACCCTACAACAGGTGGCGTTACCGCCAGCTTTGCCATGGAGGGAGATATCCTGTTGGCAGAGCCGGGGGCTTTAATTGGCTTTGCAGGCCCCAGAGTGATAGAGCAGACAGTGCGCCAAAAATTGCCCAAAGACTTTCAGCGGGCGGAATTTTTATTAGAAAAAGGCTTTTTAGACGCAGTTATTCACCGCAACAGGTTAAAAGAAACGCTTACACATATTTTAAACCTGCATCAAAAAATATAGGGGTATAAAAGATGGAAGCTTATCAGATACTGCAAAAGGCAAGGGATCCCAACCGCCCCTCCGGTAAGGTGTTTATCCAAAAACTTTGCAGCGACTTTATAGAACTGCGTGGAGACCGCCGCTACGGCGACGACCATGCAATTATTGGCGGCATAGGGCGTATAGGCGGTATGCCCCTTACCATTATTGCGCATGAAAAAGGCAGCGATATAAACGATAAAGCGCGCCGTAACTTTGGGTTGGCTCATCCCGAGGGGTACCGTAAATCCTTGCGGCTGATGAAGCAAGCCGAAAAATTTAACCGTCCTGTACTTTGCCTGGCCGATACCTCTGGTGCTTTTTGCGGCATTGGAGCCGAAGAACGCGGGCAGGGGCATGCTATTGCAGAAAATTTGATGGAAATGATGACACTTAAAGTTCCTATTATTTCTATCCTTTTGGGTGAGGGCGGCAGCGGCGGTGCGCTGGCACTGGCTGTGGCCGACCGGGTCTGGATGATGGAAAACTCGGTCTACTCAGTTATCAGTCCCGAAGGGTGTGCCAGCATCCTGTGGAAAAACGCCGCAAAAGTAAAAGAAGCCAGCGAGTGCCTTAAAATCACCCCCAACCATTTGCTGGAAATGGAAATTGTAGAAAAGGTAATTTCAGAGCATCCGGCGGCAAAAATGTATGCAGCCTTAAAACGGCAGATTGTTTCGGAATTTAAAGATTTAAAAGAAACACCAACCGATGAATTGTGCGAAAAGCGGTACGAGCGTTTTCGTAAATTTGGAAAATACACAGGTTAGCTGTAAAACAGGGCATGCAAAAAGCAGGCTCTGTTTTTTTATCTTGTAAAAATTATGCCCATAAATAAGAATCATTGCCATATTCTTAACAATTGTTGACGTAAAGCCGAAAGCTTTGTACCATTATAAGGGTTGAATAAACGGGAAGAAAACAGGCCAAAGGAGAAGCAAAGATGCCGGAAAATGAAAAGGTGAAAAAAGACGGATACGGAATGAAAGAAGCCATTAAAGAGGCCAACCGCTGCCTTAACTGCAAGGTACCTGGCTGTAAAGAGGGCTGTCCCATTCGTAACGATATCCCTGAGTTTATTGGAGCTTTGGGTAGGGGAAATATAGGCGAAGCAGGCAATGTAATTGCAAGAAGAAGCAACCTGCCGGCCGTATGCGGCCGTGTTTGTGCGCATGAGTTACAATGCGAGGGGCATTGCGTGCTTGCCATAGCCAATAAGCCCATACGTATTGGTATGTTGGAGCGCTTTATTGCCGACTTTGCATTTGAAAATGAGATACCTTTGGATAAGGTACCCCAAAAAACAAGGGGCAAGGTAGGGGTTATCGGCTCGGGGCCTGCTGGGCTTACTGTAGCGGGTGATTTGGCCAAAACAGGCTTTGGGGTAACCGTGTTCGAGGCCCTGCCCGAGCCCGGAGGTATATTGCTTTACGGCATCCCCTCGTTTAGACTTCCCAAAGAGGTAGTACGGAGAGAAATATCCCGTATAGAAACATTGGGGGTCAATTTTCAAACCAATTGCATAGTAGGGCGAGATATAACGGTAGACAAGTTGTTTGAAGAGGGGTACGATGCTCTGTTTATAGGCTCGGGTACGGCAGTATCCAAAGACCTTGAGCTGCCCGGGCGCGAGTTGGATGGCATTGTTCAGTCTTCGTACCTATTGCGCATGAACTATCTCTTTAACAATGGAGAGCTTAGCCGCGAAGAGGTGCCGGTGCAATTAGGCGATGAGGTTGTTATTATAGGTGCGGGCAATGTAGGCATGGATGCGGCGCGCTCTGCTGTGCGTATGGGGGCTGACAAGGTAACTGTATTATACCGTGGCAAACAAGAAAATATGCCAGCCCTTAAGTCGGAATATGAGGACGCTGTAGAGGATGGTGTGCATTTTCGGTTTGAGGTATCACCCAAAGCCTTTATAGGTGCAGGCGGTAAGCTAACGGGGCTGCTAGTAGAAAATGGCGAGGAAGAGGTTATCCCCGCAAACAAAATCTTTTTGGCTATTGGTTCGCGTCCTGCAAACCGTATTGTATCTACAACCTATGGCATTGATGTAGATGATGGAGGATATGTTGTAACCAAAGAGCGGCCCTACGGCATGACAAGCCGACGCGGTGTGTTTGCGGGGGGAGATGTGGTACACCGCCCCGCAACAGTGGTGCTTGCCATGAAGGAGGCCAAACTGGTGGCACTTGGTATGACAGAATATGTGGATGCGGTAAAACTGCTGGAACTATAAAACTATAAAAAGCCGAGGTGCAGATGCTATATCTACACCTCGGCTTTTTAAGCAAAGAGAAGCATATTATTTTAACAAAAGCAGGGTAGAATGGGATATTAAAAATACACCAATAACACCAACCAAGGTAGGGGCAAGTATATTAGACCACTTTGTCATTTTGTTTTTTATGGCTGTGTACAGGTTATCAAATTTATCTTGTGCCTTGGCATATACAAAATATAAAATCATCAATGGCAGAGTGTAGATGAAATTGTATAAAATAAGAATAAAAGTAACCTCTGCAAACGTAAGCTGATAGTTAAAAAGTATAGCTAAAAAGGCAAAATAGGGCAACGCGGTGGTTAGCTCCGATATAGTTGCTCCAATGCCAAGGGCAATTAATGCCGGGGGAGAAACGGATTTTATTTTGCGGGCGGCTGTTTCTTCTTCGTTGTTGCTCTTGGCAATTGTTTTATTTTGCGCCCTGCCAAGCGAACTTTTGATAAGATAAACCACTGCCATAATAAAGCCAACGCCAACAATTAGCTCTACGGTATAAAGCAGCCTGCCGTAACTGCTTATAAGGCCGGTAAAAAAATCTGCAATGAATGCAATGAGCCCAAAGTATGCCAAAAAACCACCAATTAGGTTTGTAACACCGGTTGGTATAATAAAGTACCAAATGTGCTTTGGCTTTTTAACCATACCCTGTAATACAAACTGCTGTGTAATGGCAATGGGGTTAATGCTATCTGCCGCGCTGGTTAAAATGGTAGAAATAATAAGCCCTAACATAAATTTCCTCCTTATAAATAAAAAAAGCCTAGGAGTTTTGTTAAAACTCCTAGGCTTTTATCCCACCGTGTACGCAAAAAGGTTTGCGCGTTTTCTCTCGGACCAGACCAACCAAAATTGCGGAACCCTAGAAAACTTTTGTTTATATGCTTTTGTTCTGCCTAGTATACCAAAAAGCAGGTGTGAACACAAGGCTGCTACCGTATAAACTGTTATTGGCGTTCATAAATAATCGTGGGATAAAGGCAACTAAAGCCAAATGCGGCTTTAAGCTACTGCCCCCAATACTGTAACGCCAGCCTTTGCCCTTGGTCTATCTTTGCCCACTGTTCTGCTTCGGTAAGCTCGTTGCCGCCATCACAAGAGGCAAAGCCGCATTGATGAGAAAGCAGCAGACGGTCTTTGCTAATAATGCTGCTGGCTTCTTCCAAAAGGCTTAAAACACGCGCTTCGTCATCTGGTGTGCGGGTTTTGCTGGATAAAAGCCCCAACACAATCTCGGTATTGGGTTTGTCTTTAAACACAGCAAGGGCACTTAAAGACCCCGCACGGTCGTCGTCCCATTCTAAAAAGAAACGGTCATACTTTAGCTGCTTCAAAAATAATTCGGCAATATTGGCATAAGAGCCGCCCCCCATATTGCGAGAGTCGTAGTTGCCGCGGCAGTTGTGCGTCCACATTTGCAGGCCAAGGCTGTGCCCATAATCAATAACGGTATTGTTAATATCAATAAAGTCCTCTGCAAGGGCTTTAATCGCTTCTTGGTTTATGTTTTGCCCGGTATAAGGGGAGTTAGGGTTATCCTCGGCAAAAATTTCCCATAGGCAATCGTCAAATTGTAAAATGGTTCCTCCCGCAGCGGCATATTCTGCTACAAATTCTTTGTAAGCCTTTACCAATCCGGCTTTTAAATCTTGCGGGGTAGAATAAACAGAATCGGATTTGCCAATATTGTCCGACCACGAAATTTCTCCGTAAATATGGGAAGGAGAGGGGATGCAAAGCTTTACTTGCTGGCTGCCCGCAATGGATTTTAGCTGTTTAAAAACATCGATAAAATGGTGCCCTTTGCCACTTAACTCGGTGGTTATGCGCAGGCCAATATCTTTTCGCGTTTCGTATTGTTGGGTTTCGTCTTTATCTCTAAAAAAGTACCCATGGTCGGCAATATAACGCTCTATGCCCTTTAAGCCCCAAACAAAATCCAAATGCCACATAGATTTTGAATATTCGCCATCGGTAAGCACATCAATGCCGTGCTCTGCTTGCTTTTCTATTATATCTTTTGTGGCTTTTTCTTCACAACTTTTATAGCCCTCAAAGTCGTTGTAAAAAGGGTAGGTAATATCGTCTCTTTGTTCAATTTGGGTTTTATACTTTAGTAAATCTTGGGGCCTAAGCAAACTGCCCACAAGTTGAAATTTCTGGCTCATAAAAGTTCCTCCTGTGTAATTATTGTGCTTATGGTAACACAAAAGGCCTAGATAGGTGTAACACCTATTTTATGTAGTTGTATATAGCTTTTGACTATGGGTGAAAATCACCCGTTTTAAAAATTAATATTGGGTAAGCGTAATAGAGCCTATAGTGCAGTACCTGTTTTGGGCACATGGAAGCTAGATATATTGGCGCCCTCTAGCTGCAATAGCTTTATTTTTGTATCAATACCGCCTGCGTAGCCAGTTAAGCTGCCGTTACTGCCCACCACCCGGTGGCAGGGGATAATAATGGATATAGAGTTATGCCCCACAGCGCCGCCCACGGCTTGGCCAGACATGCTGGGCAGCCCCATTTGTAAGGCAACCTGTTTTGCAATATCACCATAGGTAATTACCTGCCCATAGGGGATTTGGTATAAAATTTGCCACACCAACTGCCTAAATTTACTGCCCATAGGGCTAAGCGATAAAGCAGAAAGGCTAGGGCGCTCTTTGGCAAAATATTGCTGTAGCCAATTTTTTGCGGCAGAAAATACAGGCAGGTCATCTTTTTCTGCCATTGGCTGCGAAATACTTTGCCCATAATATTTTTGCCCCTCCATCCATAAACCGCAAAGATTTTCGCCATCTGATGCAAGGGTAAGTACGCCAACGGGAGAGCGGAGGGTAGTTTTATAATACATACGTGTTTCTCCAATTTTATTTAGTAAAAAGAATGCGCAAATGGCAATAGTAAAAAGGAATAAAATAATGGATAGAATAAGCCGGCAGCCTTATAGGCTATCGGCTTATTTTGCAAAAAGCTTATTTAAAAAAAGAATATATACCATAAGCAAGAGGGAGCAAACCAACGCCCGCAATAATAAGGCCAACCTTTACAAAATGCCGGTTTTTCCCTTTCCACTCGGTTTCTTGCGTTGTCTTTTTAAGCACCGATATTGCGGCACCAAGCAAAATAAGCACAATCCCGGTTGTAACAACGCCAAGCCCAACTATAAATAATATTTGATCCATATCAGTACCACCTTTTATAAAAAAATAAGGTATAAAGGATAGATACATTATACCACAAAGCGGGTGCTGTACAGTAGTATTGCTACAAAGTGTAAAGGACTACTGTAAAAATAACACAGCTATTCTATATAAAAATATAAAGACTGCAACAGGTAATCTTGCTGGTACTTTTGTGCCATACGCAGCAGCCATTTTTTTGTGGTATTTAAACTATTACTGCCGTTTAGGTAGCCGGTTATACGCTTGCTCCATTGGGCTTTTTCGGCTGGTGTGGCTATGTCTTTAAAATAACCCCATACATGGTTTAGCGCGTTGGCGCTGTTCCCGGTGTTTATTGGTGCATCCAATGCCACTTCGGTTTTTTGGTAAAACAAAAAAGCAATGGGCTGTTCTTTTTCTCTAAAATTTGTGCGAATGGCATGATACTGCTGGGGCGCGTGTTCTAAAATAAAATACTTATAATGGGCCCATTCCTTTTCTAGCACAAGGGTGTTGGTGGCGTTTTGTGTACAGTTTATACATTTTACGGCCGAAAGGTTTTTGTCTTTTACTTCCAGCATTATATCCACATCCTGCCCTTGCAATGCTTCGCAAAACGCTAAAAATGGCCGAAAATAAATGGTTGGAGAATGAGAGCCTGGGCGCTTATCAACAGCCTGCTGCGAATAATGTATTTTTTGCCTGCCATCGTTTTTGCCCCATGTAGCGGCAAATTGTTTTATCCACAAGGCTTCATCAAGCGGGTTTGCGCTGGGGTTTATTAGGTTGTGCAGGTTATCAAACACTGCGGGTGCATTGAGCGTTTTGCATAAGTCTAGCACTTCCTCTGCGGTGTAGCAGCGCTCGTCGTTTTCTATTACAAGCCGCCGCGTTACTTTTAGGGGCAGTGTGCGGTAATTTTGAATAAAACGCTCAAGTGCGGCTTTTTTATCGCCATAAACGCCGCCTACATGCAATATAATTTTGCTGCTAGCAAGTGGTGTAAGTGCGTCTAGCAGCCTTGCGTGGTAGTCTAAATCTTCTTTTGCACGTGTTACAACATCCTTGATTGGAGAGTTAATTACCGTATACTGCCCGGGGTGCATGGATATGCGTATATCACTTTGTGCAATAAAGTTTTGCAGTTGTTCAAGTTCCTGTGCAAACAATTCTTCCCAGTTTAGGGTTGCTGCTGCGCTGGTTGCAAACGGAATAATGTCGGAGCTAAGCCGAAACATTTTAATGCCATTTTGATGGTTGTATATAAGCATGCTGTGCAGTGCCTGTAAATTGTGCCCAATAATAGCGGTTAAGTTTTGGTGTGTGGCATTTTTTAAGGTACAGCTTTTTAGCTGGGTGCCCGGTACGCCAACCGTTTTGCAGGCATAACCTATTCTCATATGTATCCCCTTTAACAAGGCATATTGTTTGTGTAAGACGAAGCTATTTTATTTATAACATATCACATTTAAAAGACAATACATATAAAAAATAGGTATACCCTTGCTAAATACGCTGCTATAAAAAAGATATGCATTTAATAAAAACATTAAATGCATATCTTTGTATTATGCTTGCTCTGTTGAGTCTAACTTATAAAATAAAATAGGAATTATTGATAAAAGGCAACTTATGGCGGGTACAATGGTGATAGAAAAAAAGATGCTGTTCTGCATAGTACTGGTTACGGCAACCCCTTCTTCATACCTAATCCAAGAAAGAAATAAGCCGAAAACAAGCAGAGCAACAGTGCTCATCATTTGCGATACAAAGGTAAGGCTAGAAAACGAGATGCCGTCATTTCGTATTCCGTGCACCTTTTCCATATTGTCTACAGAGTCTGCCACCATTGTGGTTTGCGTAACGATAAATATGCCAAGGGTAACACCTGTAATAAAGATGCATATCATCATGCTAACAATGTTTTGAAAGCCTAAAAAGTACATTGCAACATATACCACGCTTGCTATAAGCGAGCTATATATCATAAGTGCCTTGTCGCCAATGGTTTTTAAAAACAGGGGAGTAATAAACGAGGCCACTACCATACCCGCAATTATGGCCGCGCCAATAAAAGTAAAGTAAGCTTCATCGGCATAGGCAATAACCGCAAAAACGGCCCCGCCAACCTGCACAATATTGCGCCCAAACCCTATAAGGGAACTAATAAGCACTAAAAATAAGGGCTTGTTGCTAATAAAGGTTTTAAAAAGTTCTTTTAAACTTACATCGTCAGATTTATCGTGTGATTTTTCTTTGGTGTTAAAATAAGCCAGCAAAAACATACCCATGCCCACTACCGAGATACAAATAGCGGCAAAAGACCAGCCCTGTGCAGTTGTTTCGCTGCCTTGGCTTAGCAACTTGGCAAGCCAGGGTGCGCCCAACGTTACCAGCCCTAGCGAGACAGAGCCTGCCCCCCTAACACTGGATACAACTGTGGCGCGTTTGTTTTTGTCTGTAAAAGAACTGCCAATCAGCCCCCAAAAAGGCACATCGCACGCGGTGTAAGATAGACCCCACAAAAAGTAAAAAGTGGTAAAAAATACGATTTTTAGGGTTTCGCTTGTATTGGGTAAAGAAAATATTAGCACTGTGCACAATGCAACCGGCAAGGCCGAAAACAAGATAAACGGCCTAAATTTGCCTCTTTTGGTATGGGTTTTGTCTACGATTGTGCCCATTATAGGGTCGTTTAGCGCTTCAAAAACCTTAATAACAGTCATAATTACAGTGACTACAGCAATGCCTGTGCTGCTTATTTTGGCGTATTCTATCAAATAAACCAGCAAAAAAGTAGATACAAGGGTAAGCACCATATTTTGGCCAAACCCGGCCGTAATAATAGAAAGTGCCATTTTATTATCGGTTATTTCTCTTTGTGGTTTCATGCTTACCCCTCTTGGCACAATAAAATGGTTTTAACTTCAAATGGCGTAAAGCTTAAATTTTCAAGAGATGTTTCTTCTTCACGCTCTTCTATCATGCTGCTGGTAAACGCCGCTTTAAAAGGTAAAGAAGTTGTTACGGTTGCAGAGGTGTTTTTGCCGCAGCTTTCGTATAGGCGCAGTACAATATCGTTGCCGTTTTCTGCCAGCTTAATGGTCTCGGCAATAATGTTGGGGGTAGATACGCTCACTAGGCTATCAAACGTTTTAGTTTTGGCAACCAAAAGGGGATTGTTAAGCGCATAGCCCTGCTTTACAACATATTCGATATCGTTTTTTTCAAAGGGACAAAAAGCGTATTTAAAGCGATGCAGGCCGCGGTCGGCTGTCTTATCGGGAAAAATGGGGGCGCGAAGCAAGTTTAGGCTTACCACACTTTCTTTTACGTGGTAGCCGTATTTGCAGTTGTTTAGTACCGCAAACCCGCCCTCACGGTCCTCTACGGCCGCCCACTTGTGGGCGCAAACCTCAAACTGGGCTTCCTCTACCTTGTTTTTGTTGGTGGTGGGCCGCTCGATATAGCCAAACTGAATATCGAACTTTGCAGTGCCAGAATAATTTGTGGGTAAAAACTCGGCCCGCAGCATATGGTTGCATTCTTGCCAGTTTACCACAGTGTCAAAGGTAACAACATCGCTGCCCATTTCTAAAACGATTTTTTGAATAATAGAAAACTTGGGATAAATATATCTTTGCACCCTAACCAGGGTGGGCCCGTCAACATAGGTTTTAAAAGAAGCAACGCGTAGGTTTACGTGCGGCTTAGTACGGTATTTGGCATCTATGTCCCAAGCATTAAAGGGCACCATAATTTTATCTTTAAATACAGTAAGCCTGTTTAAATACTGCTTGGCATGCTGCCGCCCTTTGCTATCTATGCAAGAAACAATCTCGCCAGACCTCGAAAATTTAAGCTGTAGCATGTCGTTAGACATTGCATAGGCGCTGTATTTAAGTTCTGGGTAATTGTTCTTAACAGGCTTTAATTTGGCGGCAGAGTAGGGGAGCAGTTTTGCTGTATACCAAGTATCCTCATGCTTTACAGCCTCATTGCGTGTAAAAGAAGTAAGGTTTACTGCCGCAAGGCTGTCGCCCTCTGTTTTGGCAAGTGCATTGTATAAATACAGGCGCAGGGCAGCGGTTAACTTTTTATACCTTGCAACAGATTCTTTGTGCACCCTTGTAATAGAAGAGCCGGGTATAATATCGTGGAACTGATACAAAAGCACTTCTTTCCATATTTTTTCTAAAAAGGCTTTGGGGTACTCTCCACCGGCCAAATGTGCAATGGTGCCAATTGCTTCGGCATTATGCAAAAGCCGCTCGCTAAGGCGGTTGTAATACTTGTTTTTTGCCTGGGTGGTAAGGGTGCCTTGGTGTGTCTCCAGATACAATTCACCCTTGTAAGTGGTTTCTATTTTCTTTTTGGATATACGCTCAAAAAAGTCTTTGGTGGTGGAGTATTTTACTTTGGGCAATCCGTAAAGGTCTTTTTCTCTGTTTATAAATTCAAAATGGCTCTCGTTGGGGCCGCCACCGCCATCACCCCCGCCAAATACAAGCATGGCTTCGCCTAGGTCTTTTTCGGGGTACCGATCTTCTGCCTTTAGCAGGTGGTGGGGCGATGCCCCACTGTTGTAGTCGCCCTCTGGCGGCATATGTACCAAAACAGAAGTATCATCTATGCCTTTCCAATAAAAAGTGCGGTGAGGGAAAACGTTAACCCTGTTCCAAGCTAATTTTATGGTAGAAAAATAATCCATCCCGCTTTTATTAAGAATTTGGGGCAGGTTGCCGCTATAGCCAAAGGTATCGGGCAGCCAGCAGATATTTACATCCCTGTCAAATTCGTCCCGCAAAAACTTCTTCCCTAAAAGTGCATGCCGAATAAGCGCCTCACCGCTGGGCATATTGGTATCCATCTCTGCCCAGGTTGCGCCCTGTATTTCTATCTGGCCTGCTGCAATGGCTTTTTTTGCTTTTTCGAAAAGAGTGGGGTATTGGTTTTTTAGCCAGTCTAGCTGTTGCAGTTGGCTGATGCCGTAAATGTAGCCGGGGTTTCTTTCTAGGTTATACAGCACTCGCGAAATTGTACGCGCAGCTTTTCGCTTGGTTTCGCGTATGGGCCAAAGCCAGGCGAGGTCTAAATGGCCATGCCCAATAGAGGAGAGGGTTAAGGCCGAGTGGGATTTGCTCTTTAAAAAATCCTCCAAAAGGGCTTTTGTACCAGCGTACTTTTTGCTTTTAAACAGATTGTAAGAGTCTTCTAAAATAGATTCTAATTTATTGAGCCCTTCCCGAAAAAGTAGACAGCAAACTCAACAAGCAACGAGATAAAAATTACGGGCGAATTCGTTTGGAGAAATCCAGCCAATAGCAGAGTGCAGACGGATAGAATTGTAATAGGC
>JBKEAM010000155.1:0-40396 GCA_047972265.1 Oscillospiraceae bacterium | reverse complement strand
TTATTTATTCCTGCATTTAAATGTGTTTCTCAGATGTTTTTCTTACCTAGGTTCGTTTATTTTTTAGTTATTGAGTGCGTTAAAGTCAACGATCAAAGTTTCAAACGAAGCAGACAACCATGGCATGTGTTGTGCCGTTTATCATCCCCGACGTTATAAAAATAGGAGGCGCAGTGGCATTGGCGCGCGCCATTTTATTAAGACAAAATAAGGCGAGGGCGGGCAAATGAGCACAGTGGAAATAGAGCGCAAATGGTTGATGAAGCAATTTCCTGAAATGAGCTGGCACAGCGAAGAGCATATGGAACAGGGATATATCAGCTTTTCTCCGGCGGTGCGTATACGCAAAACTGTTACAGAAGAAAAAACAAACTATATGCTAACCATTAAAGGAAAGGGAACGCTAAGCCGTACAGAGGTAGAAACCCCGATAACGCAAGAGCAATACGAGGCGTTAGTGCCTTTGCTGGCAGCGCCCCCGGCAACCAAAAAGCTGCGGCGTTACCAATTGCCCCAAGGGCTGGAACTGGAGTGCAGCCTTGTTGACGAGGGGGAGGCCAGTGCGTTTTACTATGCCGAAATAGAATTTGCAACAGAACAGCAGGCCAATGCGTTTGTAGCGCCGCCCTGGTTTGGGCGCGAAGTTACCGAAGAAAAGGGTTATAGTATGGCCGAGTACTGCCGGTACAAAGCAAAGGCAGAGGCTGGAGAAGCTGCTGAAGGGCAAACACTGGGTGGCCGCTGATAATTATAACAAAAGCAAAAAGGCATCGGATTATCCGATGCCTTTTAAATGTATTATAATAATTATGCCTTGGGTTCTGCGTTGGCACGCTTCATAATACGGGATACCTTGCGGCTAGCTGTGTTTTTGTGCAAAAGACCCTTGCTTGCAGCTTTTTCAAGTGCAATGGTAGCCTCTTTTACAAGCACACTTTTGTTTTCAGCGCCAGCCTCGATGGAGGCGTTCGCCTTTTTCACAGTGGTGCGCAGGGCGGATTTCATGGACTTATTGCGCGCGGTCTCTTTGGCTGTTTGGCGCATACGGTCTTTCTGCGATTTAATATTCGGCATTGTTCCACCTCCTCAGTTTATCATGTAAAACAGCAACGATAATAATATCATGAAATAAGTTGAAAAGCAAGAACTTTAGCGTAAAAAAGGCTAATTTAAAGGATTATTTTTATTGGCGAATTGCGCCAATAAAACTGGGAAAGAAAACAAGGAAGCATAAAGCTTTTGTTATGCTATTACTAAAATGTATAACAGATTATATTAATACGAAATGTAAAATGCTTGTTTGGATTATGCACAAAAAAAATAAGAGAGCGGTGCTTAATATGGGGGAACTGAAAAAATATATGCTATAAAGGTGAAAAGTTTAACGGGCACTTGTAGTTTAACGGTTATTGTTATAAAATATAGTTATTAAAACAAACAATTGCCTTGCTGAAATAGGATGTAGGCGTGGTTTTTGTTGTTAATTATTTGGGAGGTAGATTCTATTATGAAGGTAGGCATTAACGGCTTTGGCCGCATTGGTCGCTTGGTTTTCCGTGCGGGTTTGGACAATCCCAATATCGAATTTGTAGGCATCAACGATCCTTTTATGAGCCCCGATTACTGTGCATATATGTTAAAGTATGATACCATTCATGGCCGCTATAACGGCGAAGTAAGCTACACCGACGACGCTATTATTGTAAACGGCAAAACCATTAAGTTTTTTGCAGAGAAAGAGCCTGCAAATATTCCGTGGAAAGCTGTTGAAGCAGAATACGTTGTAGACGCTACCGGCGTTTTCCACTCTAAAGACAAAGCACAGGGCCACATCGATGCCGGCGCTAAAAAAGTAGTATACACCGGCCCCTCTAAAGATGACACCCCGATGTTTGTATGCGGTGTAAACCTTGATAAATACACTCCGGATATGAACTTTGTTTCCAACGCTTCCTGCACCACCAACTGCCTGGCTCCTTTGGCAAAGGTTATCAACGATAACTTTGGCATTGTAGATGGCCTGATGACCACTGTTCACTCTACCACTGCTACCCAGCTTACTGTAGACGGTTCGTCTAAAAAAGACTGGCGTGGTGGCCGTGCAGCTTCTGCAAACATCATTCCTTCTTCTACCGGTGCTGCTAAAGCTGTTGGCAAGGTTATCCCCGAGTTGAATGGCAAATTGACAGGCATGTCGTTCCGCGTTCCCACTTTGGACGTTTCTGTGGTTGACCTTACTGTTAACCTTGCAAAGCCTGCTACCTATGCAGAAATTTGCGAAGTAATTAAGAAGGCTTCTGAAGGCGAACTGAAGGGCATTTTGGGTTACACCGATGAAGATGTTGTTTCCAGCGACTTTATTGGCGACGCCCGTACCTCTATCTTTGACGAAAAAGCCGGTATTGCCCTTACCGACACCTTTGTAAAGCTGGTTGCTTGGTATGACAACGAATGGGGCTACAGCAACAAAGTATTGAAGCTGATTGAGCACATGGATACCGTTAAGTAATTTATTTATTGATTAAACCCTTTCTGGATTTTCCGGAAAGGGTTTTTTTATTTTATTTAAATACTATGTGCCCTACTTAAATAGTAAGTAAGCGTATAAAGCTGCTATAAAAGCTGGGATAAAAGCAACACGGTATATATTTGAGTTTTTAAATGCAGCACAATGCCAAGCAAACCGGTAAATGATGTTAAAAGTGTAGCTGGGTTTTGCCGGTAAAACAAAAATGAAATACTTATCTAGCATAAAAGATATATGCCTTGATAAAAAGAAAATGGCTTATATTATAAAGGTAAGAGAAGCAAAGCGGTTGTGTGCTATAAACGGGCCCATTTTTAGCCTGTCAATTTACTTTTGATACCACAGAAGTAAAATGGCCTTATTAAAGGCTTACACTGGACTATTGGACTAAAGAGGTTGTTCTGGTGAAGAATGAGTGAGGCGCGTTTATAGCTTTAGCTAAAGCTATAAAGAAAATCCCCATCCTTTGCGTATGCAAAGGATGGGGATAAATTATAATGTATAGCTACAATTATTCGTCTTCTTCGGCATAGGTTTTGCTTTTGGAACGGGAAGCAAGCAATACAAACGCAAGCTGTGCAACCGTAATCAATATCATCCACACTGTCCATTTATCTATAAAAGCCATGGGCAGCTGCGTGTTTTCTGTAAGCAGGAAGAAGATGATAGAAACGATGCTGGCTGCAATACCCAGTACACGCCAAAGAAGTGTTTGTTTATCTGTTGTGGGGTGCTCATCATCCGAATAGTGGATGTGGCTGTTGATATTTGCCTTTTCTACTTTTGCTTTTTTGGCAAAGGTTGCAATTACAAGAATTACGCTAACGGCAACACTTAAAACAACAAGTAAAAGGTTAAGTAAAGCCCACGAGGAGTTGGTTTCGTTTAGGTTTGCCAGCGGTGTTTCCTGGTTGGGCAGTGTGACAATCTCGGAAGCGGAAACAACACGGGTGCCGTCATCCTGAATAGATGCAGAGCCACTAGTGGCGCTGGTGGAGGATGAGGAAGAAGGTGTGGTTAACCCTGCTACCACCAAAGAAGAAGAGGAACCGGCGGTAGAGGTGGTGGTTCCGGTTGGGATGGCTCCCGAAGTAATAACTGGTGTTCCGGTAGAAGATGTAGCGGAGGCTGCCGCAGATGTTGCTGTACTGGATTGTACAGCACTAGAGGAAGCGGGAACAGAGGAACCAATCTGAGGTGCAGCGCTATGTATACTGGAACTTGATGCTTCGGAAGAAGCTATGCTTGAAGGGGTTGAAGTGACGGATTCGCTGGAAGAAACAGGAGTGCTTGAAACAGCGGGCTCACTGGAGGAAACGGGAGTGCTCGAAACAGCGGGCTCACTGGAAGATGCGGGAGTGCTTGAAACAGCAGGCTCACTGGAGGATGCGGGATCGTCCGGAACAGCAGGCTCGCTGGAGGAAACGGGAGTGCTCGAAACAGCAGGCTCACTGGAAGATGCCGGATCGCTTGAAACGGCGGACTCGCTGGAAGAAATAGACTCGCTAGAGGAAGAGGATTCGCTAGATGATACGGGCTGGCTTGAAGGAGTGGTTTCACTTGAAGAACTGGGTTCTTCAGGTACTAATGGAAGAATTGCCAGGGTGGAAGAATGGAAGCCAAACCCACCGGGCATCTTCAGGTTTTCGGCTACTAAGGTACCGGACAGGTTACCGCCATTGGTTGTAAATGTGGCTTTTGGTGCAAGGATAGAGCCATATATGGCGGCGCTGTTTGTGTTGATGGATGTGGCATCCGGCAGGTTAAAAACAATGTGAGAAGAAACGTTGCTAAGGCTTTGGCCGCTATATTGCTGCTGCCAAGAGGGCCATTTGATATTGCTGCCGGCAATGTTTACGATGATATCCGGTGTACCGGAAGGAACGTTAATTTTAAAACTTAGCTGAACGGCATCTGTTATAAGAGCCTCGCTGATATAGAAAACAACGGTAGATGCGTCGCCAGTATAGGTTAGGGCCAAAACTTTGTTCCAGGGGTTTTCGATGGAAACATCCCCAAGGCCTACACCTGCCACGGTATTGGCAGCGTAGAACTGCTGACTAATTGCTACCAATTGGCTTTTTGCTTCGGCAAAGGTAGAAACTCCGTTGCTTGTAAAGTCGCTTAAAGTGGATGCGTACACCCCGGTGGCCCTGTTAAAAGAACTGTACTGCGGTAAGGTAAGAATTGGGGTATCGGATGCGGTTTCGCCCGCGGCATAAGTGCCTTTTAAGCTGCCGCCGCCGGTTACAACAAACTCTTTACCAATTACCATGTTTACACCAGTGCTGCTGGCGCTTGTTGCAAGGCCGGCATTTATAACAGTGGCTTTGTTGCCAACGGCAACGCGGCCTTCAGTGCTGGAAGAAAGATCTGCATTGTTAAATATAAAAACGTTAAATTGGCTGGCGGCACCCAAAACGCTTGTGGCGCTGTTGGCGCTAACGCCTAAAATTGAGAAAGATAAAATTGCGATAATTACGACAATTGCTGTTGCAATAGAGATAATTTTCGAAAAAGATTTTTTCGCTAATGACATAAATTTTCCCCTTAAAATAATCCTTCAAACTAGCTTAATTTAGTATAGTTGCAACTATTATATATAGGTAATATATATAAGGAATTTTATGGATATGAAAAAACAGATGGATAGAATACGAAAAAATATTTTTTGAAGAAATATCGCTATTTTTTATGTAAAATGAAGAAACATATAATTTTACATATAAAACGATTGATATAATTATTGTTAGCGGAAATTATAAATAAAGAACGTATTAGTGTTGTAAAACGAAAAACAGAATTTCGAATTTTAAAAAAATTGATGTAGTTTTGTATTATATTGCCCTGCCCAATGGCAAGCCATAAATTGTAAGGTTACAGATAAAAGCCGTAAGGCTTATATTTTTTTGCCCCTCTGGTCAAAAAGTGAAAATCTTAAATTGTAAATATTACTGATAAAAAAACAATTTACTATGGATGAATTTTTTGATATATGATATGATATAAAAAAACAATGACCCCCAGTTGACACATAACCGCGATATAAGATTGAATAGTACGTTCAGATGTTTTGTATATGAATGAGTGTCTGCGGGGGAGTTTTAGGAGAGATCATATTGAAAATAGAACAATTGGAGTATGTAATCGAGGTGGACCGAACTAAATCGATTACGCAGGCTGCCAGAAATCTATTTATGATGCAGCCAAACCTTAGCAAGGCTATACAAGATCTTGAAAATTCGGTTGGAATTAAAATATTTCATCGTACGCGTAACGGCACCTATGCCACAGAAGAGGGCGAAGTGTTTATACGGTACGCAAAAGAAATTTTGGCGCAGATAAACGCGCTGGAATCTCGATATCAAAAGGGCGAAAAAGATACACTAGGGTATAAAATTGCGGTACCGCGTGCGACCTACATCGCCTATGCCTTTTCTCAGTTTGTAAAAAATACAGATTTAGAGCGCCAGTTTAACATACATTTTCACGAAACCAGCACACTGGAAGCCATTGTTGACGTGGTGCAAAACAATTACGATGTGGGCGTTATACGGTATTCTGCCAAGCAAGAGGATTACTTTTTATCATTACTTGCTTCTAAAGGGTTACAGTACCAGATAATGTGGGAGTTTGAGTACGTAATTATCATGGGCGATAGCCATGCGCTGCGAGACCAGCAGGAGATTTCTTACGCCGACTTAAATCCCTATACCGAAATTAAATTGGGGGATATTGAACCTGCCAAGTTTTCGGTTTCTCAAATTTCGCATGTAATACCCACAGATTTAAAAAGGCACCAGATAACCATATACGAGCGGGGCAGCCAGTTTGATTTGTTAACCAACGTGCCCAATGCATATGTAATGGGGTCGCCCCTGCCCAAAGAATATATCGAGCACCATCATTTGGTACAGCGCCGCTGCCACGAAACCGACCTGACCCATAAAGATGTGTTGATATTTAAAGATAAAGCTCTTTTAGATCACCCGCTGGTGCGTGACTGCATTGAGAAGCTGGAAGAAACCCGGGATGAAATTTTGGCTATGAACATTTAAATTTGGCAAACAATATAAAGCGGGCGGCCTTGTGTTAAAAGGGCCGCCTGTTTTGTTGTTTTTTATAATAGAATTTGGACACAATATGCTGTTGCCAATAAAAGACAAAAGAACTATAATATTAACGAATAAATATAAAAAATCACCTTGTTTCGAAAACAAAGTTTTAGCGATAAGGAGACAGCGTGCATTCTATGGATGGAAATGGAAAACAACCCCCAAAACGTAAAAAACCTCCTTTTCAGGGAGTATTGGTTTTGTTTGTGGCGGTTCTTACCCTGTTTTTTGCTTCTTTTGGAGTGATAAAGCTTTTGGGCGGAAATTTGGATGTTCAGGTTACGGCGCCCTCCGGGGTTGACTCGGGCAGCGTGGGTGCTGCCAGCACGCCAGACACCACGGGGCAGACAAACCTGCCTGCGTGGGATTTTGTTGGCCCGGTAGAACAAAGCATTAATACGATGGGGTTTGTACAGCCAGATGCAAAAATGATTGCGCTGCCGGCAAATGGCAGGGTAGATGTTTCTTATTTTAATACCGTTACCTTTGTGGGAGACTCTATCTCACAGGGGCTTTTTTCGTACGAAAACATCCTGCCGGGGGCGTCGCACAACGCAACTTATAAAAACATAGGCCCGCAAGGCATTTACGAGGGTTCTTTATGGTCTATAGGCGGAGACAACCCCAAAGAGGTGCCAATCGATTCGATAGTGGCAAGTCAGCCCGATAACCTGTATGTGTTGCTGGGCACAAACACCATGGTATCCAGCAGCGATGATGCGTTGATTGCTTACTACAAAGAAATGCTTTCTAATCTAAGGGCACGGCTTAACCCTGCCGTGGGTATATATATACAAAGCATTACGCCCGTAAGGCCCGACAACCGCAATGGCTTTACCATGGAGCGGATTAACCTTTTAAACAGCCGCCTTGCACAATTGGCTTACGAAGAGGGATATTACTTTGTAAACATAAGCGAAGCGCTGGTGGGGGATGATGGGTACCTGCGGGAAGAATATTCGGGAGCCGATGGTGTTCATTTGCATCCCGATGGATACAGGGCCTGGGTAGAATACCTGATTACGCACACGGCCTATCATCCGCGCAATGTCTATTTGCCCGGCAGCCCCTATTACCGCGAACCCGCGTAAAACGCATACAACATTAAAAATAAAAAGCCGCCCCAAAGGCGGCTTTTTAAATGCAAAGCTGAGAAAGAACAGAAGGGCAAACTATTCGTCAGAATAATCGTTGTTGTAAATTTCAATATAGCCGCCCTTTTTGTCGGAAATATACTGGTATGCAACCAGCGCGGCAAACAGTACCGCCGCAAGCCCGGCAAGTTTTAAAATTAATTTTCCCAGTGTTTTAAGCATAGTGGCAAATCTCCTTTTACAATGCATTTGTAGTATGGCAAAGTGTGTTTAGCGGATGTTGTTAATAAGATACAACCGTAAATGCCGGGTATGGTTGGTGGATAAGCGGCAGCAGTGGATTATAAGCAAAAGAAGTGCCAAACTCCTCTTGATTGCTGCGGTGGTAAAAAACAGCGGCTCCAAACTGGGCACCCGGGGTTAAAACAAGGCCTGCTTGCTGCAAAACATCTGCCGAAAGGATAGCCTCTGCGCCCCAAAACCATCCCTGTTCGTCTGTGCCGGCAAAAGGAGAAAGGGAAGGCGCGGGCAGTTGAACACCGGTTTGTGTTTGCAGTGTGGCGGCATCATCTGCCAGTACCAAAGATGCCTGCCGGGGAGAAATGCTGAGAAGCAGATACCTGTTTTTTTGACCAACAACCAAGCTTATACGGTCTTGCTCGTCGGGAGACTCTTTAAAACCGTATACCCCTACAACCAAAGAGCCATTGTGTACATAAAAGCGGGCATATGTATACAAATTGGTTAAAATTTTAGCAAAGGAGTAATTGGTTACCTTGATGGCGGGCAATGTTTCGAACACCAGCGGCGTACTGCTGGCCGTAACAGGTATGCCCATTTTTACCGTCCCCCTGTAATAAAACGCTGTAATATATGTATAAAATACACATATCAAGTATATCATACATGGCGGTAAAGTAAATAGCAGCTAAAGGATATTTGCGGTATAAAAAGGGGTATAAAGCCCTATATTGCAAGTTGACACTACCATCATGAATGCTTAAAATAATAAAGATGCCATTGTTATACTATGGGGTGCTGTGTCTTGTGCAGTGCGGCAGTCTTTGTTTGCGGGCATGCGAGAGGAGATTATTCATAAATGTTTAAAAAACTTAAGAGAGAGGCGCTGGGTGTTCATCTGCAAGAAAACAAGAACACCGAAAAGGTAGCAACCACTACCATGCCGGTACCAAAGCGGATAGTGCTGTTTATGAAGCAGCATATTGGTGCCCCATGCAAACCTGTGGTAACGCAGGGCGAAAAAATAATGGTTGGTTCGCTTGTTGGAAAAGCCCAAGGGCTTGGCGCCGATATCTACTCCGGTGTTTCGGGAACGGTAGCTTCTATAGAAAAAATAAAGGATGCCGAAGGCCGAATGACCGAAGCGGTTATTATCGAATCGGACGGAATGCAAACCATTGCGCCATCGGTAATACCGCCTGTGGTGCGTGACCGGGAAAGCTTTTTAGAGGCGGTTTCGGCCAGCGGATTGGTTGGGCTTGGCGGAGCGGGATTTCCGACCGCCACCAAAATGAATGGCAATCCGGAGCATCCCATTGATACAATCATAATCAACGCATGCGAATGTGAGCCGTACATCACTTCGGACGACAGGGAAATATTGGAGAATGGCGATACCGTTATGACGGGCATTGCCGCCGCCAAAAAATACCTGGATATCCCCAAGGTGATTATTGCCATAGAAAGAAATAAACCGGAGGCAATGGATTACCTGTTTACCCTTACCAAGGGTGACCCCAGCCTTACGGTTATGCCTTTAAGCACACGTTACCCGCAGGGTGCAGAAAAAATACTGATAGAAAATACCACAGGGCGCGAAGTGCCTGTGGGTGGTTTGCCTGCGGACGTAGGTATATTAATGATGAACGTTACCACAGCTTCTACCATAGGCAAATATATTGCCACCGGTATGCCGCTGGTGCGCCGCCGCATTACGGTGGATGGTGACGCTGTTGTAGAAGCCAAAAACGTGGATGTGATTGTTGGTACCCCGGCAAGCGACGTTTTGGACTTTTGCGGCGGCTGCAAACGTGCGGTAGAAAAGCTGGTGTCGGGCGGCCCGATGACGGGTGTGACCCTGCCTTCGGTAGATTTTCCGATTTCGAAACAAAACAATGCTTTGCTGGCTTTTTCTAAAGAAAAGGCAGAGCTGCCCGATCCAGAGCCCTGCATACGCTGCGGGCGCTGTGTTTCGGCTTGCCCCATGGGGCTTTCTCCTATAGAAATTTGCGAGAGCCTTGAGGCGCAGGATGTTGGCCAGCTGGGTGTTTTGTATGCCGATGCCTGCATAGCTTGCGGCATTTGCAGCTATGTTTGCCCGGCAAAGCGTATACTTTCGCCCAACTGCGCAAAAGCACGTGCCTATTACATGGCAGAAAGGAGCAACGGAAATGGCACAAAATAGACTTGCAACTGTTGCTGCCCCGCACATTACTTCGCCCCTTACCACGCGAAAAATAATGGTGGCAGTTACCATTGCACTTTGCCCCACTTTGGTTGCTTCGGCTTTTATTTTTGGCTTGCGCGTACTGCTACTTGCAGGTGTTACCGTTGCCAGCTGTGTAATTTTTGAATACCTGTATCAATTGGTATTAAAAAAGCCCATTACCATTGGGGATTTTTCGGCAGTGGTTACCGGCCTTATTTTGGCATTTAACCTGCCGCCTGCTTTTCCGCTTTGGATGGCTTGCATTGGCTCTTTTGTAGCCATTGTAATTACAAAGCAGTTGTTTGGCGGTATTGGCTTTAACTTTGCAAACCCGGCTTTGGTAGGGCGTATTGTTTTACAGTTGGGTTTCCCAGCACAAATGATGCAGTATACCTATCCCGCCAGTGTAAGCGGCGGGCCCGAGGCCCTGGCCAGCGCCACACCGCTTGCGGTGCTGCGCAATGGCAGTGTGCCGCTTATTGATTTGCTGCTGGGTACCCACGGCGGTACCATGGGCGAAACAGTTGCGGTTACCCTTATTTTGGGTGGTGTTGCCTTAATTTTGTTTAAGGTGATGAGCGCTTCTATCCCGGTTGTGTATATTGGCGGTACCTTTGTTTTAAAATTTTTGCTAGACTTTGGCACTGGCGCCGCCGCAGGCGGTTTTGGCAGTGCTGTTTCTGGCGCTGGCCTGTACGCGTGGAACGCCATGTTGTGGGTGTTAAGCGGCGGCCTGCTGCTGGGGGCCTTTTTTATGGCAACCGATTATGTTACCAGCCCTTATACCTTAAAGGGTAAAATAGTATTTGGCATTGGCCTTGCGGTTATTACAGTGGCCATACGTACATGGAGCCATACAACGGAGGGCGTTTCGTACGCTATTTTAATCATGAACCTGCTGGTTCCGTTTATCAACAGTATCTGCCTCCAAAAACCGCTTGGAGCTACCCGCCAGATGAGCAAAAAGCGCAGGGCGAACAAGGAGGTGGCTTAACCGATGGAAGACCGCGAAAAGATTGTAAAAGACCTGGCCGAAGAAGAAGCTGCTGAGGTGGAAACAACCGAAACCGCTGCCGAAGTAAAAGAAGAAGAGGCAGAGGAAAAAGCAGAAGATAAGGCAGAAGAAAAAGTTACCAAGAAAAAGAAGTTTGAAAGAGCAACCACCGAAAAGGCAAAGAGCGAGAACCTGCCTTCATGGGTAAAACCGCTTGTTACCATGGCCGCAGTGTGTGTGGCGGGCATTGTTTTGCTTGTGGTTGCCAATATTTTCACAAAGCCGCTGATAGAACAAAGCCAGCAGCAGGCCGCTTTGGCACAAATGCAGCAACTGGTGCAGGCGCCCTCGTTTGAGGATGTAACACCAGAGGAATTGCCCGGCAACATTACGGCTGTTTATAAAGCCGCCGGTGAGGCAGGCTATGTAATTGGTGCCGAAGCACGTGGCTACAAAAGCCCCGTGCCTGTACTAGTGGGCTTTGATGCCGAAGGAAAAATTACCGGTGTTATTTTTGGCGAAAACCACGAAACAGCCGGCCTTGGGCAAAACATTTCTACCAGCAAATCTTTTGCGGCCCAGTTTGCCGGGTTAACCGCCGAAGAGATAAGCATTGTAAAATACGGCATTTCTCCCGCTGCCGGTAGCAACGAAATACAGGCTTTGGCAGGTGCAACCGTGTCTACAAACGGTGCTGTTTCGGCCATCAATGCGGCTATCAACTATTATAGTATCGAGCTGATGGGCGGCATACGTAAGGTAGAACTGCCGGAGGGCGTGCTAGAAAGCTTGATGCCAAGCGCTTCTGGCTGGACAGAGCTGGAGCTGGATGCCGAACAGGTTGAAGGAATTGGCGGCGCTTACCTTGGTGATGACGGCACTTATGTGCTGGTGACTATGGGCAAGGGCTACGCTTCGGATACATCGGTAACGGTTGCTGTTGCTATGCAGGAGGACGGTACTGTTACCGGCCTGTGGGCAGACACTAGCAAAGATACCGAAGGAATAGGCAGCAAGGTTGATAAGGATACCGCTTTCCTTGGTCAGTTTGAGGGAGGCATAGGCCCGTTTGCGCTGGATCCGATACAGGAGGTTGCCGGAGCAACTGAAACCAGCAAGGGTGTTATTGATGCGGTAAACAAAGCAGTGGCTGCATTGCCGCAGGCAAAGGAGGCCGCATAATATGAAAAAGCAAAGCAATATTAGGGTTTTTGCAAATGGTTTGCTTAAAGAAAACCCGGCGCTTAGGCTGATGCTGGGTGTTTGCCCGGCGCTGGCAGTTACCACTGCCGTATACAACAGCCTTGGCATGGGCATAGCGGTTATGATTGTGTTATTGTGTGCAAACCTGTTGGCTTCTTTATTGCAGGGGATTATCCCCAAAGGGGTAAAGCTGCCCTCGTATATCATCATTATTGCAACACTTGTTACCCTTTTGCACATGATGGTGCGCATCTTTTTCCCGCAGTTAAACAATACCTTGGGCATTTACCTGCCGCTGGTAACCGTTAACTGCATTATTTTGGGCAGGGTAGATACCTTTGCTTCTAAAAACAGAGTGTTACCCGCGGTGCTGGATGCACTGGGTATGGGAATTGGATTTTCATTGGTGCTGTTTATAATGGGCAGTATCCGCGAAATTTTTGGTTTTGGAACTTGGCTTGGTTTTCAGGTAATTCCCGAAACCATCCCCTCGTTTGCAATCATGACACTTCCGGCAGGCGGCTTTTTTGTACTTGGTGTTTTGGCAGCTTTGGTTTGTTTTACAGAGCAAATGGCAAAACGAAGCTTTATTAAAAAAGAACGTGCAAAACGTGCAGAGCCGGAAGAAGAACTACTGGAGGAGGTGGCTGAGGCATGAAAATGGCATTTATCTTCTTTAGTGTAATACTGGTTAACAACTTTGTGCTTACCAAGTTTTTGGGTGTAGAATCGTTTTTAAACGCGTCTCGCAAAGTAAAGCCTGTGATTGCTTTAAGCAGCTTGCTTACGGTGGTTATGGTGATTGCTACAGCGCTTTGCTGGCCGCTATACACGTTTGTATTGCTGCCCGCAGGGTTAGACTTTATGAGCAACCTGCTGTTTATCATTATTATTACAGCAATTTTGTACCTGATTGCATTTTTGCTGCATCAGTTTGTACCTGCGCTGTACACCGCATTTAAAGAACACCTGCCCATGGTTATTACCAATGGCGTGGTTTTGGGCGTATTGTTTTTAAGCGTATACACCCCGGGCGGCGCATTAATAGGGTATACCTTTGCAGAAGCACTGGTATATGCACTGGGCGCCGGTATTGGTTTTGGCGTGGCAATGTTGCTGTTTTGTGCAGTACAGCGCCGCCTTGTACTGGCAAAGCCGCCAAAGGCTTTTCAGGGCATTCCCATCACATTAATTTCGGCAGCCATTACCAGCCTTGCGTTTATGGGCTTTAGCGGCCTGCTGGAAAACCTGTTTGGGATTGTGGCGTAATATCCTTTTATAGTTAAGCCGTTAGGCGCGTTTTACAGGAGGTTATGATGGAACAATCAACAGCTATTATTATTGTAACGGTGGTGGGTATGGTTGGTGCCGTTATTGTGGCTTTTGTGGGCAATGCCATCCTTGCCCGCTGGAATAATTCTGTTAATAAAGAACAAACAGACGCAGACAATTAAAATTGCAGAATTGTAAGATTAGTTGTACTTTGCAATTGGCATAAAATGTACCATATAAAAAGGGGCTCTTCAGTGGAAGAGCCTCTTTTTTGTGCAGTAAAATAATATTATATAAAGGTAGGCCCTACTTGTTGCTTTTAAGAAGAAAGATGCCAACCAAAGAGATTAAAGCCTGAACGATAAAAACTGTGAGCCAAACGCCCGTTAAACCCATAAAAATGGGCAGTACAATGGCGCATATGGGCAGCAATACCAAAGCTTCACCATAAACCATGATAGAGGAAAAATGGCTTTTCTTTATTGCGTTAAAAAACTCTGTTGTGGCTCTTGAAAAAGAATATAACGGTAAAGACGCTGCCAGCAAGGGCAGTGCTTTTTGCAAAGCAGCAGAGGTTTCGGCAGATGCGCCAAAAAAGTGCGGGATATAATTTTTTGAAAGAATAATTATAATGAATACGAGAGTGCCAACCGCAATGCCTGTGTAGTAAGTCCACCTTTTAAGCTGCTTTACTTTAGCTTGCTTGTTTGCGTCATAGTAATAGCTTATTAAAGGCTGGCTTCCTTCGCCTATGCCTTGTGCAAGCAGTTGCCCTACTGAAATTACATAAGAAGCAATGGCAAATACTGCCAGGCCCTTTGCACCACCATAGGTTACAATTTGCCTGTTGAGGATGATAATGGTTACCGCCGGAATAAAGGAAAGCCCAAAAACAGGCAGGGCAGAGCGTAAGATGCAAAAACTACCTGAGAGTTTTGAAAAAATGACCAAGAAAAGATTTTTTTCTGTTTTGGCTAAGATAATAACAGCCGGCACAAGGGCAATAGATTGGCCTATTAATGTGGCTACGGCGGCACCCTCAACACCCCATTTAAACCCAAGTACAAATATACCGCTTAACGCAGTATCAATAATGGAGTTTGATACCATGAGAACCATTGCAATCCAGGCTTTATTTTGGTTGCGTAAAAGCGGCGTTATTCCAACACTAAAAATTTGTATGGCAGCGCCGTAGGCCAATATTTTTAGGTAATTATCGCTTAATGCCAGCAGTTCGCCGCTTGCGCCCAATAATGTAAGCATTGTTTTGCCAAACAGCAAGAGAAAAGCCGCAATAAATACAGCCGCAATTGCTAGGTATACAAGTGTATTGCCCAATATTTTTTGAGCCTCTTTTTTCTTTCCGGCTCCGTTTAAGGCAGACATATGAATTGCTCCGCCCATACCAATGCTTGTTCCTAAAGCCAAAATAACAGCAGCCAAAGGCCATGCCATATTGATGCTGGCAATGCCAATATCTCCAACAACGCGGCCAACAAAAAAACCATCAATACTAATGTATATTCCTGTTACCAAAAAAGTAATCATAGAAGGAACTACATATTTAATAAACTTATTCCGCATTCTTATTTTTTCTCCGTGTTATTGCCAGCTCTAATTGTTGGCTTAATTGATTACAGTATGCCGCGTTTCCTTCAATCATTCCTTTTCGTTCTTTTTCATCCATTGAAGCAAAGGCGTTTTCTTCAAATTGATATAAAGCAAAAAGGATATCGTGTGCGTAGTCCACCCCTGTTTTTGTTAGGGAAAGCACTTTTTCTCTCTTATCAAGCGGCGAGGCTTTTTTGCTTATATAGCCCTTGTTTTCTAGGGTATCCAATATAGAATTTACCGTTTGTTTTGGCAAAAACAGTTTATTGCAAATAAACTTTTGCGTACACAAATCTGGGAACTCAAACAATATATAGATAACAAAAAGAGTATTGCTTGTAATGTTGTTAAACTGGGCCCATTGGTCGTAAACATAGCCTATCTCAAAATAAGAGCGGTAGTATTCTTTTAATTCATCAGTCATATATATTTTTCCTCCATTTAGTCCGAATACGGACTAAATGATAATAGCATTTTGTTTTTGCAAAGTCAACAAGGTATACCTTACCAGTACACTGCTTGCCACTTGGGTGGTAATGGCTATTTTAATAGTGTTTGCGGTGGTGGTACGCATAAAAATGCGCAAGTTTACCGAGGTGCCCTCCAGCGGATTTCAAAATTTGGTGGAGTACATGGTAGAGATGATGCAAAGCCTTACAAAAACCATGATGGGCCCAGAGCTGATGGCGTTTGATTCTTTCTTTTTTGGCATTTTTGCGTTTATCCTTATCTCTAACTATGTGGGATTAATAGGGCTAAGGCCCCCCACGGCAGACCTTGCAACAACATTGGCACTGGCACTAACCATATTTGTTTTAATACATGTTATGGGAATTATAAAGGCAAAAGGCGCTTATTTTAAAAGCTATATTCAGCCAGTAGCTGTGTTTTTGCCGCTAAATATAATGGGCGAAATATCAAAGCCTATTTCTTTAGGGTTTAGGTTATTTGGCAATATTTTGGGTGGCGTTATTGTAATGGGCCTTATTTACGATATGTTGCCGTTGGCGCTAAACTTTGTTCTTCCGGCGGTGCTGCATGCTTATTTTGATGTATTTGTAGGTGCGTTGCAGGCCTTTATTTTTACTGTACTAAGCATGACCTTTATAAAACAAAAAGTAGTAATTGAATAGCGGCAAAGCCGCTGTAAACAGGAGGAAATGATTATGGATCCCAGAGCATTTATACTTGGTTGTTCGGCCCTGGCAGCGGGCATATGTATGTTGGCAGGTTTGGGTTCTGGCCTTGGGCAGGGCATTGCGGCAGGCAAAGCAGCCGAGGCCGTGGCACGCCAGCCCGAAGCGCGCAGCTCAATTATGAGCACCATGTTAATTGGTGGCGCATTGGCAGAAACTTGCTCGGTTTACGGGCTGGTTATTGCGCTTATTTTGCTGCTTGCAAACCCGCTTATTGGTATGCTGTAAACAGTATTTATGTTGCGCACAAAACGGCAGGCCGTTGCATGCCTGTGGTGGTATAATGCCCCATTAAAAGTTTTAACGCTGGTTTAATGCAAAACCGGTACAGACTACGAAAGACGGTGCAGTGGTTTGCACACACAGATAATAGCGCAGATGGTACGCGCGGTTGCGCAGGCATCCTCAGAGATGCCCGAGGGTTCTATTTTGCATTTAGACCAGCAGTTGCTTATAGAAATAGCGGTTACTGCTGTTAACTTAATTGTGCTTGTGGCGGTGCTGGCCTTTGTACTGTATAAGCCTTTAAAAAAGTTTATGGCGCAGCGTACAGAAAAGGTAAAAGAGCGCATTGAACAAAGTGAAAAGGCTTTGCAGGAAGCAAACGAGCTGCGCGATAAGTACGAAAAGCTGATAGAGGATATTGAAGAGGAACGCGAGGCCATTTTGGCCGAGGGGCGCACCGCCAGCTTGGAGCGCAGCGAAGAAATTATTGCCGACGCGCGCAAAGAGGCAGCCAATATCTACCGCCGCTCTATGGAAGATTTGCGCATGGAGCAGGAAAACAGCATGGATGACATGAAAAAATCCATTGTAGAAATATCTACCCGAATGGCTGCCCATTTTGTTACCGTCTCGGTAGACAGAGAAACCCAGGATCGCTACATTGAAGAAGCGATGAGCCACCTGGAGGAAACCTTATGGGAAAGCTAGTAGATGTTTACGCAGGGGCGCTGTTGCATTACGCCACCGAAAAGGGCCAATTAGGGCCTTTGTTTAGGCAGGTATGTGTGCATTTGGGCAAGCCGGTGGTTGCCACCGATGCCCAGTTTTCGGAAGATTATGTAAACGATATGCTGGTGGATTTTTTAGAATATTTAAAAACCAAAGGGCGCAGTGATATTGCTGACGAAATACTGGAACGATTTATAGAGCTGGCCCGTGGCAACTTGGGCATTACAGCGGTAGAGGTAGTATCGGCCGTGCCCCTTACCGAGGCGCAACTTGCAGATTTGCAGATGCGCCTGATAAAGCGTACCCGCAAACAGGTGCAACTGTTGCCAAGGGTAGATGAATCTTTGATAGCCGGGCTGCGTTTGGTGGGCGGGGGTATGGTAATGGATACCTCGGTAAAGCAGCAATTGAATGATATGAAAGATAAAATTTACAGAGGAGTGTATTTTTCAAAATGAAAATAAGACCTTCGGAAATAGCCTCTGTAATAGAACGGGAGATAGCCGGTTTTCGCTCGGAGCCATTGGTGTACGAAGCGGGCGAAGTATTACAGGTAGGCGATGGCATTGCCCGCGTATACGGCCTGCCCGGCGCAATGAGCGGAGAACTGCTTGAGTTTGAAAACGGTGTTGTGGGCATTGCCCAAAGCCTAGAAGAAGACCACATTGGTGTGGTATTGCTGGGCAGCGACAATAGCGTAAAAGAGGGCGACATGGTAAGCCGCACCGGGCGTGTTACGCAGGTGCCGGTGGGTGATGTGATGCTGGGGCGTGTGGTAAACGCGCTAGGCCAGCCGCTGGACCAAAAGGGCACCATATACACCAATGTGCTGCGCCCGGTAGAATACGAGGCGCCCGGCGTTATGGACAGAGCCCCGGTGGATACCCCCGCTGCAAACAGGCATTAAGGCTATAGATTCCATGATTCCCATCGGGCGGGGGCAGCGCCAGTTGATTATTGGTGACAGGCAAATAGGCAAAACAGCCATTGCCATAGATACCATCATCAACCAGCGCGGAAAAGATGTAAACTGCGTGTATGTTGGCATAGGGCAAAAAGATTCTACCGTGGCGGGCATTGTAAAAACCCTTACAGACCACCGCGCTATGGATTTTACCACGGTTGTGGTGGCTGGTGCGGCAGACCCGCCCGCCTTGCAGTACATTGCGTCTTACAGCGGCTGCGCCATTGCCGAGGAATGGATGGAACGCGGCAAAGATGTGTTGATTGTATACGACGATTTGTCTAAACATGCGGTGGCTTACCGCACCATCAGCCTGCTGCTTCGACGTCCGCCGGGACGCGAAGCGTACCCGGGCGATATATTTTACCTGCACAGCCGCCTGTTAGAGCGTTCGGGCAAATTATCGGAGGAAAAAGGCGGCGGCTCTATGACAGCCCTGCCCATTATAGAAACCCTTTCTGGCAACATGAGCGGCTACATTGCCACCAACGTTATCTCTATTACAGACGGGCAAATTTACCTTGAGACAGATTCTTTTAACGCGGGGGTACGCCCTGCCATTAACCCCGGCCTTTCGGTAAGCCGTGTGGGCGGTGCCGCCCAGATAAAAGCCATGAAAAAGGTGGCAGCGCCCATCCGTACACTGCTGGCGCAGTACCGTGAACTTGCCAAGTTTGCCCAGTTTGGGTCTGACCTAGACAAAGACACTCGCCAGCGTTTAAAGCAAGGCGAGCGCATGGCAGAGATGCTAAAACAGGGGCAGTACCATCCGTACTCTGTAGAGCACGAGGTAATAAGCATTTTGGCAGCAGCAGAGGATTGCCTGCACGATGTGCTGGTAGAGGATATTAAAGAGTTTGAGCACGGGCTTTTGTCTTGGTTTGACCGCAACCATGGCTCGGTGCTGGAGCGTTTGCACGAAACCAAAGACCTTACAGACAGTGAAAAGGCCGAGGTTGTAAAACTGATAAACCGTTATAAAGAAATGCACTATTTGTAAAAAACAATGTAAGGAGGGGAAAGCATGCCATCGATGCAGCAGTTAAAGCGCAGGATAGAAAGCGTGGGTACCACCCGCCAGATAGCCCAAGCAATGCAAATGGTATCCAGCACTAAAATAAGCCGCGCGCGTGCTACCGCCGAGGCCTGCGCCCCTTTTTACCAAGAATACAAAAAGATGTTGCAGGATGCCCTGCGCTCTGCCGGGCAGTACCAAAACCAATACCTGCAACAAACCGAGGTAAAAAACACCCTTTATATTGTGGTGGGCAGCGACAGAGGCCTGTGCGGACCCTATAACATCAATGTGGCAAGGGCGGCCCGTGCCTCTATGACGAAGCAAAAAACCGAAACCACCATGATAGCGGTGGGCGGTAAAATGCAGGAGGCTTTTAGGCGCAATGGCCCCAAAATAGTTAAGGTATTTACCGGCGTGTCCGAAAATCCGTTTTTTTCGGATGCGGCCGAAATTGGAAAGCTGGCAATGGAAAAGTTTAAGGCTGGCGAGGTGCAGCGGGTAAAGCTGGTGTACACCCAGTTTATATCTATGTTGCAGCAAAAAACACATGTGCGGCAGTTGCTGCCGCTGGTGGTGCCTGCGCAAAACCAAGAGGAGGGGGAAAATCAACAGCCCCCGCCTGTAATGTATATGGAACCGGACGAAGAAAGTGTACTGGAACGCATAATACCGGCGTATATATATTCTTCTATTTATCATGCCATGGTTGAGGGCGCTGCCTGCGAGCAGAGTTCTCGGGTTACCAGTATGGATTCGGCTGTGAAAAACAGCGAAGAAATGATAGATAAAATGGAACTGACGTACAATCAACTGCGCCAATCGGCCATTACGCAGGAGTTAAACGAGATAGTGGGCGCGGCAGAAGCCCTGCGGTAACACCATAACAGAAAGGATGAGCGGCTTGGTATCAATTGGGCAGGTGGTACAGGTAGTGGGCACCGTGTTGGACGTTCGGTTTGAAGACGGGCGTCTTCCCGCATTGTACAACGCGCTTACCATAGAAACAGAAAACAGTGTAATTACGGCAGAAGTTGTGCAGCACCTTGGCGATGGTGTGGTGCGCAGCATTGCCATGAACGCCACCGAAGGGCTGGTGCGCGGGGCGCAAGCGGTAGATACAGGCGCACCCATATCGGTGCCGGTGGGCAAACAGGTATTGGGCCGCATGTTTAATGTGCTGGGCAAGCCCATAGATCATCAGGTGCCGCCAAGCGGCAAAGAAAAGTGGAGCATTCACCGCCCGGCACCCGATTTTTCGGATCAGACAGACACCGCCGATATTTTAGAAACCGGCATTAAAGCCATAGATTTAATATGCCCCTACATAAAGGGCGGAAAAGTAGGCCTATTTGGCGGTGCGGGCGTAGGTAAAACCGTACTGATTATGGAGCTGATTCGCAACATTGCCACCGAGCACGGCGGGTACTCTGTATGTGCAGGCGGGCAGCGAGGTATCGGCCCTATTGGGGCGCATGCCCAGTGCGGTAGGCTACCAGGCAACTTTGAGCAGCGAAATGGGCGCGTTGCAAGAGCGCATTACCTCTACAAACGATGGGTCTATTACCTCTATACAGGCAGTGTATGTGCCGGCAGATGACCTTACAGACCCTGCCCCTGCTACCACCTTTGCGCATTTGGATTCTACCACTGTGCTTTCTCGCTCGATTGTAGAGCAGGGCATTTACCCCGCAATCGACCCGCTGGCTTCCAGCTCTCGCATTCTTACGCCCTATGTTGTGGGCAACCACCACTTTACTGTGGCGCGAGATGTGCAAAATGTATTGCAGCGTTACAACGAGTTGCAGGATATTATAGCTATTTTGGGTATGGATGAGCTTTCGGAAAATGACAAAAAAATTGTAAACCGTGCAAGGCGAGTACAGCGGTTTTTATCTCAGCCGTTTTTTATGGGAGAAAACTTTACGGGCATCCCCGGGGCATATGTGCCGCTAAAAGATACCATCCGCAGCTTTGAAGAAATACTGGAGGGCAGGCACGATGCCATACCCGAAGCATACTTTTTAAATGCGGGCAGTATAGATGATGTTGTGGCACGCTACCGCGCCGCCGAAAAGAAACAGGACTAAAAGCGATATTTAAATGCCCCTATTTTAATTGAAAGGAGAACCCCTATGGCACAAAACCAACTAAACCTGCGGGTGCTTACCCCAACCAAAATAGTGGCAGATAAACCCGTTGAATATGTGGTTATGGCAACCGAAGAAGGAGACATGGGGTTTTACCGGGGCACGCAAGGTGTGCCGTTCATTTGGGTGAGGGCATGCTGCGCATATACCAGGGCAAAACCATTGTAGAGAAAATTTTTGTGTTGGGTGGCATGGCATCGGTAGATGCAAACAGTGTAACCATTCTTGCGCCGGTAGCGGGCGATGCCGAAGATGTACGGCAGGCGCTGGAACGAATGGAAAAAGCGATAGAAGAGCGTAAATCGGAAGAATTGCGCTCTACCATAGATGTACAGCGCGCCGAAGCCGCACTGCGCAATGCGTTGGTATCTTTGGATGTAAGTGTATTCTCGGTTATCAGCAGTGTACCGCTGGAGGCCGGCCCCGCTGTGGAGCCGGAAGAAGAGAATGCGGCAGATGAGGACAATGGATGATGGACAGGCAAAAAGAGTTTGAAAGTGCGCAGGCTGCGCTGCAAAAAGCCAAAGAACTAAACAAAACCGAAAGTAAGCCAAGCAAAAGCGGCAATGTGTTGGGGGCCTTTGGCAATATTACCAGTGCGGGGCAGCTTGGCGTTGGTATGTTTGTATGCATATTAATGGGGTTTTTACTGGGGCTGTGGCTGGATAAAATTGCGGGCACAGGCTACCTGTTATTGTTGGTGTTTACTATTTTGGGTATAGCTTCGGCTTTTAAACAACTGTTTGATTATGCAAAAAAAGGATGATTTTGCCATGAAAAAACTTTCTCCCACATCGCGCAGGCTTATTATAAGTGTAGCCTGTTTACAGCTTGTGTTTTTGGTGGTAGGGTTGCCTGTTATTTTGTTTGTATATCGTTTTGCCTCTCCTCTTGTCTATATTTTGGGGTTGGTTGCGGGCGGAGCTTTCTCGATAGCAAAGGTATGGATGATGGAGCGCGGGTTTGAAAAAACAATGAATCTGCCCGCAGATAAGGCAGATAATTATGGCAAGCTGCAATATTTGCTGCGTTACCTGTTTACCATTGCGTTTTTGGTGGCTGTGTTTTTGCTGCGCCGCTGGGTAGACCCCATTGGCTCTATTTTGGGCATATTTGCCCTGCAGTTGGCCTCTTATATCACTAATTTTTGGGAAGGGCGACTGGAAAAAGGGAAAGAAAAAACCTACCGCCCTTACGAAGAAGTGGTAAGCGAAGAGGAAGCAGAAAAAGAAGAACCCTTACTTTGAGATTGTTAAAAGCAGCCTGTAAGCAGGCTGCTTTTTTGTTGGAGTGAAAACAAGAAGATTTTTAAACGGTGAACATTTTACTTTTATTAAAATAAATGGTTGCATTTAAAATAAAAGAAAAGGGGAAGAAAAAAGTTAAAGGTGAATCCAAAAGGCATTTTGCACAAAGCAAAGAAAAAACTTTGGATATGCAAAAAGGTGACAATAAATTGCCTTTGCCCTATGATAGAAGTAATGGGAGGTGCACAAATGAACACCAGAATACCCTTAAACGATGCGTGGCAGTTTGTGGCTGCTTACAACAAAGAGCTAAAAGAGGATAATTGTACCCTGCAAGCAGAGCAGGTGCGCTTGCCACATACGGTGCAGCAACTGCCGGTGTGCTACGCAAACGAAAGCGACTACCAAATGGAGTGCGGCTATAGGCGGGTTGTACATCTGCCCCAAAGTTGCAGCCAAAGCCGTATACTGCTGCATTTTGGGGCGGTAGCGCATAGCTGCAAAGTGTATTTTAATGGGCAAGCGGTAGCAACACATGCCTGCGGATACACAGCCTTTACAGCCGATGTTACACGCTGGGCTCGCTTTGGGCAGGACAATATACTTGCACTGCGCGTAAACAGCAAAGAAAGTCAAAATATTCCGCCTTTTGGTGGCGCAATTGACTACCTTACCTATGGCGGCATATACCGAGAAGTAGAATTGCAGATAAAACCACAGGTATATATACGGGATGTTTTTGCGGCGGCAACCCAAAAAGACGGTGTGCCCCAGCTTTGCTGTAAAGTGTTTTTAAGTGGAGATACCCATGCAGACCTTAAAGCCACACTTTGGCAGGGGGAAATGCTGGTAAAAGAGTTTGCCGCCTTTAGTGCCAAAGAAGAGAAAGCAGAATTTTTTGCAACAATACCCGAAGCCAAATTGTGGACGCAGGAAAACCCGCAAATGTACCGTTTGCGGATAGAACTGGCGGTAGGGAAAGAAGCGCAGGACATATACGAGGTAAATACAGGTTTTAGAAGCTGCGAATTTAAGGCAGATGGCTTTTACCTAAACGATGTAAAAACAAAGCTGGTGGGCTTAAACCGCCACCAAAGCTGGCCCCATATTGGGTATGCGGCCCCGGGGCGTATGCAGCGGCTGGATGCCGATATTTTAAAAAACGAGCTGGGGGTAAATGCGGTACGTACCAGCCACTACCCGCAAAGCCAGCATTTTGTAAACAGATGCGATGAGCTGGGGCTTTTGGTTTTTACTGAAATCCCAGGCTGGCAGCATATAGGCAACGACGAATGGAAGAAACAGGCCGTGCAAAACACCGCCGATATGGTAAAGCAGTACCGCAACCATCCTTCGGTAATCATTTGGGGCACACGCATTAACGAATCGCCCGATGACGACGAACTATATACAGCCACCAATGCGCAGGCGCACAGCTTGGATACCACCCGCCAAACAGGAGGCGTACGCAACTTTAACAAAAGCCATTTGCTGGAGGATGTGTATACCTACAACGATTTTATACACAATGGCAAAAATACAGGGGCGCAGCCTAAGCGGGCGGTTACGCCAGACATGAAAAAGGGATATGTTGTAACCGAATACAACGGGCATATGTTCCCCACCAAAAGTTATGATGATGAGGCGCACCGGCAGGCGCATGCCCTGCGCCATGCAACTGTGTTGCAGGCGGTAACGCGGCAGGCCGATATTGCAGGCAGCTTTGGCTGGTGCATGTTTGACTATCAAACCCACCGTCAGTTTGGGGCGGGGGATGGCATTTGCCACCATGGTGTACTGGATATGTACCGCAACCCTAAATATGCCGCCGCCGCATATAGGGTGGCGCAAAATAAAACACCTGTTTTACAGGTGTGTAGCAGTATGGATATTGGGGATTACCCCGGTGGTTGGGCAGGGGATGTGTATGTGTTTACAAATGCCGACACATTGCGCATAAGCCGCGGCGGGCAGGTGGTGGCCGAGTATCCGCTGGGGGCAGAGCCAAATGCCCTGCTGCGGGGGCCGCTGTGCGTGCGGGATTTGATAGGCGATATGATTGAAAAGCAGGAGGGATTTGCCCCTGCCAAAGCAAACAGGGTAAAAAAGGCCCTGCGTGCCGTAATGAAATATGGCGAACATGGCATGCCCCTAAACGAGCTGGCCGGTATTGGCTGGCTGATGGTAAGTACCGGCCTGCGCCGTGCCGATTTTGTAAAATTGGTAGAAAAATATGCCACAACCTGGGGCGGCGGCATTGTAAGCTATACTTTTGAGGCGCTGCGGGACGGTGAGGTGGTGGCCTCTTGCGTAAAAGAACCGGTAGAAAAGGTGTTTTTAACGGCAGAAGCAGATACGCTGCTGCTAAAAGAGGACGATACCTACGATATGGCCACCGTGCGTATATGCGCGCAAGACCAAAATAAAAACAATTTGCCCTACTATACCCGCCCGGTGCGGCTGCATGTAAAGGGGCCGCTGCAAATTGTAGGGCCGGATGTAATATCCCTTGCGGGGGGCATGGGCGGTGCATATTTGCGTACGACGGGCGAAAGCGGCACAGCTGTGCTTACAATGCAGGCCGAAGGGATAGAGGAGACAGAAATGCATTTTACAGTGGAGTAAAAAAGCCTGCCGTTGTATAATAAAGTAAGCAAACGTACCTTTTTGCCCTACCGGCGGGCTGGCCTTTGTATAGCCGCAGGGCAGGCTTACCAATAGTATAATACAATACAGGCAGTGCATACCCAAAAGTAAGGGAATATAGGTGTAAACAGGAGGAAAAAATGGAAAGCAGGCAAGACAAGCGCAATAAGTACTTTTTTGGACTGGGTACCATAGGGCGGGATATGTTTTACACTATGGTAAGCATGTTTTTGGTTTACTACCTTACAGACATACTAAACCTGCCGGATGCTACCTATGCACTTGTGGGTACGGTGTTTACGGTTTTGCGTATATTTGATGCTTTTAACGACCCTATTATGGGTATGGTGGTAGACAATACCAAAAGCAAATGGGGCAAGTTTAAACCATGGTTGCTGGTGGGGGGCGTTGTTGGCGCCGTGCTGATGGTGCTGCTTTTTACCGATTTGGGTCTTTCTGGCGGGTGGTACATTTTGGTGTTTGCGCTGTGCTATTTGGGCTGGGATATTTTTTATGGCCTAAATGATATTGCCTACTGGTCTATGATGCCAACCCTTTCTACCAATCAAAAAGAACGCGAAAAAATAGGCTCTTTTGCACGTATATGCGCCAACATTGGCTTGTTTGCTGTGGTGGTTGGCATACTGCCTGCTACCAATGCACTGGGCGGCATTTTTGGCAACCTAAAAACGGGTTGGTTTGTGTTTGCGCTAATTGTTGTGGCTGTTATGATTGGTTTTATGTGCTTTACGGTTTTTGGTGTAAAAGAGCGCAAAGGATATTTTAAGCAAGAAGAGCAAACCAGTGTAAAAGATATGTTTAGGGCTATTTTTAAAAACGACCAGCTGCTGTGGGTGGCCATCTCTATGGCGCTATTTATGGTGGGGTACACCACCACCACCAGCTTTGGTACCTACTTTTTTAAATACGCCTACCGCGACGAAAATATGTACTCTATGTTTGCGCTGGTACTGGGGGTTTCTCAGCTTGTGGCCCTTACGGTATTTCCTCTCTTTAGCAAAAAATTCTCTCGCCGTAAACTGTACACAGGGGCTACCCTATTGGTACTGCTTGGGTATATCATCTTTTTCTTTTCACCAATGAACATGCTGCCCATAGGCATTGCGGGCATACTGCTATTTGTGGGACAGGCGTTTATCCAGCTGTTGATGCTGATGTTTTTGGCTGATACCATTGAGTATGGGCAGTGGAAGTTTGGCAAAAGAAACGACAGTGTTACCTTTTCGGTTCAGCCTTTTATCAACAAAATAGGCGGCGCTTTGGCAAACGGTATACTTACCTTTACATTGATAGTATCCGGCATTAACAGCGCCGAGGTGCCGACAGACGTAAGTGATTCGGGTATTTTTATTATGAAAATAGCCATGATGGCTGTGCCAATGATTGCCATTGTAGTGGGGTATATTGTATACCTTAAAAAGTTTAAAATTGACGAAACAATGTATGGTAAAATTATGGATGATTTAAAAGAACGAGGAGATATACACACAGAGGCAGAATAGTACAAGCCAAAAAACCGCAAAATTAAAAAGGCAGCCGTTTAAAGGCTGCCTTTTTGTATGCTTAATTGCAAAATGTGGTGCTATATGCTGGGTGATTAATTGTGAATTTCTCCCGACAGGTATAGTATAGCATTGCCCGCAATTTTTACCCGTGGGCCGCAGTTTTGACAGTACAGGGTGCCGCCCCGCTTAGAGAGCTGGCGGGCAAACATTTTTTCTTTTTTAAGCCGACTGCTCCAAAAGGGGATAAGTGAGGCGTGGGCGGAGCCTGTAACAGGGTCTTCGGGGATGTTGATGCCGGGGGTAAAATAGCGGGATACAAAATCTACCTGCCTGCCCGGCGCTGTAACAATCAAGTTTACACAGCCGGGTATTTGGGCAACAAGATCTAGGTTGGGCAAAGCGCTTTTAACATCTTCTTCTGTGGGCAGCAGCAATATCATATCGCGAGACAGGTGCGCCTCTAAAACAGGTACACCCAGTGCGCTGCTCATTAAACTGGTTACAGGTATTTGCTGCGGTGGACGGGAGGGGAAATCCATTTCCAACAGGTTGCCGTTTTGGCGCACTTCTAAAATACCGCTTTGGGTGGTAAAACGCAAAACATCCGCATTTTTATCTACAAAAGTAAACAGCACATATGCGCTGGCAAGTGTTGCGTGGCCGCACAGGTCAAACTCCTGCTCTGGGGTAAACCAGCGCAGGCTGCATACATCATTTTGTTTTAACACAAAAGCGGTTTCGGCAAGGTTGTTTTCTGCCGCAATGCTTTGCATGGTTTCGTCGCTTAGGGGCTCTTGCAGCAGGCAAACGCCGGCAGGGCTACCGCCAAATTGCCGGGTGGTAAAGGCATCCACTACATAATATTTCATGGCAACTCCTTTTTATATAAATGCGAAGGGCTTAAAAAACAAGGTTTGCCCGCGTATGATACATACAGACACCCGGAGACAAAACCGGATAAAGGCAGGGTATAGGATATTAAATGCAAGCTAAAATTTTAGTATATAATTTAGTATAAAATAAAGAATGCAAAATGACAATTTAAAAAACATAAACTACCCTTGGTATATATGGGGTAGCCGCCGCCTTGTGTACAGATGCGTAAATAAACAATAATGATGACAATAGGTGGAAAAGCGGATTTTAAATGAGATATTGTTATTTTTTTATCTTACTATTTTTTAGCGGCGCTTTTGTTGCGTTTGCAATAACCGTAATATATACTTTTAGAAAGGCCATGTGGTCGAAAAAATTGTAAGGAGGCGGCAACGTGATCGATTTAACTCGCAATACAACCGGGCTAGAAAACAATATCAAACTTGCGAAAGAGCATAACGTTATCATTCCTACCTTTGAACAGATGAAGCATCCCGAAACCATCCCCGCAGAAATACAGGAAAAATTGGCCAGTGTGGGCCTATGGGACATCAATCCGCTTAACCTGTTTCGCATCACATGGAAAAACGAACCCAAGGAGAAGGGCGGCAAATTTGGCGCGCCCAACTATATTGAACTGCCCAAAAGCCTTACCGGCGTGGATGCGCGCATTGTGTGTATGGTTGGCAAGTGGTTTCCAACAGGGTGCCATAAGGTGGGCGCCTCTTACGGGTGCCTGGTGCCCCGCCTTGTAAGCGGCCAGTTTGACGCCTCTTACCACAAAGCCGTATGGCCCTCTACCGGCAACTACTGCCGTGGCGGCGCGTTTAACTCTAAGTTGTTGTCTGTATACTCGGTGGCTATTTTGCCCCAGGGCATGAGCAAAGAGCGTTTTGACTGGCTGGAAACCGTTGCCAGCGAGGTAATTGCTACCCCCGGCACAGAGAGCAATGTAAAAGAAATTTTTGACGAAGTGTGGAATATTCGTAAAACGCGGCCGGACTGCATGATTTTTAACCAGTTTGAAGAGATGGGCAACCACCTGTGGCATTACGAAGTAACCGGCAGCGCCATAGAAGAAGTTGTGGAAAGCATTAAGGGCGAAAAAGGCCGCCTTGCTGCTGCCTGCTTTACCTCCGGCTCGGCTGGTACCATTGGCTGCGGGGATTACTTAAAAGAAATCTACCCGCAGGTTAAAATTGCGGTGGGCGAAGCATTGCAATGCTCTACCCTGCTGGATAACGGTTTTGGCGAGCACCGTATTGAGGGTATTGGCGACAAGCATGTGCCGTGGATACACAATGTGAAAAATACCGACCTTGTAATTGATATAGATGACGATGACAGCCAGCACCTGCTGCGCCTGTTTAGCGACCCGGCGGGTCGCGAGTACCTGATAAAGGAAGCTGGGGTAGACCCCGCCTTGGTAGAGCAGCTAGGTTTGCTTGGTATTTCGGGCATTGCCAACGTGCTGTGCGCCATTAAAACCGCCAAATACTACGAGCTTACCGGTGACGATATTGTTGCCACCGTACTGACAGACTCACAAGCAATGTACGGCTCTCGTATAGAAGAGCTGGCCGAGGCAGAGGGCGATTATAGCCAAAGCAAAGCCGCATACGATTTTGGCACCCACTTAATGGGCATTCGCACTGATACAATGGAAGAGCTTACCTATTACGGTAAAAAGCGCATCCACAACCTAAAGTACTATACATGGGTAGAGCAGCAGGGCCGTACCTCGCAAGACTTGAACGACCTTTGGTACGATTATGACGCTACCTGGGGTGCGGTGCACAAACAGGCCTCCACCATTGACGCCATGATAAACGAGTTTAACCAAAGTACCGGGCTTTTAAAATAATAAGCATTTTGCGCCTCCTGTTTTGCTGTAAAAGCGGGGGGCGCGCTTTTCAAAAAATAGGTTTGCGGGCGGCTAGGCCTGCATAAAATATTTGCGCAAGGAGAATGAAGAAATGTCTTATGTAAAAGGGGCCGAATGCATACAGTGCGGCAAACAAATAGAGGCAAAGCCCAACATTACCACCTGCCCCAGTTGCGGCGGCATGATGGAAATACTGTACGATTACGAAGCCATTAAAAAGGCGGTAAACCCCGCCATAATGAAAACGCGTGAAGAAGATACCATGTGGCGTTACCGCGAATTTTTGCCGGTGGAAGATTCTTCGGGCACTGAGGGGCTTCGTGTGGGCAACTCTCCGCTGTACAAAGCCAATCGTTTGGGTGAAGCGCTGGGTCTAACCAACCTGTATATAAAAGATGACGGGCAAAACCCCACCGCCAGCCTAAAAGACCGCGCCTCTGCCATGGCAGTGGTAAAAGCGGCCGAAGCGGGCGCAACCACCATTGCGTGTTCTTCTACCGGCAACGCGGCTTCTTCTTTGGCGGGCAATGCCGCAGCGCGTGGTTTTACCACTTATATTTTTGTGCCGCAGCGAGCCCCGCAGGGCAAGGTGGCGCAGTTATTGGTGTTTGGGGCCAATGTAATTAGCGTACAGGGCAACTACGAAGATACTTTCCGCCTATCGGCAGAAGCGATAGACCGCTGGGGCTGGTATAACCGCAATGCCGCCATAAATCCATTTTTGATGGAGGGGAAAAAGACTGTTTCGCTAGAAATTGCCGAGCAGATGAACTGGCAAATGCCAGATTATGTTGCGGTTTCGGTAGGGGATGGCTGCACAATTGCAGGAGTGTGGAAAGGTTTTAAAGATTTGTACAACGCGGGCTTTATTGATAAGCTGCCCCGCTTAATCAGCGTACAGGCATCGGGCTGCTGCCCCATTAATAACGCGGTGGATGCAGGCAGTGAAGCGCTGGTGCCAATGGAAGAAAACACCATTGCCGATAGCATCGCGGTGGGCGTGCCCCGCAACTTTTTAAAGGCTGTGCGTGCCGTAAAAGAATCGGATGGCATTACAGTAAACGTATCGGATGAAGAAATACTGGAAGCCATGAGCCTACTGGGGCGCACCAGCGGTGTGTTTGGAGAGCCGGCAGGCGTTACCGGTACGGCGGGTATTGCAAAGCTTGTAAAACAAGGGGCCATACCGGCAGATGCCACAATTGTATCTTTGGTAACGGGCAATGGGCTTAAAGACATAGCAAGCGCGGTTAAGGCGGTGGGGGCGCCCATTAGCGTGCCGCCGCAAATGGACGAATTGTTATCCGCCTTTAAACAAAGGGGCGGGCCGCAGTAGTAAAAAAGAGTAGCGGGAGGGCGCATATATTCTCCTGCCTTTGGTAATTTTCCAAAGGCAAAAACTCTGCCCTAAAATAAAATTGGAATTGGTTTAAACCAATAAGTAAAAGCGAGCCTTAAAAGGCTCGCTTTTTAAATGAAGAATAATAGGGTTAGAGTGCGAAACTCACTTTTTGATAATCTCGCTTACGCCGTCACCCACCACAAGCTGGGGGGTAAACAATATCTCCCGGTTGGACATTTGGTTTTTTTGTTCGATGCGTTCAATCATTAAATCGGCAACACGCTTGCCCATTGGCCAGGGGTCCATAGTTACTTTACTGGGGCGCACAAAAAGCAAATCCTCATGTGCGATATCGCCATAGCAGGCAAAAGAAACTTCTTGTGGAATTTTGATGTTGTTTTTTTTGCAAAAGCCAAGGGCGCCAAGGGCCAACTCGTTGTTGGAGGTAAGGATGGCTGTAGGGGGCTGCGGTAAATTCATTAATACAGAAGCGCCAAGTTCACCACTTTCAGGCCGGTTAAAATCCCCGTAATAGATATAAGGCGAATCTTCGGCTATATCCAAATTGGCGGCCTGCAATGCTTTGGCAAATCCGGCATAACGCTCTTGTGAGGAGCTAAGCCCCTGCTGCCCGTTGATTAGTGCAATAGAGCGGTGCCCAAGCTGCAACAGGTGGTTTGTAAGTGTAAAGCTGCCAAAGAGGTTGTCGCTGTCTACAAAGTCTCCCTTAAACTGGGGCGTTTCAATCCGCCGCCCTAAAAGAACAATGGGGATATCGTTGCTAATTTGGGTTATAAAATCGTTATTGGTGCCGCTAATGTTTAAAACCAGCCCATCAACTTGCTTTTCTAGCAAAAGCTGAAGATAATCGTATTCTTTTTGCTGCTGGTTATCGGTACTGCATACAATTAAGTTGTAATTGTACTCTTTTATAACATCCTCTATGGCACGTGCCAAAAAGGCAAAAAAGCTGTTGGAAATATCCGAAACAATTAACCCAATGGTAAGTGTTGCGGCGTTTTTAAGGCTACGTGCAATGGAGTTTGGGTAATAGTTTAACCTTTTTACCGATTGCATTACCTTATCAACCAAATCGGGGCTAACATAGTAATTGCTGTTTAGCACGCGCGAAACGGTTGCAATAGACACCCCGGCGTCTTTTGCAACATCTTTTATGGTAGAAATACTTTTCATATATACTCTCCATTGGTTTGCTACAGGAAAATATTCCTGCTTCCATAATACCAAGAATACGATTACTTGTATATACCTAAGCATAGTGCATAATGATGAAAAATGAACAGAAAATTTAAATATTATGTAGAAATAATTGAGTTAAGCCCAAAAATCATTGACAATATGCAGGAGGAACGAATAATATAAGCACATAAAGCAAGAATACGTTTACTTGAAGAAGCTAAGAAAACAATACAGGTGATAAATATCGCTTAAATGATGTTTTCTGTTATCGGATTTTTGCCTGTTTGAAGGTGAAAAGCAAAATAAACGTTAAAAAGTAGGAAAAGAAAGAACTACTTGAAAGTTAAGTAAACGATTACTTTAAATAAAACACATATATAAGTTATTTTTAATGTTGCAAATCTTGTGTTTAATAAATACAAGAAAAAATAAATAGGCTATGGAGGAAAACGGAAATGAAAAAGGTACTTGCAGTTATCTTGTGTTGTTTTATGATTTTTTCGCTGGCAGCGTGTGGCGGGGCCTCCGGTTCATCAGGAGGGCAAACTTCGGCAGGGAGCAGTACAACCGGGCTTGCGGGCGATCCCATTAAAATTGGCATTACGGCAGTAATGACGGGTGACCGTGCCATGGAAGGGGAATACACCAAAAATACAGCGGCCATTGCACAAGAAGAGATAAACTCGGCCGGTGGTGTTTTGGGCCGCCCTATTGAACTGGTAATTGAGGATGCTCTTGGCACCGACGTAGGCGCTGTAAACGCATACCGCAAACTGGCTGCGGATGACAGCATTACAGCCATTATTGGCAGCAACAGCTCTAACGACAACATTGCAATCTCCAGCTCTGTTTTAGAATTTGAAATTTTAACAACAGCACAGGGCAGCAGCCCCAAACTGGCAGAGCTGTGCAACAACGAAAACCCCTGGATGTTTCAGCTTCGCACATCGGATAAAACACTGTGCGCTTCTATGATTAAATATGCGGTAGAAGAACTTGGCTACAAATCGTTTGCGGTTATCCACGATACTGATACCCCCTCGACAGACCAATCCAACCTATTTATAGAGGCACTGGCAAGCTACGGGATTGAGCCTGTTATAAAAGTTCCGTTTACAGCCGGTACCAAAGATTTTAGTTCTCACTTGGCACAGATACAAAATGCCAATGTAGATGCCGTGCTGGCAGCCTGCTTTCATACAGAAGCCGCAATTATGACACAGCAAATGCGCTCTATGGGTATGGATTTGCCGGTATTTGGTTCAAATGCATTTTCGGACCCTGTTACCATAGACCTTGCAAAAGACGCGCTGAACGATTGCTACAGTGTAACCTCTTGGGTGCCCAATACCACAAACCCCAAAGGCGCGGCTTTCTCTAAAAAATACGAAGAAACCTACAACCAAGAATGCGCTATGTCTGCTGCGCAGATATACGACCACGTATATATTATTTGCGAAGCCATTGAGCGTGCGGGCACAACCGACAGAACCGCAGTGCGGGATGCCATGCGCACAATAGACAATTACGAAGGCGCTATTACCACCTTTGATTGCCGCACAAACGGAGAATGTGGACGCGGCGGCCTACTGGTGCAGGTACAAGATAGGGTGCCTACGGTTATAGAATCGATTTATGCAGAAAAAGAAATTTAGCAAGTTGTAGGGCATAAAGCATACAACATAAAGGCATGCACCACGGCGGGGCTTTACTGCCCCGCCCGGTGCAAAACTATGTGGGGATAAATATATGAATTTGCAATTGTTAATATCGGGCATGGCAATGGGCATTGTATATGGTCTTATTTCTATGGGCATGGTTTTGATTTTTCGCTCGGTTGGAGTTATGAACTTTGCGCAGGGCGAATTTTTAATGGTGGGCGGATATTTTTGTTATGCATTTAATCAGCTTGTAGGGCTGCCAATTGTGGTGGCGCTCATCCTCTCGGCTGCGCTTATGGGCGTGGTAGGGGTTGTGTTTATGCGGTTTTCTTACTGGCCGCTGCGCAAGGCGCAAACAAAAGCGATTATTGTAAGCGCAATGGGGGCTTCTATTGCGCTAAAAGAAGGGGTTCGCCTTATTTGGGGCTCTATCCCCGTAACAGTGGATAAAGTAGTGGAGGGCACCGTAAGCCTTGGGGTTGCAACCATTCAGTGGCAGTATGTTGCCATTATTGGGGTTTCGTGTCTGTTGATGCTTTTTGTATATATTCTGCTGGAAAAAACCTTTGTAGGGCATATTATGCAGGCAACTGCACAAGACCAATACATGGCGTCACTTGTGGGCATACCGGTTATTGTTTCTATAGCGCTTACCTTTGCGCTTAGCGCCATTATTACCGGCATTGGCGGCGGTTTGCTGGCACCCTTATTTTTTCTTACCAATACCATGGGGGCAACCTCGGGCGCAAAAGCGTTTGCCGCTATAGTAATAGGCGGCTTTGGCAGTATTCCGGGTGCTATTATTGGCGGGCTAATTGTGGGTCTTGTAGAGGCTTTTGGCGGTGCATACATATCTACAACATACCAGCTAGTAATTATTTATGTGGTATTGGTAATTATGCTTATGTTCCGTCCGCAGGGCATTTTTGGCGATAAAATACAAGAAAAGGCGTAGGGTGGTGTAAATAAATGACAAAAATAAAATCGATACACCGCATATACGCCGTTGTTGGCTTGGTGGGGGCGGCAGCTTGTCTGCTAATGCCGGGGTTAACCTCCAGCTATATGCTGCGTGTGCTTAACATCGCCATGATCTCGTACTTATGCGTTCTTAGCGTATATGTTTTACTGGGGCTTTGCGGGCAAAACTCTTTTGCGCAGGCGGGCCTTTGGGGTGTAGGGGCCTATATTACGGCCAACGTAGTTATGCGGTTGGGTTTGCCGCCCTTTGTTGCTTTTTTGGCAAGTACACTGGGCACGGCGCTGTTTGCTTTTATATTAGGCTTTGCATTTTTTAGGCTTAGGCAATATTACTTTACCTTTGCCTCGGTAGGGTTAATGACGATTTTGAACGGACTGTTTATGAACTGGACAGCTGTAACGGGCGGTGCAATGGGGCTTTCTAACATCCCCGAATTTTCGATAGCTGGGTTTGTGGCAAACACAGAGGTTAAAAAGTATTTTGTAATTTTGCCCATTTGTGTACTGGCAGCAATTGTTATGACACTGCTAACCAAAACATCCCTTGGCAGGTCTTTTATGGCGGTGCGCGATAACGAAATGGCCGCCAACTGCCTTGGGGTAAACAGCCTGCTTACCAAAAGCATAGCGTTTTCTATTTCGGGGGCTTTGTGCGGTGCGGCGGGTGCATTGTATGCGTTTTTATCGGGATACCTTAGCTACCAAACCTTTACCTATCAGCAATCTACCATGTATTTAATTATGATTATGCTGGGCGGCACCATCTCGCCAAGCGGGGCAATTATAGGCACGCTTATTATATCCCTTTTGCAAGAGCTGGTACGCCCCTTACAAAACTATATGCAGTTGATTTATGGTGTGGGTATTATGATTTTGATGATTGTGCAACCCGAAGGAATATTGGGAGGAGGAAAAACGATTTATGAGCGCATTAAGAAAAAACGGAAATCCAGTACTGGTGCTTGATGGAGTGTGTAAATCTTTTGGTGGCGTAAAAGCTGCGGCCGATATCTCGGTAGAGCTATATGGCGGAGAAGTATTTGGCCTGATAGGCCCCAACGGCGCGGGTAAATCTACCCTTGTAAACCTGATTACGGGCATTTATACGGCAGATAAAGGACGTATAAGCATGGGCAGCAAAAACATTACCAAACTGCCCACCTACAAAAGGGCACGGCTTGGAATTGCAAGGTCTTTTCAGCATCCGCGCCTTTTGGACAGGTGTACGGTGCGCACCAATATTATGATGGGGGCAGACCTTGCCAATAAACGCACCAAGGCCACAGGCGATGCACAGCAGGAAGAAATACAATTGCTGCTGCAAAGCAGTGGGCTTGAAAAGGTAAACCTAGACGATGGTGTAGACAAATTGTCTTACGGGCAGCAAAAATTGCTAGAGTTGGTGCGGGCTATTTTAAGTGAGCCGCAGGTAATGCTGCTGGACGAGCCTGCCGCTGGGCTGAACAATAAAGAGATGGATTATATTGTGGCGCTGATAGATATTGCCGTGCAAAAAAACATATCTGTTTTGCTAATAGAACATTCGATGGATTTGGTGATGAGTGTGTGCGACAGAATTACCGTATTAAACTTTGGCCAGCAAATTGCCAGCGGAACACCGGCCGAAATTCAGGCAGATCCGGCGGTTATCGATGCGTATCTGGGAGGCTGTGCAAATGCTTAAAATACAAAATTTGGTAAGTAATTATGGCTATATAGAGGCGCTGCATGGTGTGGAGCTGGAAGTAAAGGACAACGAAATTGTGGCCTTAATTGGCAGCAACGGCGCTGGCAAAACCACATTGCTAAACTCTATATCCCGGCACGTATCCACCAAAGGCAGTATTGCCTTTAACCAGCAGGACATTACCGCTAAAAAAGCCCACGAAATAGCCCGCATGGGCATTTTGCAGGTGCCAGAGGGACGGCATGTATTTCAGGGATTATCGGTAGAACAAAACCTGCTGGTGGGTACAGTGGCCTGCCGTGGGTTTAGAGTTACGGCGGGCAGCAATGCAAAAGATTTGGAAGCGGTTTACGAGCTGTTTCCCCGTTTATACGAGCGCAAAAAACAACTGGCATGGAGCCTGAGTGGCGGTGAGCAGCAAATGCTGGCAGTGGGGCGTGCCATGATGGGAAAACCCAAGCTTTTAATGTTGGATGAGCCCTCTATGGGGTTGGCACCTAAAGTAATAGATGAAATGTTTGAAAAGATTTTAGAAATTAATAAAACAACAGGTACGCCTATTTTATTGGTAGAGCAAAATGCCTATTTGGCGCTCAATGTATCTTCCCGCGCCTATATTTTGGAAAGGGGCAGCATTACTCTCTCTGGCAAAAGCAGCGATTTAGCAGATGACCCAAGAGTAAAAGAGGCATATTTGGGCAAAACAAAAGCCAAAGCAAACTGACGAAGGGAGAAAATATTGAAAAAAACCGTTCGTCTTAACGATGGCAGCAGCATTGCGCAGGTTGGGTTTGGATGTTTTCAGATATCGGACACAGAAATGCAGCAGGTACTGCGCTGGGCAACAGAGAGCGGGTATAGGTATTTTGACACCGCCACACGGTACGAAAACGAACAGTCTGTGGGGCGGGCACTGCGCAGCTGCGGTGTACCCCGAAAAGATTTGTATGTGGTAAGCAAAATATGGCCTATCTGCTACGATAACCCTGTGCAAGCCATAGAGTACAGCCTTGCCCAACTGGGGCTGGAGTATATCGATTCTTACTATTTGCACTGGCCCTCCAGCAGCAGAGAAAGAAGAAACAAGGCTTGGGAGGCCTTGCTGCAATACAGGCAAAAAGGGCTTATAAAAAGTGTAGGTGTATCCAACTTTACACCCTATCAACTGCAGCAACTGATAGACGATTATGGGGTGGTGCCGGTGGTAAACCAAGTGGAGCTTCACCCTTGGTATCAGCAGCGGGAACTACGCAGCTGGTGTGCAGAACATGGGGTTGCGGTTACGGCATGGGGGCCTATTTTTAGGGGACACATAGCCGAGGTACCGTTGATGGAAGAGCTTGCGCAAAAATACAATAAAACCCCGGTACAGGTAACACTGCGCTGGCATTTGCAGCACGGAAACATTGTAATTCCAAAATCGGCCAATAAAGAACGGATTGAACAAAATGGCAGCTTGTACGACTTTTTTATTGAACAAGCGGATATGGAAAAGATTGATGCGCTGCAAAACGGAAGGCACTTTGGTGACGACCCCGATACCAACGATGGCGAAAATTTTATAATAAACTTTGGAGGACAACAGGAATGAGAATATCGATTGGCGGAGACCATTGCGGATTTGAACTAAAGGCTATGGTAATTGAGTGGCTGGAAAAACACGGGCACACAGTTGTAGACCATGGCGTGTATGATAAAAACCCAATAGACTTTCCGGATATGGCGCAAAAAGTATGCGAGCCTATTTTAAAAGGCGAAGCAGACCGTGGAATGATGATGTGCGGCAGCGGAATAGGGGCAGCCATAGCCTGCAATAAAATCCCGGGGATACGGGCATCTGTCATTCATGACTATTATTCGGCACATCAGGCAGTGGAGCACGACGATGTACAGGTAATGTGCATGGGGCAGTGGATTGTTGGCGAACTGCTGGCATACGATTTGATAGAAGAATTTTTGAGGGCGGATTTTTCGACAGATCCTACATACAGGGTAAAGGTGGAAAAATTAAACATAATGGATGGAAGCCTGCCCGCCGCCAAAGCATAACCTAGCGCAGGTTTGGCGAGCAAACAAGTTGTGCCTGCCTGCAACTGTTTGGCGTTTATGCGGGTAGAATAAAAACAAATAAAGCAGATGTTGGCATATGTATAGCCGGCATCTGCTTTGTTTTGCAGCCGGGATTGCTAAAAGCAATGCCAGTTTGGTGTTAAAAGGTTGCTTGCTGTTTAGATTTATTGGAACGATAAAAATAAAAGCAACAGAATAGAACAAAAGAATTGTTTTAAGGTATAATAAAGTAAACAGTTTAAAAGGGGTGTTTATTGTGCATACGCAAGAAATACAAGAAATTATAAAGCAGCAAGAGGAATTGGTTTTTTCTTCTTTTAACAGCAAAGATGCACTGCAAATTGGGATGTGGCTGATACAGGAAGCAGAAAAAAATAAAGATATTATATCCATTGCCGTTACCCGCGGCAGGCAAAAGCTGTTTCAGTATGCAATGCAGGGAACCTCTGTAGACAACGACAATTGGATGCGCCGAAAAGAAAATACGGTTTATCATTTTTTTAAGCCATCTTATCGCGTACAATTAGAGCTGGCAGATAAAGGGCAAACCCTGCCAGAAAAATTCGGCCTTTCTTTGGCAGATTATGCGGCGGCAGGCGGGTGTTTTCCTGTATATCTGCGAGAGGCGGGCATGGTGGGGACCATTACCGTTTCGGGGCTTACCTCCGCAGAGGACCATGCCTATGTAGTGCGGGCAATTAAAGCTTTTTTGGGTAAGTAGATATATTTTTAAGGTGAAAAACTGAAAGAAGAAAACGAGGAGAAACATGAAAAAGATTTATGGTGCAGTTGCGGTATTGTTATGTTTGTTGTTGCTGGTTGGCTGTGGTGGAGGCCAAGTGCGCATGGGCAGTGAAGTAGAACCTTCAAGTTCTGGCGCAGTGCAAACCTCACAGGTGTCTGGTGAATATGCGGGGTACGACCAAACCAGAGTGGAAACAAGCCCGCCCCTGCCCATTGCGCCGCAAGAGGAAGAAGTGCAAGTATTACTGGATTGGCAGGTTTTAATGCCAACAAGAGAAGCGGCCGAGCTTTCATATATGATTTCTAGACCTTATTTATTTGGGGCGTATCCCAAATATTTTAGCGATTTTAAGGGTATGCAAACAGCTACACCTGTGCAGATAATGGAAATGGGGAGCACAATAGCGCCTACTATAAATGTGCATTTTTCTTGGGAAACGGATTTGGAAAAATATGAAAATCATGTTTTGAAAAAAATATGGGATGACCTCCAGCAAGAAGACCTACAAACAACAGAAGACGGAACACACTCTGTGGAATTTTTTTATGCAAGCGATATGGAAAGCGCATTGGTTGACACTTTTGGAGAATACCCTGTAGAGGGTAAAAAGTACACAGATAATTTTGAAACCAATAAAGAAGCGGGATTTTATTATTACCCCAGCGTGGATATTATAGTGCGTGATATGGGTGATTTGATAGTATTTGGATATGTTGAGCGAGGGTTCCCAGTAGTTACCAGCCTTGAAAAGCAAGGAGAAAATACGGTGGTAGAAGTAGTAAGGCTGATGGGAAGCGATGCGGGAGACTCTTTTGCGGATTTTAGCATTTATGATAGTGCTGCCGGACAATATGTTGACCTGACAGCCGAAAATTTTGAAGAAACAACAAAAGGGTATGAAAAATACCGCTATACTTTTACCAAGGCGGCAGATGATGGACGCTGGATAATTGTGAGCGCAGAAAAAACAAGGAACCGTGTTGAGG
>JBKEAM010000148.1:0-2069 GCA_047972265.1 Oscillospiraceae bacterium | reverse complement strand
TAAAAACAACAATTTTGGCAAGTTTTTCGGGTATGCATTTTTAAGTTCTACCACCAAAAACACCTTTTACCTGCAAAGTATATCTATAACCGGCCTTGGCACCGAAAAAGCGCAGGGCACTTATGTTACGGGCAAAACATCTGCCGATTTAAAGACTAGCGCTGCTACCCTTGGCGGTGTTTGGACCGCGCAGGAGGGTGTAAACAGCGGGTACCCCTATCTGCTAAACCTGCCCCTGCCCACTAACACCCAAGACCCTGTACGCCCCATGAAGTTAGTGCCCCCCTCCGGCCTTGTGTGGAGCGGCAGCATTTTAAAATGGGATGAGGTGTACAATGCCACCTCTTATACAGCCTATTTATATAAGCAAAGCAAACAGCAACCACAACTGCTGAATACCATAACAGATATTGCGCAGGCATCTTACGATTTTGCCCCACATATCAGCACAACCGAATCTGGCGTTTACTATGTATTATTACAGGCTGAGGGAAATGGCGCAGAATACCTTACAAGTAGTTACTCTGCCCAAAGCCCCAGCTATGCCTACCTTGCCAAGGACCCAGATGGGTATGTGCGTATTTCTACCGCCGAAGAACTGCTTACCTTGGCCGACAAATCTACAAACTTGGCAGTGAATTACCGCCTTGTAAACGATATTGACATGGCAGGCTATACCGCCAAAACCATTGGCAGCAATGCCGAATCTCCCAAACGGCCCTTTACAGGTATTTTTGATGGTGGCGGGCATACTATAACCAATTTAAACCTTGCCGGAGAAGCGCTTTTTGGCTTTGTAGACAGTACGGGCAGCATTAAAAACCTTACTTTAAATAATGCAGCAATAGAGTGCACCACCAACAGCAGCAGTATGTACCCCGCCGCCCTTGTCTCGTACAATAAGGGCAACATTACCAGCTGCTTTGTGGTAAACAGCCGCGTTTTGTCTCAATACAACTCTGTTACCGGCGGCGTTGTTGGCCTAAACGAGGGCACTATTGCCTACAGTGGAATGGACGGTGGCGTTGTTTCTTACAAAGGCACCGGCACCAAAACAGGCGGCTTTGTGGGGCGCAACCTTGGTAGTATAGACCAATGCTTTTCCAGCGCGGCAGTATCTGGTTACAAGTGGGTTGGCGGGTTTGCAGGTGCGCAGGAGGGCGGCAGTATTACAAACAGCTACGCCACCGGCAGTGTAACCGCAACCGGAGAAGCCGCGGGTGGTTTTGCCGGGTGCTTTATCCATTATTACTCTAGCAGTAGTAGCCTTTTGCAAAACATATATGCCGCTAACGATGTAAGCGGGCTTACAGGCGGCCCCTTGATAGGCGGCAAAAGTAGCTACGATGGGCTAGGCAGCATTGAAAACGCATATTTTAACAGTGATAAAAAAGCCCCGGAAACTGTGGGCATAGAGGTAACAAACGGCATAACACCAACAACCGGCAGCGATATGAAATCGGATGCCTTTACAGCTTTGCTTGGCACTTCTGCCATATGGGCACGGCAAGCAGTACCCGCAAACGGAACCATTAAAAACGAGGGCTACCCCTACCTTGTGCAGGCGCCCCCTGTAGAGCAAGCCCCTCAGCTTACCACCATTACCGTACAGTTAATGATTGCGCCTTATAACCGGTCTTCTTACAGTTTTACTCCCACCACACCCGTAACCCTGCAATTAAACGGAGAAACCGAAACCGGTGGAAAAACAACCGTAAAAGATTTGCTGGATGCCGCTGTAAGTGCGGGGCATATTACATACGAAGCAGCCAATGACAGCGTGAACGGATATTATGTAACCGCAATAAATGGTGTTGCCCCAAAACAGCCGGACGGATGGATGTTTACCATTAACGATGCCTTATCCTCTGTTGGCATGCGCTCTGCCACCATTAAAGACGGCGATAAGATATTATGGTTTGAGGGCGCCGCAAGTGCTTTTTACAAGGCACCCCTTTGGAATGACTTGATTGGCCCTGCATACCTTGAATATACCGAAATTGCCACAGCCGAAGAGCTTTTGGCCCTTGCCACCACTCCCACCCCTGCAATCGATTGGGCTAAAAACT
>JBKEAM010000122.1:0-16792 GCA_047972265.1 Oscillospiraceae bacterium | reverse complement strand
AGGCCTGTCCATGCATAGCTGGGGCTTTTAAGCATCTCGTGCATATACAGGTGCTTAACGCCCAGCACCTCGGTGGTGCCGCCCAAAGCGCACAGCATGCCAGAGCCCAGCATGGTAAGGTACATTACTTTTTTGCTTTTAACGCCGCCGTACCGTGCAAAGTTGGGGTTAAGTCCGCCCATGCGGGATTCGTACCCAAAGGTGGTTTTGCGCGTGATAAACAGCACCACCAGCATTACGGCAAGAGCAATAAAAAAACCAAGGTTAAAGGTGGTGCCCTTTGCCCAGTTTAAACGCGGTAGCCAAAAAGATTGGTCCAGAACCGCTGTTTTGGCAACAATACCGTCTACCGAGTTGTCTTTAAGCGGGTAGGCAACAAAGTAGTAGGTAATGTAATGGGCAATGTAGTTAAACATTAAGGTGCTTATTAAAAGCAGTACGCCAAAGCGCTCCTGCAACCAGGCTGCCAGCCAGGCGTACAGGCCGCCTGCCAACATACCGGCGCAAATAACCACCAATATGCCCAATACGCCGCCAAAAGGCAGGTACAATGCAACAACAGCAGAGGTAAACCCGCCAACAATCATCTGGCCCTCGCCGCCAATGTTAATGTAGCCCGCACGCCATGCAAAGGCGGCACCCAAACCACATAAAATAATGGGTACAGAGCGCGTAAGGGTGCCTAAAAAGTAATAAACAGTACCAAACCCGCCGGTAAACATGGTTTTGTAAACCGAAAAGGGGTTTTCTCCGGTAACGGCAATGATAATGCCGCCTATTACCAGCCCAGCCAAAATAGCCAGCAGGGGCTGGGCAAGGCTTTTAAGAACAGCACGTAATTTTTGTGCAATGGCAGAGCTTTTAGATTCACTATGCATGTTGTTTGCCCCCCATCATCATCAGGCCCAGTGCTTCTTCGGTTGCTTCTTCCCGTTTAAACTCCCGGTTTAGCTTGCCCTCGTAAATGGTATACACACGGTCGCTCAGTTTTAAAATTTCGCTCAATTCCGACGAAACCAGCAAAATAGCACAGCCCTCTTTGCGGCGTTCCAACAATTTATCGTGTATAAACTCCATTGCGCCAATGTCTACACCACGGGTAGGTTCTGCCGCTACCAAAAATGGAGTTTGTTGCTCTATTTCGCGTGCGGCAATTAATTTTTGCAGGTTTCCGCCTGAAAGTTCTCCGGCTTTTTGAGAGGAAGAGCTGTATTTAACGCTGTACTTGTTTAGCAGGCGGGTGGCAAAAGTTTGGATATTTTTGTTTTTTAAAACCCCGCGCCGCGAGTTTTGTTTTTCGTACTGGTGCGCCATCAGTGCGGTTTCGGTCAGTGTGCCATCCTTGGCGCAGCCATGCTTATAGCGGTCTTCGGGTATGCATGCAAAACCACTTTCCCGTATGCGGTTTATGGGCAGGGTGGTAATCTCGGTATCGTTTAGCGTAATGCTGCCGCAGGAGGCGGCAGACAGCCCGTTAATACACTCAATCAGCTCGGTTTGCCCATTGCCGGATACCCCCGCAATGCCTACAATTTCGCCTGCGTTCACGTGCAAGTCTATGCCCTTTAAAGCAAGGTTGCCCTGCGGGGTTTGGTACTCCAGATTTTTAACCTGTAATACGGCCTCGCCCGGGGTTTGCGATGCGACGGGCTGGTTTATAATGCGCCGGCCAACCATTAAAAAAGAAAGTTCTTCTATACTGGTATCGGCTGTTTTTGTCTCTTTTACCACTTCTCCGGCACGCATTACCAATACCCTGTCGGATATTTCCATTACCTCGTGCAGTTTGTGGGTAATAATAATAATGCTTTTGCCCATAGCCACCAGTTGGCGTATGGTTTTAAAAAGCTCACGTACCTCTTGCGGGGTTAGTACCGCTGATGGTTCGTCCAATATTACAATATTGGCATTTTGATACAATACCTTTAAAATCTCTACCCGCTGCTGTAACCCAACCGAGCAATCTTTTATTTTTGATTTGGGGTCTACCTGCAGCAGGTATTTTTCGCTCAATTCTTTTACAATTGTATTGGCCTGTGCCCGGTTAAAAAACAATCCTTTTTTGCGGGGCTCCTGCCCATATACAATATTTTCGGCCACGGTAAACTCCGAAAACAGCATAAAATGCTGCTGTACCATGCCTATACCGGCCTGTATTGCATCGGTAGGGGTTTTTACGGCAAGGGGTTTATCCTCTAAAAAAATATCCCCTTCGGTGGGCGCTTCCAATCCGTACAAAACCTTCATTAAGGTAGATTTTCCCGCCCCATTTTCGCCTACAACAGCCAAAACTTCGCCCTTGTTTAAACTAAGGTCTACTTTGCGGTTGGCGCAAAGCTCCTCATACATTTTTGTAATGTTTTTCATTTGCAACAACAAAAGAAATCACCTCTGTAGTTAGCCTGTATTTAACATGTGCAAGGGTTAATAACAATGTAATTTTGCAAAAAGGGCGTGCCAGCCAAATGCGGGCACGCCCCTGCGTACACTTTTACTTATCCGTTTTCCATAGGTACTTCCAGCACAAGCTCGCCACTGGCAATTTGGTCGGCAGCTTCTTTTACCTGTGCCACAATTTCATCGGTAAGTACTTCGGTATTGCGCGGGTTAACTCCGTCTTTTGTAATGTACAGGGCGCCAATAACACCCTCTTTAACGCCGTATTTTTCGTTATCGGTGGTAAAGGTACCGGTAAGATATTCGGTTATTACCTTTTCAACAACAACGCCGGTATCTTTTAACTGAGAGGTAATGATGTAAGGATTGCTGGGGTCTGTACGGTCTTCGTCCTGGCCGGAGGTGTAAAATTTCTTTTCCTGTGCGGCCTCAAAGGTGCCAAAATCGGCTACGGCCGAAGCGGCGTTGATAAATCCGCAGCCTGCGGCAGACTGCTGCAAAGCAAGTTCTTTGGCTTTGCCGGCATCTGTGTAAGAGCTGGTGTAGTTAAAAATAAAGTCATCTTCGGTTACATCGTCACGCACGGCCATTACGCCCTGCATATAACCCCAGCGCCATTTGTAAGAGCTTTGGTTTTCGTTGGCATGTACGCCGCCAAATTTATTGGTGGGGTTGGTAAGCCCGGCAATCATACCAATTAGGTAAGCGCCCTCTTGCTCTTTAAAGCTTATGGATTTTACATTTTCCGAAGGGCTCTCTGCGTCAATCAGTACGTAGGTGGCGTCTTCCGGAAATTCGTTTGCAACGGTTGTAATCGGGTCTGTTCCTGCAGAGCCGGCAACTATAATCAAATCATTGCCTTCGGTAACGGCTGCACGTATATTATCTTCCCAAACGGCAGTATCTTTGCTCTCTACAACAGTGGTGGTAAGGCCGGGATTGGCCTCTTTTACCTTTTCAAGCCCGTCTACTATCTGGGTAAGGAAAGGGTTGGTGCCAATGCTGTCGCAAATTAAAATTACTTTGGTATTTGCCGGATCTTTGGCTGTGCCTGTGGTATCGCCAGAGGTGAAGCCAACGGATGTAGAACCAGGTGTGCTGCTGGAACTGGTAGAGCCACAACCTGCCAAAATGCCCAATAGCATTAGAACCGATAGCGCCAGTGCAAAAGACTTTTTCATCCTTCAATCAATCCTTTCATAATTCGGCTAGCAAATTTTTAGATGTGGAGGGTACCCCCATCGACCACCATTCCACACCTCCCGACAGATTTAACGATAATAGAGTGGGTGTGGAATGTCAATATAATTGTGTGGTTTTTTGTTGATTTCTGCTATTTGCCACAAAAACACAACAAAATATAGTGGATTTACACAATAGAAACCCAAAAGCGTGCATAATATATATCTGTTATCGTCATTAATCGGACGTATACTTTATTTTATAATGTCACATAGTCATACTTGAAGAAGAAAAAATTTGGTAAAATTTCACTCTGCCGTTGCATGTGGTGGAATAATCTTCTATAATGGTAAAAAAACAAGTCAGATTCCACAAAAAACAACAATATTGGGGTGAAACAGAAAGATGCTGGCGATGGACCGTAAAACACAAATTACCAAAATGATTACGGGCAAAAAGTTTGTTTCGGTAGAAGAATTGAGCCAAAAATTTGGTGTAAGCGGAGAAACAATACGTAGGGACTTAAAGGCTTTAGAAGTAAAAGGAGTGCTTAAAAGAACCTATGGCGGGGCGTTTTTAGAGGGCTCTCGAGAAAATGATGTAAGCATTCAGGTGCGTAAAAGTACGCTGGTAAAAGGAAAAGAGGACATCGCCAAGCTTTGCCTGCAATTTATCCAGCCGGACGACACTATTTTTTTAGATAGCTCTACTACCTCGCTGGAAATAGCCAAAATAATTACCAATTTGCCGGTGACAATAGTTACCAACTCGCTGCTAATTGTAGATTATCTTTCGCGCCATAAAGACATACGCATCATTTTATTGGGCGGTGTTTTGGATGTGGTAAACATGTGCTTTACCGGCAAAACCACATTGTCAGAGCTAAGCAACTATTTTGCAACCAAAGGGTTTATCTCCTGCCGCTCCCTTTCGGGCAAGTATGGCGCAATGGATTCGAACGAGCAGATTGGCCTTGTGCGTACCGAGGCAATGAAAAACTGTTACCAATCTTTTTTAATTGCCGACCATACCAAGTTTAACCAAACAGCCCTGTACCAAATAGGCAATATAGAAGAGTTTGACGCTGTGATTACAGATGAAAAACCAGGCGAACATTGGATACAGGATTTGGCAGAAAAAAACATCCCGTTGCTGTATCCAAACAGCGATGAAACGAAGCAGGAAGAAAGCTGAAAAGGCCATTGCCTTTTTGGCTTTTTTCTCTTTATTATGGCGTTTTATACGTCTTTTTATGGTATAATTATAGGCAGCAAGCAAGCTGTTTTTGCAAAAATATTTGCTTGGCAGAAAGAGGATTTTTTAATATGAAATACGGGATTTATTATGCCTTTTGGGAGCGCGAATGGGGCGGCGATTATCTGCCCTATATTGAAAAAGTTAAAAACCTTGGTTTTGATGTTTTAGAGATATCTGCGGCAGGCCTTGTAGATAAAACAGATGCCGAAATGCAAGATATGGCACGCAGAGCTAAAGAGGCCGGGCTTATCCTAACTGCCGGGTATGGCCCTGCCCCTAAAGAGAATATTGCCTCGGTCGATGAGGCCATCCGTACCAATGCGCTGGATTTTTATGGTAAGCTGTTTGCCAAGCTGGCAAAAGCCGATATTCACACAATTGGCGGCGGGCTGTATTCTTATTGGCCAGTAGATTATTCTGGCGGGGTAGATAAAGAGGGAGACTGGGCCCGCAGTGTAGAGGGTGTACAAAAAATGGCAGACATGGCTGCCCAGTATGATATTACCCTTGGCATGGAAGTACTGAACCGCTTTGAGGGATATTTGTTAAACACCTGTGCCGAAGCAGTAAAGTTTGTAAAGCAGGTGGGCAAAAGCAATGTTAAAATAATGCTGGATACCTTCCATATGAACATTGAGGAAGACAGCTTCACTGACGCCATCCATATGGCGGGGGACATGCTTGGGCATTTCCACATTGGCGAGGCCAACCGCCGCCTGCCCGGGCAGGGGCGTATTCCGTGGGAAGAAATTGGGCAGGCGCTGCGCGATGTACACTATAACGGATATGTGGTAATGGAACCGTTTATCCTTTCTGGCGGGCAGGTGGGCAAAGATATTAAAGTATTTAGAGATATGACAGAGGGCAAAACCCCAACCCAAATTGATGAGGACACCCGCCGCTCGGTAGATTTTGTGCGCAAAACTTTTGAGGGATAATGAAACAACTTTGCAATAGCAAATGAGGCAGTAGATATATAAAAAAGCCCCCAAGCAAGCTTGTTTGGGGGGCTTTTTTTATATTAAGCAAAGTTAAAATTAAAAACAGCACCTCCCTTATTTGTAAATGGGGCGTGCTGTTTGTGTGTATATTCTCTTAAAGTAGAAAAATAAGACTGTAATATTGCTATGCCTGTTCTTCAACGGGCTGCTCCATAGAATCTTCCAGCGCTTTGCGGCTAAAGTTGGTGGCTTCATACTGGGCAACAATCTGGTTGCCGTTCATGGTTACCACACGGTCGCAAATTCCCATAATTTCACCGGGATCTTCTGAAAGAAGAAAAATGCCTTTTCCTTTGTTTTTTAGCTCGTTGATGATGTTGTAAATGTCTATTTTTGAGATGCTATCAATACTATCGGTGGGGTTGTCAAATAAAAAGATATCTCCCTTAGAAAGAATGCTGCGTGCAATAAATACCTTGCGTTGCCGCCCCATGCTTAAAGTTTCAAATGTGGCCGAGGGGGTGGTGCGTATATTTAATATATTAATATACCGCTGGCAAATTTGGTTGCGGTCCTGATCGCTGCGCACCCGGCGTACTATGTTGTAGGGCAACATGTTTTGCAGCACCGAGTATCCCGGGAATTGGGTAAGGCTCATCATAGCAGAGCTGATAACAACAATGCCCGCATCTAAGGCGGATTCCAACTTCATAGGCCGTAGGCGAGAAAAGCCCATCCGTACTTCAGCAATATTTTCTTTGCCAAACAGCAGGTCGTACAGGCCGGCCTCGCCTTTTACGCGACGGCCCCAAATGCCCACTATTTCTCCCTCGTACAAAGAAATTTCTTGTTTAGGCTGGTGGCTGGGAGAAATGGATAAAAGCTTTGCGCCAATTTGCTTATGCATGCGGGGTGGGCGCTCTTTGGTAGAAGAAAACATCATTTCAACAAGGTCGTTTTCTTCAAAAGACTTTTTCTCCTCAAAATGCACGGTGCTGCCGTACTGCAAAATGCTTACCTGGTCGGCAACCGATTTTACAACGTCCAATTTGTGTGAGATATAAAGTACCGCAACCCCTTTGGCTTTTATTTCGTTTATTATCTGTAAAATTATTTTTTTATGGCGGCGGCCCAACACCACATCAATTTCGTCTACCAGCAATACCTTTACAGACATAAGCTGTACCCGCAACAGCTCTAAAAGCACCCTGTCTCCGTTGGTAAGTTCCATTAATGGGGTAGAGGGGGTGCACTTTATTTCGTATTTTTTGGCAAAATCTTTAATGGCGCGTTTTAACATGGCCCGGTGCATAAGCAAGGGAAACGGCCCCTTCTTTTTTTGCATCAGGCTGTACTCCATATTTTCGTACACGGTCTCGCGGGGAAAAAGGCTTGCGTATCCGCTTATGCTCATCACGCCGCGCGATACCGCCTGTACAGTGTTCCATTTGGGGTAGGTCTTTCCCTCAAAAACCACATGGCCTTTGGTAGGGGGGCATTCTCCGCTTAATATTTTTACCAAGGTGCTTTTGCCAGAACCATTGTACCCCATTAAACAATGTACTTTGCCCTTTTCCAGCGTTATATTAATATCATCCAGCACAAGGCTGTCTCCAAATTGCATGCTTACGTTTTGCAACGCAATTGCCGCCTTATTTTTCATATAGCAGCCTTTCCCATCTATAACGTATTGCTTTGTTATACAAGCATATACAATGGCTTATAAATCAAATTTTTGATAAATTTTTACACCCTGTCGGTACAGCATATTCTTGTACTCGTCGGGCATATGGCTGTCGGTTGCAATGGCAGACATATTCTCCAGGCTGTCGGCTTTAAACAGGCCAATTTTATCAAATACAGTGCCTTCTGCCACCCAAATAATATCTCCAATGGTATATTCTTTTAAATAGTTGTAAACCAAAATGTCCTCATGTGCATTTAGGGTTACGCCGCCTTTTAAATCCAGCCCCTGCACAGGGATAAAGGCCTTGTTTATTTTTATGGTAGGCGGCTGCTGTATGCCTTGGGCCAATTGCAGGGTGTTGCGGTCGTAATCCACCTGTCCGCCCACCAAAATTACCCGCTTAAAGGGGTCTCCACGCATGGCTGTCATTACATCCAGGCTGTTGGTAAGCACCACAATTTCGTTTTTTTGGTGCAGGCAGCCCGCCATGGCTATATTGCTGGGGCAGCGGCCTAAAAACACCACATCGTAGTTTTCTACAATGTCGGCACACATGCTGCCCAGGCTTTCGGCAGCGGCAGAAATAGGCCCAAAAGAAAAAGGAGAGGCAGAAGTTTCTGCTGGCAGGCTGGCGGCATACTGTGCGCTTAGGGTACTGTTTAACACCGCGCCGCCGTGGGTGCGTTTTAAAAAACCATCCTTTTCCAGCTTTTCAAAATCGCGCCGGATGGTAATTTCGGATACATTTAATTCATCGCTTAGCTCAATAACGCTAACCGATTTTCTTGCGGACAATATCTGCTGTATCCTTTGCAAACGCTCTACCTGAAACAAGTAAAACCCTCTCTTCTGCACCTCAAGGCACGCCTGTTTGCATTTTTTTAGCCGGTAAATAAACCTGTAAAAATACGGCGCATTTGTAGTTGTGCCGCACAATATAAACAAAAAATGAAAAAGAAGTAATAAGCGCAGGTTTGTTTAATTATTTTATACGCCATAAGCTAAAGATAAAAGGCACGGCAATATGCCGTTTGCAGTATCTTTTAATGGAGTCTGTTTTCATTTTATATTACCAGATTGCGGCTGTAACTGCAATTGAAAAGGGTGCCAGTGTAGCAAGAAGGGCCCCAAAATCAAACAATGTTTGGTTTTTGGGGCCCGCTTTGTGGCATATGCTTTACAGCACTGCCGTTTTGTATTGTGTTTTAATTACAGGGTGTAGTCTTCTGGTGGCCCCATGATGATGGTTTTGCCATCTTCTTTTACCTGAATGGTGCCAAAACCTTCAATTTCCATGCCGTCGATTAATGTCTGGCCGTCCAGCAGGGCTTTGGCAACGCCTACGGTAAGGTAACCAAGGTCTTGGGTGTTCCACAGTGCGCCAACGTCTAAAGAGCCGTCCTGCAAAAACTCTTGGCAGTCTTCTTTAACGCAGGTGCCAACCACTGCAATTTGGTCTTGCAGGCCTTTTTCGCGAATAGCCTGTGCTGCGCCCAAAGGAGCAGGGGTAGAAACGGCCAAAATGCCCTTAAGGTTGGGGTATGTTTTTACAAGGTCCAAAGTTTTGGAGTAAGCTTCCTGCTGTTTCTCATCGGTGGGGATTTTTTCGGTAACGAGGTTTAAGTTGGGATATTTTTCTTTGGCATATGCAGTGCCATAGTCAATCCAGCTGTTCAGGTTAGCGGCAGAAAGGCCACCGGTTAAAATGGCGTAGTCACCGCTGTCGGTGCCCATGGATTCTACCATTTTGTCTACCAAGTGCTCGCCCAGTTCTTTGTCGTCAATTTGGTGTACAGAAGCATCTACATACTGGATGTCTACAGGTGTATCCCAGTCCAGTACCAAAATGCCAGCTTCGCGTGCTTTTTGCAGTGCCGGTACTACTGCGTTGGGGTCGTTGGGGGCGATGCAAATGGCATCTACGCCCTGGTTAATCAGGTCTTCAATCATTTTTACCTGCTCGGCGGCGTCTGCTTTGGTGGGCCCGGTGTAGATAACCTCTACGCCCAGTTCTTCGCCCGCTTTAACAGCGCCTTCGCCGGTTTGGGTAAAGTAGGGGATGCCTACCAGTTTGGGCATTACAGCTATTTTGTACTTGCCGCCTGTGGTAGTGGATGCTGCGCCGGAGGAGGGAGTAGTGGAAGGAGCTGCCGAAGAGGCTGCGCCGCCACAAGCTACTAGCCCAAAGGCAAGCAGACATGCCAGACATAAAGCCAACACTTTCTTCATCGTAATTAAACCTCCTGTTAATATATGTTTAACCGCATTGTACGGTTAATACCAAATTAAGATGTGGAGCTGTGTATTAAGCGGCCTTTTCTTCTTTGCTTTTTACCAGCTTAGAGGCGGCGCGCTTGCCGCTGAAAAAGCGGATGGCCAGTACGCCGATGAGCACAGCGCCGGTAATAATATCTATAATGTAGCGGTTTAGGCCGTACAGGTTTAGCCCGGTGGAAATAACCTGTATAATGGCGACGGCTATTACGGTGCCCGCAACGGTGCCGTGCCCGCCGTTAATGCTGGTGCCGCCCAGTACCACAGCGGCAACGCTTTGCATCATGTAAGAAGAACCATAGTCTACCTTGGCCGAGTTATAGCGAGATATGATTACCAGCCCGGCAACGCTTGCCAGCATACTGGAAAACACATATACCTTCAGCAGGGTCATTTTGGTGTTGATACCCGAAAAGCGGGTGGCAATCTCGTTACAGCCGGTAAAGTATACCTTGGTGCCCCAGTTGCTGCGCTCTAGCATAAAATAAGCAACTACAATGGCAACAACATAAATAAGCAGCGGAATGGGGATGCCAAAAATATCGCCGCCGCCCAACTTCATAAATGCGGCAGGAAATCCCGAGATAGAACCGCCCTTGGTAAGGTTTAGGCCAATGCCCTCAAACAATGTCATAGAGCCCAGTGTTACCAGCATGGCGGCTACGCCAACGTAAGCTACAAAAAAGCCGTTAAACAGGCCGGTAAGCACCGCAATGCCAAAGCTGAATAAAACCGCTAAAACAATGCCCAGTACGGGGCTGGCCTTGGTAAGATCGCTAGAGAGGATAAACGCCGCGCCTATACCGCTTAACATGGCCGTGCTGGTAATAGAAAGGTTGATGCCGCCCGTTAGTATAACGGCCATCATGCCAAGGGCCAGCAGGCCAAACTCGGGCATTTGAAAGGCCATTGTAGTAAAGTTGCTTACCGAGAAAAACTTATCTGGGCTTAGCGCACCCATCAGCAAAACAATGCCTATAAAAATGGCCAGCAGTATAAATTCGTTTGTGTGCTTTTTGAGTACCTTGTTTGCTATTTTCATTCTGCGAGTGCCCCCTTATTCCTCTACGTCAACGCGTTCCAGCTTAGCCTGTTCGCGCTTGCGGTTGATTACGTCGAACGAAACGGCAAATACAATAATCAACCCCATAACAATGTTTTGCCAAAAAGTGGGTACCCGGGCCAAAACCAGGCCGTTTTTAATAATGCCAATAAGGGCTACGCCCAAAAATGTGCCCAGTACAGTGCCAATGCCGCCCATGGTAGAAGCGCCGCCAATAACCACGGCAATAATTACGTTAAGCTCCATGCCAGAGAAGGTGTTGGGGTCTACCTGTTGCACAATGCTGGTGTGTATAACCCCGGCAAGCCCGGCCATGGCACCGCAGTACATGTAAATAAAAATCTGCAAAAAATCTACATTATAGCCAACCCGCATGGCCGAGGTAACACTGCCGCCCACTGCGTATATGCCGCGCCCCACAAGGGTAAACTTTAAAATAAACCATGTGATAAGCCCTGCAATGGCAAGCACCAATATTTGGATGGGAATGCCGATTACTGTGATGGTGCCAAAATCTCTAAACCATTGGGGCAGGTTGGTAATCCAGTCTCCATTTGTGTACAAAAGCACAAAGCCCAAAACAATGCTCATGGTGCCAAGCGTGGTAACAATTGGGGGAATTTTTAACTTTGAAATAATAAACCCGTTTATAAGTCCAACAAGTGCGCCAGTTATAATGCAAATAGCCAGTATTATAAACAGGTTGCCGCCCCATGTGGTCATTATTTTGCCGGCAACCACGGCCGAAAGGGCAATGGTAGAGCTGATGGAAAGGTCTATGCCGCCAGAGATAAGCACAGGCAGCATGCCAAGAGCCATAATGCCCAAAACAACATTGCCTTTGGCTACGTCAATCAGGTTGTCGGGCCTGATAAACACATTGTTTATCAAGGTAAGCACGGCAGAGAGAAGGACGATTATTAATAAAATGCCAAATTCTTTTTTCTTTAAAATATGCTTCACCGCTTTTTCCTCCTTTTACTTGTTTACTACCGCTTTATCCATAATCATTTCCTGCGTAATATTCTCGTTTACAAATTCGCCCGAGATACGCCCGCGCCGCATTACCAAAATACGGTCACTTACAGAAAGGATTTCGGGAAGTTCGGAGGAGATAACAATAACCGATACGCCCTGGCTTGCCAAGTCGCGTAAAATATGGTGTATTTCGGCTTTGGCGCCAACGTCAACGCCGTTGGTGGGTTCGTCCACTATCAGTATGCGGGCATTGGTGCCTATCCATTTTGCCAGCACCACTTTTTGCTGGTTGCCGCCAGAAAGCTGCATGGCAAGCAAATCTTGGTTGTGGGGGCGTACATCTAGTTTATCCATCAGGTTTTCTACCGCTTGGCTTTGCGCATCGGTGCGTACAAGGCCAAGCTTGTTTGTGTATTTATCTAGGTTTGGTAGGGTGATGTTTTGCCCTATCGATTTATCCAATACAAGGCCCTGCGTTTGGCGGCTTTCGGGCACAAAGGCAATGCCTTTATTTAACGCCTGCCAACTGCTGCCAATGGTGGTGGGCTCGCCCTCAATTAATATCTGGCCAGAGTCTGGCTTGTTCATCCCAAAAATAGATTGGGCCATTTCGCTGCGTCCTGCGCCCACAAGCCCGGTAATGCCCAAAACCTCGCCGCGGTATAGCTTAAAGCTTACATCTTTATAGTTGCCCTTTTTGCTTAGGTTTTGCACCTCCAGCACAACCTCCTGCTTTTCGGAGGTGTTTGCATGGCGTTCTACATCTACCTTGCGGCCTACCATTAAAGAGATAAGGCCATCGCGGTCTATTTCGTCTTTGGGGCAGGTTTTAATGTACTTGCCATCCCTAAAAATGGTGAAACGGTCGCTTATACGGAAAAGCTCATCCATTTTATGGCTTACAAACATAGTGGCCATACCTTGAGATTTAAGGCGCTCGATGATGGTAAACAAGGTTTCTACCTCTGTGCTGGACAGGGCAGAGGTGGGCTCATCCATAATTACCATTTTGGCGTCCTGTGCAACAGCGGTGGCAATGGCCACCATCTGCTGCTTTGCAACCGAAAGGTTTTCTACCGTTTCTCCCGGTTGTATGTCGGCTCCAACGGTAGCAAGCGCCTTTTTGGCCTGTGCTGTAATTTCTTTCCAGTTAAGCACTGCCTGTTTTTTGCCAATCATTTGGTTAATGGCAATGTTTTCGGCAACGGTAAGGTTGCCAAACAGGCTAAAATCTTGGTAAATTACCGCAATGCCCTGCTTTATGGCATCCAATACCCCGGTAAAAGAGGATGACTGCCCGTTTATGCAAATCTCGCTACCCTCATCCGGCTGGTAAACACCAGACATTATTTTAATAAGGGTGGATTTGCCGGCGCCGTTTTCTCCCACCAGCGCGTGCACCTCGCCGGGGTAAATATCGAAATGGACATCTGAAAGCGCCACAACGCCCGGAAACCGCTTTGTGACATGATCCAGTTGTAAAAATGGCTGTTGCATGCTTGCACCTCTGAACAAATATGTTTGTTTAAGTTCTTTTGTGATACTATAGCATAATAACCTAAAAGTCAATATTTTTTAATCTAAAACTGTGATTATTGTTTTTAATGTACAGTATAATTGGTTTAATTTTACGTTTTAAACAAAAACGAATGGGTTGAAGAGTATGACGGCGAGTTTTTGATAGATGTTAATGAAAACACAATCGAACAAAACGATCATGAACACAAACGAACATCCCGCGTGCAATGTTTGTTTGTGCGGTTTGGTTCTTATGTATGCAAAAAGCCGGTGTTTTTTTTGCCCGGGCCAAGCGAGAAAGAATGAATGCTTGACAGTATAGTTAACTTTAATGTTATAGTTTTTGTACAGGAAAGAGGATGATAAACAATGGATAGATACTCGATACAGCAGGTATCCGAAAAGCTGGGCATAACAAAGCAAACGCTACGTTATTACGAAACGCTGCGCCTTGTGCTGCCGGAACGTGGAAAAAACAATTACAGATGCTACACACAAAAAGATATAAACGACCTTTTATATATACAACTAATGAAGTACGCGGGGTTTTCTTTAGAGGAAACAGGCAAGGTGCTGTATAACAAGCGCAATGTAACGGCCGAAAAAGAGAGTATGAAAAGTACAATGTCTATTTTGATAAATAAAAAAGCGAGTATGGAAAAGACGGTTGCTTTTTTGCAGGGGCTAATTAAGCTTTCGGATGTTTTTATGGATACCCTTCAGGGCAAAAAATCGGTAGAGGATATGGATAACCTGGTGAAAAAAATCTACGAAGATGTTTTTGCCGGAGAAGGCGGGCATGAGTAAAAATATTATTTATTGCTTTACCGGCACAGGCAACAGCCTGTATATTGCCAAAAGAATTGCAACCGAAATTGGAAATTGCGAAATAAAAGCAATTGGAAAAAGTAAAAAAGGGGAATTGCAAAATAACTACGAAAAAATTGGTTTTGTATTCCCTGTGTATTTTTTAGGGGCGCCAAGCGCCGTAAACCAATTTGTTACACAGCTTAAAATAATGCAAAACACAGGGGCTTATTTTTTTGCCGTTGCCACCTATGGCTTTATGGCAGGCTATGCAGGTGCAGAGGTTTTGCAGTTGCTGGCAAATAAAGGGGCTAAAAACTTTTTTGAGGGCAAACTAAAAATGCACTCTAATTTTATAGTTGCCGAAACAATGCAGGAGCAAACCCCAAGCGAAGCAAAAAAAGAAGAACAAAATCTACAATATTTGATAAAAGAGATTGTTGGCGGTGTTACAAACAAACGCCGAAAAGAAAATAATTTGATTAGGGCATACCACAACTGGCAGCTAAAGCGAGTGCCAAACACAGACAAAAATTTTTCGATATCTAACAACTGCACATCCTGCGGTATTTGCAAAGCGGTTTGCCCGGTAGGCAATATTGATATGCCAATAGGCATACCGCAGTTTAACCATAAATGCCAGCAATGCATGGCCTGTATACAGTATTGCCCCCAAAAGGCAATTAATTATAAAGATAAAACGCAAAACAAAAATAGATACCAAAACGCACATATTAAATGGACAGAGTTAAAAAAGCAAAACCAAACAAACAGCTGATGCCCATAATGAAAGAGGATACGATGAAAAAGAATGTTTTGGTTGTGTTTGCGCACCCCAACCACGATAGCCTAAACTATGCCCTGTTAGAGCAAACAAAAGCGGGGCTTGCAGATGCGGGACATGATGTGGAAGTTTTGGATTTGTATGCAGAAAACTTTGACCCTGTGCTTACCTTTGACAAAGAGCATAGGCGCAGGGAATTGCACTGCCGCCCCGAAACAGAACAATACCGCCAGCAGGTGCGCTGGGCAGACCATCTTGTTTTTATTTTTCCTATTTGGTGGGGTGGTATGCCTGCTATTTTAAAAGGATATTTTGACAAGGTTTTTACCAGTGGGTTTTCGTATCATTTTAAATGGGTTATCCCCAAAGGGCATTTAAAAAACAAAACGGCATGGATTATTACCACCGATGATACTCCGGCGCTTTTTCAAAACTTTTTTATGCAGGATTACGGCAGGGTTCTTAAAAAGCAGATATGCGGGCTGGTAACAGGTATGCGCGCTAAAAAGCACCTAAAGTTTACCTATGTGCGGGGGCGTAACCCAAAAACCATTCAACAGTGGCTAAAGCGCTGCTACAGGCTTGGCTATTTTGGCCTTTAAACTCGGTTTAGAGGCCGTAGGTGGTTTTATACCATGTAAATAAAGCAGCCCTGCCAAACTCTATTTGGCAGGGCTGTGCAGTTGTTTAGTCCTATGGCCAAGGGCTTGCTTTTAAAGTGCGGGTTATTGCATGTTGGCGCAGCAAATGCGGCATTGCCTGCGATAAATGCTGTTGTGAATATTGCTTTTATTGATGATGATTAAATAAATTGCTATACTATACCCTGCAATTGTAGTTTGAAGATAGATAAGCGGCAGTGATATTGTAGGGGGAATTTTTAGATGGAAAACTGGATTCAAGAAAATCCAAATATGTTTTTTGGCCTTTTTATTGGGGTTTGCGCTGTTTTTATTATTATTTTTATAGTGGTTGGCATTTTAAATAAGGCAAAAAAGAAAAAGTTGCTGCAGGGAAATGAAAATTTGGCAGAACTTGTATTTGACTATGTTGTAAGCCGCCCAAGCCCGGTAGGGGGCGTTATGGGCAGAAGTACAGGCTATATAGTGTATGCGGTAAACGGAGAGCAACCGCGCATTTTTGGCAGGTCTGTTCTTGTGCCGGCCGGAGAAGTAACCCTGGACTGTGAGTATTGTTATCAAACCGCTGGCAAAAGCTTTGCCACCTCGTTTGGGCGTTCTACTTACAGGCTTACCGTTTTAAGCGGTAAAAAATATGCAATGTCTTTTAACTATATAGAAAAGACACTGGAGCATAAAGAAAAATAAGTAATTGGCTTGATATTTATACTTCTAAATACAATTATAAAATACCGGCACACAAAACTTTATAATTTTGTGTGCCGGTATTTTATTGCATAAGCTTTGCAACCACTACAAAGCGCCCGTATTCACCCTCGTCATCGCAGGTAGAAAGGGTTAAAAACTTGTCTCCATATTCTGCGGTAACTCCGGTATCGTACAAAGAAAGCTGCTTTACATTGCTGTAATAATAGTCCCACTCTTCTTGGTTTGTGGCGTTAAAAAAATAATAGTATTTAAAAACATCATCGGTGTTGTAGTACACGCGGCTTCTAAACACTGCCATTATTTGGTAGGTGTTTTGGGTGTAAAGAGTATCAAAGGCTATTTGCGGGTGGTCTTCGTAAAAAGATTTTTTTTCGTAATGATTTAGCTCCCCAAACATGGTGCCGTCGGGCATGTTGTGCCCGTAAATAATCTGGTTTGTACTGGGGCGCAGTGGGTTGCAGCGTTCTTCCATAAATAAACTGCCGCCCAAAGCGTATTCTTTGTCAAAATTCAGCCGCAAATAATACTCATTATCGCCAAGGGTTTGCATAACGG
>JBKEAM010000085.1:0-6457 GCA_047972265.1 Oscillospiraceae bacterium | reverse complement strand
CCGGCGGCAATGTTTCTGCCGCAAAAACCATCCCGCAAGAGTTTAAAGGAGACATCAATTCCGAAGATTAGTTTACCCTATATTTTCTACCGTAAAATCCAAACGGATTTTACGGTTTTTTTGTATTATCGCTCCCCTTTCGCTTTGGTATTTTAATTTTTTATGAACAATTGTATTTAATATTGACAGTAAAAAACAAACAGTATATACTGTGTATAGTGTATATGTACAGTATTAGAGGTTTTTATGAAACTACTCATCAGTAACTCAGACAGCAGACCCATTTATGAACAGATAGGCGCACAGATAAAAAGCCAGATATTATCCGGCATTTTATCCTCTGGAGAAGCACTGCCAAGCATACGTTCTTTGGCCAAAGAACTGCGCATTAGTGTCATAACCACAAAACGCGCCTACGAAGATTTGGAAAAAGACGGCTTTATAGAAACACGCCCCGGAAAAGGAAGCTTTGTTGCGCCAAAAAATACCGAACTTGTGCGCGAAGAACACCTGCGCATTGCAGAAAATCATCTGCAAAAAGCCGTAGAAACGGCAAAGTCATCAGGTATTACAGAAGCCGAGCTGCAAGATATTCTCACTTTACTTTTTAAAGAATAAAGGTAGTGGTATTTTTATGAATAATGCAATTGAAGTACGCGGCCTTACTAAAGCATACAATAACTTTTCGCTTTTAGATGTTTCGTTTTCTGTTCCAACCGGCAGCATTGTTGGCTTTATTGGAGAAAACGGAGCAGGCAAAAGCACCACCATTAAGTGCATTTTGGATGTAATACATCCCGATGCGGGAGAGGTTGAGCTGCTTGGGCAAAGCACAACCCAAACACATTATGCCACACACGCAGATATTGGCGTGGTTTATGACGAATGCAGTTTTCATAATTGGATGCTTGCGCCGCAAATTGGTAATTTTTTAAAAAGTATCTACCCTTCTTGGGACAACACGTACTTTCAGCAGCTTTTACAGCGTTTTGGGCTGGATAAACTTACCGGGCCAAAAGACATTTTAAAAACATACTCCCGCGGTATGAAGATGAAACTTTCTTTGGCGGTGGCCCTGGCCCACCACCCAAAGCTACTGATATTGGACGAAGCCACAAGCGGGCTAGACCCTGTTGTGCGCGATGAAATATTGGATATCTTTTTGGATTTTATTCAGCAAGAAAATTGCAGCATCTTTTTTTCCAGCCACATTACCAGCGATATAGAAAAAGTAGCCGACTATCTTGTTTTTATTCATAAGGGGCGCATTGTTTTAGATGCCGAAAAAGACGCCCTGCTGGATCAATACGGCCTTGTGCACACCACACACGAGGGCTTACAGAGCATCAATCCCTCCCTTATTGTAGGCACGCACAAAAACACCTTTGGGGTTGACCTTTTGGTAAAGGATAAAACAGCCCTGCCAAAAATAGAAGATATTATTATAGAAAAGCCCAGCATTGATGATATTATGCTGTATACCATAAGGGGGAATCAGCAATGATAGGACTATTAAAAAAAGACTTATATTCTGCTCTTAATTACCGCTTTACCCTTTTAATTTTGGGCGGTATCGGTTTGGTAAATACCATCTTCTCAAAAGACGGCGGAAATATTTTATGCTCCCTTATCTCTATGGCTTTTATGATGAGTTCTCTCACGCCTTTCAGCTATGACGAATCTGCCCAGTGGGATAAATACGCCGTTACCCTGCCCGTTATCAGAAAGCAAATTGTAGCTTCCCGATACCTTTATCTACTGCTTAGTGCCTGTGCCGGGCTTATTGTTTCTGTTGCTATACGCTTGTTTTTTTACTTTACAACCCCAACTATAAACCTAATTTTTTCTATTGCGGTTTCAACTGCCGTTATTTTATTTTTTCTTATATCTTATTGCCTTTCTTTCCCGCTTATTTATAAGCTTGGCATCGAAAAGGCCCGCTTTTTCACAATCATCACTTATATGATTCCGTTGGCGGCTGTTATCGGGCTGCTGGCTGCTGTCGACAATATACAGGCACTTCTTTTTGCTCCCGGCACACTTCTCCTCCTTTTGCTTGCCGGGGTTGCTTTTACAGCCGTTTGCTTTATTGTTTCTTATTCAATATCAGTTGCAATTTATAGTAAAAAAGAGTTTTAATTCACATGTTTTTGTTGCACTGTTTATCATTACAAAGTATATCCATAGGCAGCAAACATCAATTAATACAACAATAAAAGTGGGGCAGTTAAAACTGCCCCACTTTTATTGTTATATTTTACGTCGGAAAGGTCACTTCAACAATTGTGCCCTCTGCGCCAGAACTAAAAATTTGTACTGTACCTTTATGCAACTGTACACCATGCTTTACAATCGAAAGCCCCAGCCCCGTGCCGCCGGTTTGTTTAGAGTGGCTTTTGTCCACACGGTAAAACCGTTCAAACACACGGGCCTGTTCCCCTGCCGGTATGCCTATTCCCGTATCTTTTACCACTATACGCACCGCATCGGGGTCCTTTTCTACCCGCAGGGTAACCTTACCATTGGGTTTATTGTACTTAATGGCATTGTCGCAAAGGTTAAACATTATTTCATCCAATACAGCGCGCACACCCCATATGGCTGCCGGTGTACCCTGTACGCCCACCTTTACTTTGGCCTCTGCGGCTTTCGGCTCCAGCCGTTGCATCACCTGTTTCGCCAAGTCAAACAATTCCACCGTTTCCCACTGCATAGAGGAATCTTTCTCATCCAAGCGAGAAAGCTGCATAATATCCTCTATCAGCACAATCAAGCGACTAGCCTCATCATGTATGCTTGCGGCAAACTTCTTCATATTTTCGGGCGGCACAAGCCCATTACACATAATTTCGGCATAGCCAGAAATAGAGGTTAAGGGTGTTTTAAGCTCGTGAGAAACATTGGCTGTAAACTCTCTGCGCATTGCCTCGGCTTGCAAAGCTTCTGTTTCATCAATCATAAGCATGGCAACCCCGCCAATAACCCCTTCTTGCATAACAGGGCTTGCGGTTACGCGGTAACTTCTGCTTTGCGCATTCCACACAATTTCTTGTCTCTGGCCGTGCGCCGCTTTGTTGGCAATATCTTCAAGCTCCAGGCTGCGGTTTAGAGCAAGCAAATGCTGCGGCAGTGCTACATCCTGCTCTATTTGCAGTATTTTGCGTGCACTTTGGTTTAAAGAAAGCACGTTCCCCTGCAAACTAAGCAGTACAAGCCCCTCGTTTAAATTTTCCGAAACCGTGCTAAATTCCTCTTTTTTGGTTTCCAGTTGGCGCACCTGCTCGCGTATTTCTTCGGTTTGATGCGAAATGCGGCGCAACAAAGGAGAAATTTCAGGGTAAGCATCATTTTCCAGCGGGTGTTCCAAATCAAGCTGGTTTAGGGGAGAAATAATGCTTTTGGTTTGCCAGCGCGCCAAAAAACCCGCCATAACAACAATTAAAATACAAATAACTATCAAATATGGTATAAACCGTAAAATAGCCGCAAAGGCAGTGGCCGCAGTGCCTGCCATACGCAAAACGCTACCGTCCTGCAAGCGCAGGGCATAATAAAATGTTTTTTGAGAAAGCGTGCTGGATAAGCGCTCGCTTTGTCCTGCGCCGTTTTGCAGGGCTGCTTGTATCTCGGGCCTGTCTTTATGGTTTTCCATTTCGGCAGGGTCTGCCTCTGTATCAAACAAAACATTTCCCTCGGCATCTACCCAGGTAACCCTGTCGGCTCCAAGCGCGGCGCGTTCCAAATAGGATGCGCCGTCCTCCTCAATTCCGGCCGCAACATAGGTTGCCTCTTTTTGCAGACGTTCTAAAGCGTCGTCGTCCATCATAGAATACAACAGCGCCATAACAGCCCCTGCCGTTAGCAATACGCTGGCAAGCGCAATGGCGCAGGTTGTAATAAATATCCGCTTTTTCATCCATTGTCTCCCATCCGGTATCCAAAGCCCCTTACTGTTTCTACCAGATCTCCCGCTTTGCCCAGCTTTTGCCGCAGGGTGCGGATATGCACGTCTACAGTGCGGGTTTCACCCTCAAAATCGTAGCCCCATATCTGTCGCAAAAGCTGCTCACGGTTAAATACAATGCCGGGGTTTTCTAAAAAAAGATGCAACATTTCGTACTCTTTGCGTGTAAGGGGTACACCCTGCCCATCCGCCAGCACCGTATGCTTTTTGGTATCCATGGTAATGGTTTTGTGGCGCAGCAATTCGGCACTGGGCTCGGGCTCTGCCCTTCTTAACAAGGCGCGCACCCGAGAAAGCAATTCCATCATACCAAAGGGCTTTTCTACATAATCATCCGCTCCAAGGTCCAGCCCCAATACACGGTTATACTCACCGCCGCGGGCTGTAAGCAAAATAACCGGCAGCTTTTGAGTATATTCTTCTGCGCGTAGTTTTTTTAGCAGGCTTAAACCATCCTCGCCGGGCAGCATAATATCCAGCAGCACCAGTTGGGGTACATTTTTGTGCAGTGCTTCCCAAAACAGTTCCGCGTTTTCAAAGCCCTCGGCTTCGTAGCCGGTGGCCGTTAACGTATAGGTTACCAATTCCCGTATTGCCGGGTCATCCTCTACCAGATATATTTTTGTCACGATTATCTCCTTCATGTTCACCGGTGATAGAGAATACCACCCATTCCGCCACGTTGGTAGCGTGGTCTGCAATTCTTTCAAGATATTTGCAAATCATCAAAAGGTCTATTACATACTCTGCCCTGTCGGGATGCTGGCCCAACAAAGCAGCCAGTTCGGCTTTGGCCTTGTTAAAGGCATCGTCCACCACATCGTCGTACTCTACAACTTCCCGCGCAAGTTCAAGGTCTTGCTTTACGTAGGCTTCTATGCTGTCTGTAACCATTCTAATGGCAGCGGTAGACATTTCTTTTACAGTAAGTGTATCATCCGAGGCCGTCACATTGTCTAGCTGCGCTATTTCGGCAATATCGGCGGCTTGGTCTCCAATTCTCTCAAGGTCTGTCACCATCTTTAGCGCCGAGGATATCTGCCGCAAATCCTTTGCAACGGGCTGTTGTTGCAACAAAAGGCGCAGGCACAGGGTTTCTATCTCTTTCTCCCGCTGGTCTATATCCCGCTCCAATTCTATTGCGCGGTTGGCGTAAGCGTCGCCCCCTTCTAATAGGGCTTTCATGGCATTGGCAATGGCAGATTCGCAAAGGGCACCCATCTCTATCAGGCGGGTATGCAAAACTTCAAGCTGTTCGTCAAAACGTCCCCTCATCATCCAAACCTCCCTGTAATATAGTCTTCTGTGCGCTTATCCTTTGGCATAGAGAATATCTCTTCGGTTGCGCCAAACTCCACCATATCTCCCAAAAGAAAAAACGCTGTTTTGTCCGAGATACGCGTTGCCTGCTGCATATTATGCGTAACAATTACAATGGTATAGTCTTTCTTCAATTCTACCGCAAGATCCTCAATTTTTAAAGTAGAAATAGGATCCAGCGCACTGGTGGGCTCGTCCATCAGCAAAACCTCGGGCTTAACAGCCAAAGCGCGCGCAATACAAAGGCGCTGCTGCTGCCCGCCCGAAAGACCAAGCGCGCTTTTTTTAAGCCTATCTTTGGTTTCATCCCAAATGGCAGCCGATTTTAAAGAAGTCTCTACAATTTCATCTAGCATTGCGCGGGAACGTACCCCATGGGTACGCGGGCCGTATGCAATGTTATCGTACACCGTCATGGGGAATGGGTTGGGTTTTTGAAAAACCATGCCTACCCTTTTGCGCAGCATGTTTACGTCCATATCTCCAAAAATATCTTCGCCGTCCAGTTGTACAAGCCCCTCTACACGGCAGCCCTCCACAATATCATTCATTCTGTTTAGGGTGCGCAGCAGGGTAGATTTACCGCAGCCGGAAGGGCCTATCATTGCGGTAATCTCTTTAGGGGCAACGTTCATATTTACTTTTTTCAAAGCCTGAAAATCGCCATAATACAAATCCAGGTCTTTTATGTTAAATTTATCCATTCTTTCCTCCTGTTATACCCTTGCCAAGCCTGGAAGACAGCGCATTGAGTATAATTACAATTACAATCAAAACAACCGCCGTGGCGTAAGCCTTGTCTGTGTGCAGGTTTTCGCTGGCCAGCAGGTACATGTGTACAGACAATGTGCGCCCCGATTCCATCAAGCTGGCAGGTACCCCCGCCACCGAACCGGCGGTATACAGCAGGGCTGCTGTTTCGCCCACAATACGCCCTATAGACAGTACAACACCGCCCAAAATGCCCGGCACCGATGCCGGCAGCACAATACGGAATATAGTGCGCAGCTTACCGGCCCCCAGCCCAAAGCTTCCCTCTCGGTAAGAGTCGGGCACGGCCTTCAGCGCTTCTTCGGTTGTTCTCATAATCACCGGCAGTATCATAATTGCCAATGTAAGGGCACCCGCCAGCATAGAGTATCGCCACCGCAGAGCCGTTACAAAAAACAACAT
>JBKEAM010000038.1:0-36887 GCA_047972265.1 Oscillospiraceae bacterium | reverse complement strand
CGCTGGAAGGCGGCGTGGCAGCGTTGGCAGTGGCTTCTGGTGCAGCAGCGGTTACATATGCCATACAAAACCTTGCCCAAGCCGGAGACCACATTGTGGCCGAAAAAACCATTTATGGCGGCACCTATAATCTGCTGGAGCATACCCTGCCCAATTACGGCATTAAAACTACCTTTGTAGAGCCCAATTTGCAGGCCTTTGAGGCAGCCATACAAGAAAACACCAAGGCTATTTTTATAGAAACCCTTGGCAATCCAAACTCTAATGTGGTAGACATTGAAGCAGTGGCAGAAATTGCCCACAAACATAAAATTCCGCTGGTAATAGACAACACCTTTGCCACTCCCTTTTTAGTACGCCCCATAGAGCATGGCGCAGATATTGTTGTACATTCGGCCACCAAGTTTATTGGCGGGCATGGCACTGCCATTGGCGGTGTAATTATAGACAGCGGTAAGTTTGACTGGGAGGCAAGCGGTAAGTTCCCTTCTTTAACAGATCCAAACCCCAGCTACCATGGCATTAGCTTTACCAAAGCGGTAGGGTCTGCGGCTTTTGTAACCAAAATACGTGCTGTTTTGCTGCGCGATACTGGCGCTACCTTGGCACCGTGGCATGCGTTTTTGTTCCTGCAAGGGTTAGAAACTTTGTCTTTGCGGGTAGAGCGTCACGTGCAAAACACCCTAAAAGTGGTTGAGTACCTTGCAAAGCATCCCAAAGTAGAGCATGTAAACCATCCTTCTTTGCCCGAGAATGGCAACAAAGATTTGTACGATAAGTACTTCCCCAATGGGGGCGGCTCTATCTTTACTTTTGAGGTAAAAGGCGATGATGCAACCGCTAAAAAGTTTATCGATTCTTTAGAGATATTCTCTTTGCTGGCAAACGTGGCTGACGTAAAAAGCCTGGTTATTCACCCGGCTTCTACCACCCATTCGCAGCTAAATGGGCAAGAGCTGGTGGAACAGGGCATTAAACCCAACACCGTTCGCCTTTCTATTGGCACAGAGCATGTGGATGATATTATTGCCGACCTTGAGCAGGCGCTTGCTTCTGTATAAAACAAACATATTAAAAAAAGAACTCCTGCATAGGAGTTCTTTTTTTGTAAAACATTAAAATTGTATAAAGGTGTTTTTAAGGTTGGCAGTGATAAAATATAAAAGTTGCTAGTTGCCTGTTTCGGCTTTGCCCAGTGCTTCGGCGGCATCGGCAGCAGCTTCTAACCAGGGGGCCTCGCACAACTCAATAACGCCTTTATCGGCCGAAGCTGCAATGGCTGGGTCTATGGGGCCGCGGCCCAGCAGGGTAATTCCAAATTCGCGCGCTGTTTCTTCGGCATGGCTGGGGCCAAACAATTCTATTTTTTTATCGCAATCGGGGCAGGTTACATAACTCATGTTTTTTTATCAGGCCCATTACAGGCACCTGCATCATGGCGGCCATTTTAATGGCCTTTGCAACCACCATATTTACCAGTTGCTGCGGAGTAGATACCATAAAAACGCCATCTACCGGCATGGTTTGAAATACCGTAAGGGGCACATCGCCTGTTCCGGGCGGCAAATCTACCACAAGGCACTCTATATCACTCCAAACAACATCCTGCCAGAATTGTTTTACGGTGCCGCCAATTACGGGGCCGCGCCATACAACAGGGTCGGTTTCGCTGGGCAGCAGCAGGTTTACGCTCATTACCTGAATGCCTGTTTTGGTAACTTCGGGCCATATGGCGCCGTCATGGCTTTGCGCGGGCTTGTGCAAACCAAATAAGCGTGGAATAGAGGGGCCGGTAATGTCGGCGTCTAAAATGCCTACACGGTACCCCCTGCGCTGTAAAGTTACGGCCAGCATGGCCGAAGTAAGGCTTTTGCCTACACCGCCTTTACCACTTACAACCCCAATTACCTTGCCTATGCGGCTTAATGGGTGGGGCGGTTCTTTAAATTCTTTTAGAGAACGGGCCGCAGGTGGTGGTGTAGCATGCGCACCCGGATTTTTATTTTCCGGCATTGAAAGCTTTCCCCCTTGTAGTTCGTTTAATATTTATAGACGGGTTATCCGTTTATAATGGTAGCTACAGTATACTCCCTTTTGTTTTATCTCACAACTCACATAGGTATATCCTGTTAAATTTGTACAATAAGCTCGCTTTTACCAAATGTGTTGAATTTGTGGACTAAAACCAGTATACTATATGCCATATAGCGTATCAAAGTCTATTTTTTTACAAAAGGAGGGTTCGGACATGTTGATATGGATCACCAAAAGCCTGCACTTGCCGGCGAACCCAGCTTCTATGGTTTTGCTGTTTTTTGTGTACAGCTTTTTTGGGTACATTATGGAGTGTATTGTGCTTACCATTGAGAAAAAACACTTGGTGGTAAACCGCGGCTTTGTTCGCCATCTGCCGTTTTGCATCATTTATGGGTTTGGGGCTATGGCAGGCTTTTTAATTTTGCGGCCTATTTCTCATAACCTTGTAATATTGTTTTTGCTGGGCGCGGTGGGGGCTACCCTGTTTGAGCTGGCAACAGCAAGGCTTCAAATTTTTATGTTTGGAGATTTTTGGTGGGATTATACCAAAAAGCCGTTTAACTATAAAGGTATATTGTGCTTAGAAAGTACAATAGGCTGGGGGCTTTTGGCTATTTTATTGGTACGGTTTTTTCACCCGGCTTTGGCAGGCGTGGTAAAAATGATGCCGGAGTTTTTTATGGGACCCTTGGCTGCTATTTTGGTACTGGGTTATGCCTTAGACTTTATAGTAAGCGCCCGCGAAGCGCTTATGGCAAAAAAACAACAAGCCAAACAGGCTGACGAAAAACAGCAAGCCGAGGCTTTAGGAGAATAATATGGAGCTAGCCCTGCGCAAATGGGAAGGGGACTTTATGGTTCCCGATGATGCTGCGTACCTTGCAGAGGTAGATGATATTTTAAGCAATCCAGTTTTTCAGTCTATGCGGCAGTATATTCAACACGGCACCACCAGCTGCCTTGCACACTGCATATCGGTTTCTTACCGCAGTTATCTTACCTGCGAAAAATACGGCCTTAACAGCAGGGCGGCCGCCCGCGGTGGTTTGCTGCACGATTTGTTTTTGTACGATTGGCACGATAAAGAGGATGACCGCAGGGGCTTACATGGGTTTACCCACCCTGCCGCAGCGCTTGCCAATGCCGAAAAAGAGTTTGACCTGACAGAACTGGAAAAAGAAATTATTTTGCGGCACATGTGGCCCCTTACCATTAAACCTCCCCGCCATAAAGAGGCCTATGTGGTGCTGTATCACGACAAGGTTTGCAGTACACGAGAAACTTTTGGCCTAGCCGATCCGTTTTTGGTGCCAATAAAAGAAAAAGCATAAGCATAACACAGCATAAAATCAGCGTTCTCCGGCTTTTACAGCGGGGGCGTTTTTTAATAGAAAAAATTAATTTTGTGTAAACTTATGGCTGTTGTTTAGCAGTGCTTGCAGGATAATGTTATACTAATTTAGGTCAGTATAATTTTAAAAGTAATTTTTAAGCGCAATATTTTGGGGGCAAGGGTGTTTCTGCAAAGGGGATTTTATGCTCTTGGCATGCAAAACCGCAACTTGCACGCGCGGCGATTTAGGGAACAAGCGCGGGGCAATACAGGCTGTTTGCGGGTAGCACGTTTTACAATACAGCAGCTTTACTGCCTATGAACATGTATGGCTAAAATCTATTTTGATTTATATTTGGGCAAAAGATTAAACCACGGGAGAATTATATTGGAAAAATTTTTTGTACTGGAAGTAGCGCTGCATAAAAACAAACCACCCAAAAAGCCAAAGGGCAAATGGGCACGCCATCTAGCAGCAATGGCTTTTATGCTTGTGTTTTGTATGTTTTCCAGTATTTTGGCAGGGGCAATTACATCCCCAAAAGCGGCAGAAAGCAGCCCGCTCGCATCAAACGCCGCTAGTGCACCGCTTGTAATGAACGGGGACATTATTATTGCCTTGGATGCAGGGCATGGGGGAAACGACAAGGGAGCCATCGGCGCTGTAGACGAGGTGTATCTTACACAAACCACCGTTCAATTTTTAGAGGAGATGCTTGCGCAAGACCCAAACTACACGCCTCTTTTGTGCCGCCCTTATGAGCCGGGCTATATCCGCATCTCGCCAGAAGAACGCGCTGCAACTGCAAATGCGGGCAATGCCGATTTGCTGATTTCGGTACATGCAAATGTTGATGCAAGCGAAAGCACGCGCGGGTTTGAATGCTACCCGCAGCCACCGGGGCGCAGTTATTTTGAGCAAAGCCTGCGATTTGCCCGCCTTGCCGCCGAACAGATGCAAAAGGCAGGCAGCGTTATACGTGGTACCGATGGGGTGCGCTACTTGTATTATACAAACGATGATGCCGGGATGAAAATGATGGAATCGGACCATACAACGGTATATAACCTACCAAGCCTTGCCATTGTAGAAAACGCCGCATGCCCCTCTGTTTTAATAGAGCAATGCTTTATTTCTAATCCGCAGGATGTGCGGCAGTTTGCCAGCGAAGAGGGCTGCCGCGCCGCCGCGCAAAGCTATTATAAAGCCATTTGCGCTTACTTCGAAACACAACCCATATTGGCCTGAAAACAGGAGCAAAAGCCTGTACAAGCTGTGATTTAAAGAGGATAAAGCCCAAAACGCTGTAAAAACAGAATAATTTGCCTATATTTATGTGTAAAACCCCTGTATATTGGGGATTTTAACAAAATATAAAAGAGTTCTTGACGTGTGTTTTAAAAAACGATATAGTATACCTTGCATGCTTGTTCATGCTGATCTATCGGAGAGGGAAAACCCTTTAAAACAAGGTGTTTTCTTTACTCGGCGCTTTGGCGGCCATTCGATGAATGCGCCGGCTGCCAAACTGATGCAGTGCATACCGCTGTAGCCCCCGATACCGGGTGGTGTAACAAACCTTTTGCGGGGTGGCATGCTGAGCATCGCCACCGGCTTTGTAAAAAAGTCGGGGAAAATCCGCAAAGGGGGATCATGCTATGGATCGTTCTGTAATTGTGTCCTTACAAAACATTGTTGTTGATTTCGACGAAGAAGCAGTGCTCAGCGGCTTATCGCTGAACATTCATGACGAAGAATTCGTTACCCTGCTGGGGCCATCTGGCTGCGGCAAAACAACCACTTTAAGGGTGATTGGGGGCTTCTTAACGCCGAAAAGCGGCAGTGTTTTTTTTGACGGTAAGGATATCACCGCACTACCGCCGTATAAGCGGCAGGTAAACACCGTATTTCAAAAATACGCGCTGTTTCCGCATCTTAATGTGTTCGAAAATGTGGCCTTTGGGCTGCGCTTAAAAAAAGTACCCGAAAAAGAGATTAAAGAGAGCGTGCTGGAAATGCTGGAGCTGGTGGGCCTGCGTGGGCTTGAGAGGCGCAGCACCGAGAGGCTTTCGGGCGGGCAGCAGCAGCGTGTTGCCATTGCACGTGCGCTGGTAAACAAGCCGCGTGTACTGTTGCTGGATGAACCGCTGGGCGCGCTGGATTTAAAGCTGCGCAAAGAAATGCAGGTAGAACTAAAGCGTATACAACAAAGCCTGGATATTACCTTTGTGTATGTTACGCACGACCAGGAAGAAGCCCTTACCATGAGCGACACCGTTGTGGTAATGAACAAGGGCATTATTCAGCAAATTGGCACGCCAGAGGATATTTACAACGAGCCAACCAACGCATTTGTGGCTGATTTTATTGGCGAAAGCAATATTATTGACGGCATGATGCCAAGGGATTTTGTGGCTGAGTTTGCAGGGCAAACCTTTGCCTGTGTAGACAAAGGCTTTGCCCCCAACGAGCTGGTGCAAATTGTTGTACGCCCCGAGGACATTATTGTGGTGCCTGCTGTACAGGGCCAGCTTACCGGTGTTGTAAAGTCGGTAGTGTTTAAGGGTGTCCATTTTGAGATGGTGGTAGAGCAGGGCGGCAACGATTGGATCATTCAATCTACTGTTGCCTCTAAACCAGGCGAACTTGTAGGCATGAAGATTGGTCCGGATGAGATTCATATCATGCGGCGCGCCAGCGAGGACAGTGCCCATGAAGAAGAGTAAGGCAGTTGCAACGCCATACCTGGTATGGATGGTTGCGTTTATCGTTATTCCGCTTGCCTTTGTGGTGTACTACGCGTTTACCACCAAAAGCGGCAGCTTTACACTTAATAATATTACAGGGCTGGGCAGTTATGCTTCGGTGTTTTTGCTTAGCATTATGCTGGCCATTTTGGCAACGGTTATTTGCTTAATTATTGCCTACCCGGCAAGTTTTTTACTCTCGCGTATGCGGGTAGGGCGGCAGGGCATTATGCTAATGCTGGTAATGCTGCCTATGTGGATGAACTTTTTGCTGCGCACCTATGCATGGATGACCCTGCTGGAGCGCAACGGCATTATAAACAGCTTTTTGGGCCTGTTTGGCATTGGCCCGTTTGAAATGTTAAACACCACCGGCGCGGTTGTGCTGGGCATGGTGTATAACTACCTGCCTTATATGATATTGCCGCTTTATACGGCTATGCTTAAAATAGATAACAGCCTTATAGAAGCGGCCGAGGATTTGGGCGCGGGGCGCTTAAAAAAGTTTACCCGTGTTATACTGCCGCTTTCTCGCCCGGGCATTAACACAGGTATTGTTATGGCGTTTGTACCTAGCGTATCTACTTTTGCAATCAGCAAGCTGTTGGGCGGCGGTAACGTATGGCTGGCGGGCGATTTGATTGAGTCGCAATTTTTTGGAAACACCTCAAACTATAACTTGGGCAGTGCAATGAGCCTTGTGCTTATGGTAGTGGTATTGCTTTGTATGAGCCTTACCAGCGGCTTCGACTCTGAAGATGCAGAGGGGGTGGCGTAAATGAGAAAAACGGGCGCTTTTAGCAAGGTTTATTTTGTTTTATTGTTTTCTTTTTTGTACATCCCCATTGCAGTACTAATTGTATACAGCTTTAACGCCAACAAAAGCTTTGGCGTGTTTACTGGCTTTACGCTGGATTGGTACCGCCGCCTGTTTAACAACAGCGCTATTCTTTCGGCTCTTGGGCTTTCGGCAGTGGTTGCGTTACTGTCCAGTAGCATAGCAACCATACTGGGCACAATGGCTTCGGTAGGCATTACTCGTATGAAAAAGGGCCCCCGTGCCCTTATAATGAATGTTACCTATATGCCCATTGTAAACCCCGAAATTATTACAGGTATCTCTCTTATGCTGCTGTTTGTGGCGGTAAAGGGGGGCTTGCAGGTGTTGGGGGGGGCCGAAGGCGGCGCCCTGGGCTGGCTGGCAGATAGAATTATTGGGTTTCCTTCCCTTATCATTTCTCATATTGCCTTTAACGTGCCCTATGTTATTTTTAACGTTACCCCTAAATTAAGGCAGATGGATGTGCGCTTGTATGAGGCCGCGTTGGACCTTGGCTGCAACGAGCGGCAGGCGTTTTTTAAGGTGGTTTTGCCAGAGATAATGCCCGCAATCATCTCCAGCTTTTTAATTTGCCTAACCTATTCGTTTGATGATTTCACCATCAGTTACTTTAACTCCGGCAACCTGCAAACGTTGCCCATTGTAATTTACTCTATGACACGGCGCAACGTGTCTCCGCAAATCAATGCGTTGTCTACTATTTTGTTTGCCGCCATACTCTCTATTATTATAGGGATGAATATTATGGAAAGCAGGCAGGAGAAAAAACGGCGGCGTCCCAGAAGTTACACCTAAGGTGTACAGTGTAAGGAGAGAATATGAAATTTAAAAAATTAGCGGCTGTGTTGGCCGCATTGATGGTTTTTGCATTGCCGCTTAGCGTTTTTGCCTCAGAGGCTGAGCCGGAAGAGGGCGAGGAAGGCAGCGGCCAGGTTACAGGCGTAGAGGTAGAGCCCGGTTACGATTACAGCCGTTTTAAAAGCGCGGGCATTACCCTAAATGTTTACAACTGGGGAGAATATATGTCTTTGGGGCTGGATGAGGGCAGCATGGACGTAAATGCCGAGTTTGAGGCTCTTACCGGCATTAAGGTAAACTACACCAACTACGATACCAACGAGGCCATGTATGCCAAACTAAGCAGCGGCGCTGCATCTTACGACATCATCATCCCGTCTGACTACATGATTGGCCGTATGATTAACGAAGATATGCTGGCTCCCCTTAATTTTGACAATATCCCCAATTACAGCATGATAGGGGATGCCTACAAAGGCCGGGATTACGACCCCGCAAATCAATACAGCGTGCCTTATATGTGGGGCTATGTAGGCATTATTTACAACAAAACAATGATAACCGAGCCGGTAGACAGCTGGGCTATATTGTGGGATGAAAAGTACGAAAACGATATACTGATGTTTGATAACTCCCGCGATGCCTATGCCATTGCCTCTAAGTTGATAGGCAATTCGATGAATCCCACCACAAAAGAAGAAATAGACCAAGCTACCAAAAAACTTTCGGAACAAAAAGGCGTAGTACAGGCCTATGTAATGGACCAGATTTTTGGCAAGATGGAGGGCGGCGAAGCCGCTGTAGCACCCTACTATGCGGGTGATGCCATTACCATGATGGATACAAACCCCGACCTTGCTTTTGCGGTGCCCAAAGAGGGAACAAACTATTTTGTAGATGCGCTGTGCATCCCCAAAAGCAGCACCAATAAAGAAGCAGCCGAAATGTACATTAACTTTTTGTGCGAAACACAGGTGTCTGCCGCCAATAGCGAGTATATAGGCTATTCTACTCCGCAGTTAGAGGCACAGGCCGCCTTGCCCGAAGAACTGCGCAACAACCCTATTGCTTATCCGTCCGAAGAAATATTGGCAAATACAGAAACCTTTAATGTTTTGCCGGACGAGCTGGGTTCTTATATGGATACCTCTTGGACCAATATGCGCAGCCAAACTGCCAGCGGCAATGGTTGGGTGTTCCCGGTTATACTGCTTGCAGCAGTTGCCATTATTGTGGTTACGGTGCTTCAGCGCCGCATTAAGAAAAAGAAAAACAGTTACTAAAAACAAATACAAACAAAAAGGGCTGTAGCAAAATGCTACAGCCCTTTTATTGTTTTATTCAGTTACTGGCTATTGCCAGAGAAAAAATGGCTTAAAATAAAAGGGGAAACGCAGTAAAAGAGCATAGTGGAGATAGCCTCAAAAATACAAAATATTAGTCAATAAAGTATGCTTCCAAATGGTTTTACTCTATTGCTTTAGTTACTTTAAAATGTGTTTTTTGTAAGGGTTTTGGCTTTGTTACAGCCCCAAAGCTGCTTTACGCATAGCGGCAATGGCACCACCATCGCACAAAATATCTGTTCCGGTTAAGTAGCTGGCGTCGTCGCTTGCAATAAAGGCAATAAGTTTTGCAATTTCTTCGGGTTGTCCCACACGTTTTAGGGCGCCATCTATTGCAAATTTTGCAGCGGCTTCGCCCTCTAAATCGCCCATTGGCGTCTCAAATGTGCCGGGAGAAACAGACAATACACGAATGCCCCTGCCACCATATAGGCAGGCACTTTGCTGGGCATACCAAATTACAAAATGCTTTGAAAAGATATAGCCCATTGCGGCTCTATGAGATTCTGGTATGCTTCCCAAAATCTCAACAAGTTTGGCTTCAAACTCGGTAGCGCTTTTAAGGCTAAGGGGATAAACGGCAACCGGCAGCTTATCCGCCTCCATCATGTAGGCAGACATAGAAGAAACGTCGATAATGGAGCTGTTTGCATCCATCACCTCAGAAAATTCTTCGTTGATATAAATGGTGCCAATTGCATTTGCCCTAAAAATACTTTCGCCACTGGCCATATGGGGGGACATGCCAGCCGCATGAATAACAGCTTTTACTTTTCCAAGAGAAGCGGCAAACTGTGCCAGTTCATGAACAGCCTTGCGGTCGCCTACATCGCAGGCAAATGTTTTTACTTCAATGCCCAAAGCGGTTAGCTCTTGCAGAGCACCCTCTAGTTTTGAGGGGGTACGTCCTACTAAAAGCACTGTACTTGTTTTACCCATTACTTTTGCGGTTGCTAGCCCTATTCCACTGCCGCCACCGGTTACAACGCAGATATTTTTCATGTTTATTGTCCTTTCTTTTTTTGCTGATAAAAAAATAACAAATTAGAAGTAGTATAGCAGATTATATCTGGAAACGATAGTATGTATTCGGGTTTTATTTTATATTTTAAAAGGGCCACGGCAAGTTTGTTTTGCCGTGGCCCTTTTTTATAGTAATAAAATACAAAGCAAATAAGAGTAAAACTTAAAACATATATAGAATACAGCAATAAACTACTTCATTACACCACGAGCCACATGCACTACAAAATCCTGCACATTGGTTACCATGCTTATAGCGCTTAGGGTGCCGCGGTCTCGCAGTTTATTTACCACAAACTCCGATATATCTACAGAGTAGATATAAAGCGGCCTAATTTCTCCGCTTAACATCCTAAAAGAGGGTGTCATGTTGCCGGTGGCAATGGTATGCAATTGGGTAGCCAGGCAAATAACAGTGGTGGCTTTGCGTACAAGGTTACGCATACTGTTTTGCCCTAAGTATGCATCGGCAATCACTTCGGGCAGGGGGCCGTCGTCTCGTATAGAGGAGGTAAGCACATAGGGCACGTTTTGTTTAACAAGGCTGTAAACAATGCCGTCCTGTATATTGTTCTCTTGTATAAAATTGGGGATAGAGCCGCTGCGGCGCACCAAATTTAAAAGGTCTAAATGATGGTAGTGCCCGTTGTGGGCCGATTTTTGGGTATAAATATCCTGCCCCAGCGCGGTGCGAAAATAGGCGGCCTCAAGGTCGTGGGTGGCAAGGGCATTGCCCGCAAGCAGGCCATGCACAAATCCGTTTTGTATCAGCTGCTGCATGGCATTGCGAGAGTCGGAATCGAACGCGAAAGCGGGGCCGGCCACCCATAAAATATTGCCGTGGTCTCTCTCGTGCAACAATAATTCGTACAGGTTGTCGTAATCTACAGAAAAGGCCGTTTCGCGCGAGCGTCCGCTGCGAAATGCAAAGGCATCTTTATCGTCACTGCCGTCCTCAAACGAGTGGGTATGCATAAAAATGCCATCCTCTGCGTTTTCGGTGCGCCCCAGTAAAACACGGTCGCCCTTTTTTACATTGCGAAGTTCCAACACACAAAGGCTGCCGTCCTGCCGCCATACAACACAGCAATCCATCCTGCTTTCCTCAGCCAGCGTCCATTGGCCATCCAATTTAAAATATTCGGGAAAAATAGAGGTTGCGTGGTAATTATCGGGCACAACGCCGTCCATTTCGGCAAGCGCATAGCGAACATTTGGCGCGTTTGCAAACATAGGTTTGTCAAAATGGGGTAGGCGGTATTTAGGCAGTGTAAATGCCATATAAAAGCTCCTCTCAAAAATTGTTATGGATGCCGGATGGAGAACATAAGCATTTTTAGTTTTTCTTTTTTGCCAATATAGGGCTTTGCGCTAAGCACGCGGGTATAATAGGCGTATTTTTTGCAAAGCTGTTTTTTCATCTGCTTTTCGGGTGGGGTTTTGCCAAGCGCCAGTATAATACCCTGCATACGCTCCATCAGCGTCAGTGCTGCCAAACGGGGCAAATCGGCATAGCCTTTTTCTTCAAAAAAAGTAAAGCGCTCTTCCAGGCATTCCAACCCGTCGGCGCGGCGCAGGGCAGAACCTTCGCCCCGCATTATGCTTTGGGCAGACATAAAGTAATAATAAAAAGAAACGGTAGAAACTGCAATTTTTTCGGCTTTATAAACAAGCTTCCATACCACATAATCATCATCGATAAAACGCCCCTCGGGAAACAATACGCCCTCCCACAGGCTACGGTGGTATAGTTTGTTCCACAGGGCTACCATTTCTATCTCTCGTATGCTGTACAGGCAGCGGCAGTATTCTTCAAAGGGCATCAGGCAATCGGGCTCAATACCGGCCTTGGGCTCTGCCGGAATGCTTCCCTCGTCCACGTCCTCGTAACGGCACATAGAAACAGCAGCATTAAACTGTGTAATAAGCCCATACAAATAGTCTATAAAATTGGGGTGAACAAAATCGTCGGCATCCACCCACGCAATATACTCGCCATTTGCGTGAGAAAGCGCCATATTGCGTGCCGCGGCAGAGCCCTTGTTTTGCTGCTGCATAAGGCGAATGCGGCTGTCTGTTTGTGCCAATGTGTTGCATATGGTATAGCCAGAATCGGTAGAACCATCATCAACCACAATAATTTCTATATTGGGGTAGGTTTGCCCCAGTACAGAAGAAAGGCACCGCCCAATATATGTTTCGGCATTGTACATAGGGATTAAAACAGAAACCAACGGCTGCGGCAAAATAAAACTCCTTTCGCACTGCAATTAGCAAAGCGTGGCGTACATAACGGCCTTAATGGTATGCATACGGTTTTCGGCTTCGTCAAATACCACCGAACGATCAGACTCGAACACTTCGTCGGTTACTTCCATTTCGGTAAGGCCAAATTTTTGGGCCATCTCGGCGCCAATGGTGGTATTGGTATCATGAAAAGAGGGTAGGCAGTGCATAAACAAGGCTTCGGGGCCGGCGTTTTGCATTACAGCGCTGTTTACCTGATAGGGCCGCAACAGCTTAATGCGGGTTTCCCATACTTCGTCTGCTTCTCCCATAGACACCCAAATATCGGTATAAACAACATTGGTGCCCTTGGTGGCGGCGGTTACATCCTCGGTAAGGGTAACGCTGCCGCCCGAAGCCAGCGCATACTGCTTGGCAGCATTTACAAGTGCTTCTTCGGGGAACAATTGTTTTGGCGCGCAAGCGGTAAAATGCAGGCCCATTTTGGCGCAAGCAATCATCAGCGAGTTGCCCATATTGTTGCGGGCATCGCCCATATAAACAAAGCGCACACCCTTTAAGCGGCCCAGCTTTTCTTCTACCGTAAGCAGGTCTGCCAGCATTTGTGTAGGATGAAACTGGTCTGTAAGGCCATTCCATACAGGCACACCGGCATAAGCGGCCAGTTCTTCTACTATATCCTGGCTAAACCCACGATACTCGATGCCATCGTACATGCGGCCCAAAACCCGGGCTGTGTCTTTAATGCTTTCTTTTTTGCCCATTTGTGAAGAGCCGGGGTCCAGGTAGGTAACACCCATGCCCAAATCCATACCGGCTACCTCAAAAGCGCAGCGGGTACGGGTAGAGGTTTTTTCAAACAAAAGGACAATATTTTTACCCTCTAAGTAGCGGTGCGGGGTGCCCGTTCGCTTCAAGTTTTTAAAATTGGTGGATAAATCTAACAGATAACGGATTTCGGCCGGGGAATAATCCATTAATTTTAAAAAATGCCGTCCACGAATATTTACACCCATGATACATCGCTCCTTTAATTGTGTTTGCTTAGTGTATTTTCGGCAGCCGTTACAGGCTGTTGTCCGTAGGGGAGGGTTAAAGAATAATCTGGTTATGGGCAATAATATTTTTGATAAGATATGCAGGTGTTTGCCTAAAAATAAGCCCGCTCCAGCGGCATACTCATGCAGCGGGGGCCGCCCCGCCCGCGAGAAAGCTCGGAGCTTGGAAGCTCAATTACCTGCACGCCCTGTTCTTGCAATATACGGTTGGTTATGGTGTTGCGGTTGTATACGGCAACCTTGCCGGGCGCAAGGCAAAGGGTATTGGCACCGTCGTTCCATTGCTCGCGCTGCGAAGTAACAAAATCCTGCCCGCCGCATAAAATTAACTCTACCGCATCCATTTGCAGCAGGCTGCTTAATGTTTGCTGCAAGGGGGTATTAAGCTGCTGTGCGGTAAACTTGCCCTCGGGTTGCCTTTGCAGCAGGTATTGTTCTAGCTGGGGCAAAATAGAGGGATGGATGGTAAATTTATCGGCATCCACCTGTGTAAAAACGGTATCTAAATGCATATAGGCCCGCAAACTTGGAATGTTGAGCACCAAAATATTGGTAAAAGAACTTTGCGGGTCTGCAAAAAGGTTGTGCGCAAGCAGTTCTATTGCTTCTGGGCTGGTGCGCTGAGAAAATCCAATGATAAGCGTGTGCTTGTTTACTACAAGAATATCCCCGCCCTCTATGCTAAAAGGAGAGGTGGGCAGGTAATAAAATGGCACCTGCCCGGCATAATCGGGGTGGTAGTTTAAAATATAGCGGGCATATATTACCTCTCATCGTCGTGTTTGAGAATACATGCGATGCAGCGTGGCCCCGCCGCCAATGCTTGCAAAGGGGTCTCGTGTAAAGTACAGGTTTGGTATAGGGTCCAGCACAAAGTGAGAATCGGGCCGTACAAGGCTTACAAAAGGCCCGCGTGAGGTTGTTTTTAATTCTTTAAGGCTAACGCCCCGCATTGTTTTTAAAACAAGTTCTTTGGGGCTGTCTATTTTGGAAAAAAGAGAAAATAGCTTAGCCTTGTGGTGCTGCGCGCCCGGGCCGGATTCTTTAATAAAATCGCCAATAAACTCTTCCCGCAGGTTTAGGTTGGCAGCTAGGGTTTCTGCCATTAAATCCTCTAGATATACCACCTGCGCGCCATTGCTGCGCAAAACATCGGCAAAAACATCGTGTTCTTCCTGCGCAATGCGCAAATAGGGGATATCATCAAACAAAAGCCTGTCTAAAGATTCGGGCACCAGCTGCTCCAGTTCGTCGCCGGGGCGGTGCAACAAAACCTTTTTCAGCGGTTCAATTTCGCTGTAAACACAAATGCCCATGCAAGGCCTCCTTTGCAAACTAAAAGCACCAGATGGTAAACCACAATGCGATAGCATGCTTGGCTATAAAATGGTGCCAAGGCTATATAGCGTACTTAGTATAACAGTATACATTTTTGAAGGCATTGCGTCTATAAAAAAGCAGGCATTATATTTAAAATAAAAAAGAATAAGGCGGGTACCCAATAATAAACAAAGTGGCATTTGATATGCCAAAATGGCAACAATAAAAAACAGCATTGCCAAAGGGCAATGCTGTTTTTGTTAATTACAATTTTATTTGCACTGTGCCAGTGTGCCCATTGGGTCCCATGGGTTTAAATGCACCACGGGTTTTTCCAGCGCGCGGGCTTGTTTGGCAGTAAGAATGTTTTTGTGTACTACCGCCTGATATACAAATCGCTCAAACCAAGATTCGCTCATGATAAAGTAGCCTTTATTGCCGCTTTTTTCACTCCAGCTATTTTCTACCTTCCACTTGGTGGGGGCTTTATCAGCATTTAAATTTACACCGGTTAATAGCATGGCATGGTTCATGGCAGAAAGGCCATAGTCTAGCATGTCCTCTTTGCTTACAAAAAACTTGGTGTCAAACAGGCTGTCGTAATCAAACGAGGCATCGTCCCATACGCCCTCTTCGCGGTCTCCAAAATGGCTTACATCACTGCCAAACCAAACAGGCAGGCCGCTTTGCAGTTCTTTTACAATCAGCTTTTCCATGTCTTCCATGGGCAGATTAAGGTATTGGATGGGCTGGCCGTTTACTACGTTGCCAAGATAATCTACTGTATAGCTTTGGTAGTAGGGCTTGTCGGCGGTGGGGGCGTTAATAACGCTGATATAATCGGTTAAATCGGCATTGGTGTATTTTTTGTAAAAAGAAAGCGGGGTAAGCCCATTTTCGATGTGGTAAGCGTCGTCTTTGTCGGCGTATTCAAAGTTAAAAGAAGCGGGCGGGGTACCAAGAGCAGAAGCCAGCATATTATAAACGTCCTGCATGGCATCCTCTTTTATTTTGGCAAGCGCCTCTAGGTCTTTGCCATCAGCTTTTTGGCGGCGTATTTTTGCCGCGGCTTTGGCAAGGCGGTATTGCAGCAATTGGTTAAGCTGGGGTGTATCGCCAGATACGGCTGTTTCTGGCATTGCTGCTTTTGGCACAACGCCGTATTTTTCAATCAGGCTTACAATCATATCCCACTGGCCACCGTCCTGTATGCCGTTTTGCAGTACCCAGTGCAGGGTACGCTCGGTTACAGGCTGGTCTGCAAGGTCAATAACACTCTCTAAAAACCAGTTGCTTTTTTCAAACTTATCCCAAAAAGCGGTATAGTTTTGGCTTAGTTCAAAGTCTTTTATATTGCATTGTTTGCCTACCTGCTCGCGCAGCAGGTTTAGGGCGGCAAATATCCAGCAGCGTCCGCTGCGCTTTTGGTTGGTAACTGCCATGGTGTTAATTTGTACCGAAAAGTGAAAATCGGTATTGCCCTGCTGGGGCATTACGGTGGCAACCTTGGTAAGGGGCGATTTGTTCATGGCATGTGCAGCCACTGTAAGCACTGCGTTTTTAGATGCCTTTTTTTCAAAATTCTTTAGTGTTTTATTAGAAATGGGTTTTGCGTTTTGCAACATGGTAAAAAATCTCCTTATTATAAAATCAATGCTTTTGGTGTAGCTACGGCAAGGCTGCTGCCGCATAAAAGAAAATGTAGTTAGCCATAACTATGTTATACTGCTTGCGCATGCAATTGTCAAAGAATATGCGGCTTATTTTGGCAGGCCTGTACCGTCAAACGGCGGGGTATATTCTTCTTTTGCGCTGCTTCGTTGCTGCATAAATCCGTTTATAAGGCCAAGCTGCATGGCTGTATCTACAACATCGTTGTATTCGTAGGTAGAAATACGCCGGTTTAGCGGTGGGGCAAGCTTACTGCCCGGCGGCGGGGTATACTGGCTCATCAGGCTAAGCAAAAAACCATCTTTGGGCAGGTTTTGGGCCATCCAGTGCAGCAGTTTTTTTGCATCCTCCCGCTGCCTCGGCAACACCAATAGGCGTATAATGGTGCCGCGCTGCATGATGCCATCGCTATCCAGCAGCGGCGGGCCGCTAAGGGCACACATGCGCTGCGCGGCGGCAGAGGCAACGGCAAAATAATCGGACGCTTGCGCAAGCTGGGCCGAAAGCTGGGGCGAGTAAAATTTTAAATCGGTAAGCCAAATGCTTACCTGCCCGGCAAGTTTTTGTATGGCGTTTATGCTTTCGTAGCCGCCGGTGTTCCATACAATGGGCAGGTATAGGCCTTGCAAACGGGCTTTTTTAACAGCGGCAAGCACCTGCGGCCAAAAATGTGTGGCGGTAACCAAATTGATATTGTGTACACCCTGGTTTTGCAGGTTTATAAAAATATCAATTAAATCTTTTTGGGTGGTCGGCTGGCCGGCTCCGCCCAGGCTTATATTTTGGTTTTGGCAAAAAATGCATCCCAGTGGGCACCCGCTAAAAAACACGGTGCCACTGCCCTGTGTGCCGCTTAGGCAGGGCTCCTCCCACAGGTGGGGGGCGGCCCGGGCAATGCGCATGGTATAGGTTTCGTTGCAGCGTCCAGCGGCGCTGTCTCTTTGTATATTACAGCCGCGTGGGCATAAAGAACAAGGTTGCATAAAGGGCCTTTCTTTTACAAAAGTAAAGCTGATATTTTGTAACTGTACTGTATACAGCAAAAGTATAACACGCCTATAAAATATGGTATACTGGTTTTGGTACATATGCAGTTTGTTTTATGCAATACAGGCAGTGTGTGCCTCTAGGCAGTTTTACAATGCCTTACATACAAAACCAATACGAAAGAAGAGGGAATACATATGGCTACACCACATATTTCGGCCGAAAAAGGGCAGGTTGCCTCTACTGTTTTAATGCCGGGAGATCCTTTGCGCGCCCGTTTTATTGCAGAAACTTTTCTCGAAAATCCGGTACAGTTTAACGCCGTACGCGGCATGCTTGGCTATACCGGCACTTATAAGGGTAAGCCTGTATCTGTAATGGGCAGTGGCATGGGCATGCCCTCTATCGGCATTTATTCTTACGAGCTATACACAAAGTACGATGTTAAAAACATCATCCGCATTGGCTCTGCCGGCACTTATTCTGCCAATATGAAGGTGTTTGATGTGTTGCTGGCAACCGGCGCCTACAGCGAATCTTCGTATGCAAAAACAATGAATGGGTACGAAGAAGATATTACCCTGCCCAGTGCCGAGTTGAACGAAAAGCTGGAACAAAGCGCCCAAAGCCTTGGCAAAAAAATGACCAAAGGCATTGTGCACTCTAGCGATGTATTTTACCGTGCCGAAAAGCCGGGCGTACCCTATTGGCATACCCTGCGGGACGAAAAGGGCTGCCTTGCGGTAGAGATGGAAAGCTTTGCGCTGTTTCATAATGCGGCAGCTACCGGCAATAACGCGGCCTGCCTGCTTACCATTTCGGATAGTTTTGTAACGCCCGAAATAACCACGGCAGAAGAACGCGAAAAAAGCTTTACAGATATGATGGAAATAGCCCTGGGCAGCCTGTAAAAAGAGGAATTGAATATGGAATATAATGCACAGCAGCTTGCCAAAATGGCCATTGAGGCCCGCAAACTATCCTACTCGCCATACTCTCACTTTGCGGTGGGGGCGGCCTTAATGGCAAAGGATGGGCGAATTTTTAGCGGCGGAAATATAGAAAACGCGGCATATAGTGTTTGCAATTGTGCCGAAAGAACGGCCCTGTTTAAAGCAGTAAGTGAAGGCGCAAAAGAGTTTGTGGCCATTGCGGTATCGGGCGGGGCCGATACTTTGCAGCAAGGGGACGATTTGCCCCTTTGCACCCCTTGCGGGGTATGCCGCCAAGCATTGTACGAGTTTGCCGGGCCCGATTTGCCTGTGATACTGGCAAAAGGAAAAGGCGAATATGAAGAAACCACCCTTGGCGGCTTGCTGCCCAAAGGGTTTGGCCCCAAAGATTTAGAATGATAAAAGCCGCTGCGGGCATATGCCTGTGGCGGTTTTTTGCTCAGGCGTAAATGCATGTGTGACAAAACCAAACTAGAGTGATATAGTGTAGTTATAAAGTGAGACGCAACCAATATCTTATTAATTTTAAAGGCGGTGGAAGTGTGAGCGGCAGCGAAAATAGAAAAGTGGTGCTGGTGGGCACAGGCATGGTGGGGATGAGCTATGCCTATGCGATGCTAAACCAAAATACCTGTGATGAACTGGTGCTTGTTGACATAGACAAACAAAAATCTGCGGGCGAAGCAATGGATTTAAACCATGGGCTTGCATTTTCTCCCTCGCATACAAAAATATATGCGGGAGAGTATGCCGATTGTGCCAGCGCGGATATTGTTGCCATCTGTGCGGGTGTTGCGCAAAAACCGGGAGAAACCCGTTTAGAACTGCTGGAGCGCAATACAAAGGTGTTTCGTTCTATTGTAGAGCCCATTGTGCAATCTGGCTTTAATGGCTTATTTTTAGTGGCAACCAACCCGGTAGATATTATGACCAATGTTACCTGTAAGCTTTCTGGCTTTAACGCAAGCCGGGTGCTGGGCACCGGTACAACGCTAGACTCTGCCCGTTTGCGCTATCTGCTTGGAGATTATTTTGGGGTGGATCCACGTAATATCCATGCATATGTAATGGGCGAGCATGGTGATACCGAGTTTGTACCGTGGAGCCAAGCCATGATAGGCACTCAATCGGTACTAAAGGTGTGCGAAGAAAGCAACGGCTCTTTTTGCAACGAGCAGTTGGAGCGGATTGAGGAGGAAGTACGTACCTCGGCCGAAAAAATTATTCAGGCCAAAAAGGCCACCTATTACGGCATTGGTATGTCTATGGTGCGTATTACCAAAGCCATTTTAGGGGACGAAAACAGCGTTTTAACCCTTTCTACCATGATGAGGGGCAACTACGGAGAAACCGATGTGTTTGTTGGTGCGCCTTGCATTGTAAACCGAAGCGGTGTAAAGCGGGTGCTTACACTAGACCTTATGCCCGAAGAATTGCAAAAGTTTAAGGCATCCTGCCAAATGCTGCGGGGCATAGTGCAGCAAATACCCGGGCTGTAAAAAAGAGTTATACTGCTTGGTGCAGTAATATAATATGGCTTTTTATAAAAATAAAAACATCTGCCCTTTGCGCAATTTTTTTGCCGGGGCAGATGTTTTTTGCTTTATTATGGTGTGCTGATAATTATTTTGTGTGGCTCTTTTTGCGAACGCGATAAAACATATAAAAGTATAAATTTATTGTGCAGTAATACCTATATAAATATAATTTATAAAATGATATTCTTATTGTATATCATTTTTTGAATAGGGGTTGTCTACATGAATAAGGGGCATGCGGCAAAAAAGGCATTGTGTATAGTATCTTCCATTATATTTCTGTTTTGCTTTGAGACTTCTGTGTTTGCATCGTGGAGCGTACCAACAGCGGTAATGGATGCACGAAGCGGTATTGTGCAGATAGAGGCAAGAAGAAATGCAGAGCGGGCCACAATGGGGTTGGGTTTTGCAATTGCAGCAAACGACAATGTATATATCATTGCCAACCCGCAAACCACTTACTTTACAGGATATAAAAAAGCAGGTGTAACATATCGCATTTATTATGCCGAAGATGCCTATGTAGATGCAGAACTGATTGATGAATCGAAAGACTTGGGGGTCTCGATTTTAAGGCCAAGCGATGAGATACCGGGTATAGTACCATTGACTTTGCAAACCAAATATGTAGACGTGGGCATAGACGTTTATTTGTATGAGGTGCTAAGTGAAAACAAAAATATTTTGTCTTTTGATATAGATTCTTTTGGGGTAAGCAAAAGCACTATACAAGGCACGCGGGAGGCAGCTCTTACAGACCCCACTCTTGGCTTGGTGCAATATTGGAAAACCGATGCAGTTATTTTTATCAGAACCATTGGTTCCCCTTTATTGGACAGCAAGGGCAATGTGGTTGGCGTTAGCGTAATGGAGGCTTCAAGCAAATCGGCAACTTGCCTGCATATACAAGAGCTGCTTAATTATATCGCAAATGCGGGTATAGCTTATGGTAACCAATCTGCCAACAGCATAACCAACAATGTAACCGACGGCAGCACATATGTTTTATGGGGTGCTGTATCAATAATATCTATTGCTATTATTGTATTGGGCATTACACTTGGGAGTAAAGCAGCGAAAAATAAGAAAAACAAAACAGGCACACAGGTTCTTTTAACCATTGCCAATGGCCGTCCATTCAGCGAGCAAGCTGTATCTGCCGCAGGCAAAACACTTTTGCAAAGCTTATTTGCCCAGCGAGAAAATATTTTGCGGGGAAATGCGCTGCTTGCGGTGGATAATGTTTGGTACCACAATAACGGTGTGCTAGAGTATCGGCTGCCCCAAAAAAGCAGGCAGTAAATACGCAAGCACAACTCGAAGAAGCGGCTGTTTATTTTGCAGGAGCGATTTTGTATGCATTGCGCACAGGTAAAATGCCCCCCACAGTGGTAAGCCGAGCCGGGGGAGAAGCACTGGTGCTAGCCCAAGGCGAAGTAGATATTATTATTAAAAAGGCGATGGAACTTGAGGCGGCAAACAGGTATTCTAGTATATTGTTGATGTTGGATGCGTTTAACAAGGTAAATTTTGCGGCAGAGTAGCAAGATAAAGCAACTGCTTGGTAGAAACTGTTTTACTATTGGATGGAATTTTAGATTTAAAATGGTGGAAGTTATACCTTTGCCAGGCAATATAAAATTAAGATATAAGAATTAAAAGCGAAACAAAGCGGCGCTGCAAATGCAGCGCCGCTTTGTTTAAAATTGTTATTGCCTGGCAAAGGTATAGCTTCTTCCGTTTCTCAAATCGGTAAATTTAAGGGTATTGTAATCAATGCATTCATAAGCCAAGTAATCTGTACCACCTTCATATGTGGAGAAGGTACCACCCTGAAAAGAAAATGATACATAGGGAAGATAGATATTTGTAAGATTGAAAATACGTGTGTTACTGTTATATGTAAACCATCCGCCACTGTTAGAATACCATTCTCCATGGAAATAGTAGTACAGTACTTCGTCAGAAGAAAATATCGAGGAAAGATAGATTTTTTGATCTAAAGTTTCTAACTGAGATAGTAAGGGGAGAGCATCAGAGTAAGAATTAACTCTGCTCATAGAATCCCAAATGCGCAAAGACTCACTGTAATAAGTAATGGTTTCTCTGTCGGAGTCGCTCAGGGGTGCATTTGGTAAAACTATGTCGAAAATTCTTTTAGCACTTGATAAGTTTCCACTTTCAAAAGCTGTAAATCCTAAATCAATAATTGTATTTTGTAATTCTTGCGCCTTTTGTGCCGAATCTAAAAAGTCACCAAGTTGTATATAAGAAATATAGCGTCTTATTTCATCTTGAAGTGAAGGAGCGGCTAAGTATTTTTTTAGCAAAACAACAATTTCTTTACTGTCCTTATAGTTGCCAAGACTTCCAAAAACACTTAAAGCATCTTCAGCTTTTCCCGCATCTATATAGGCTGTACCCATATCATAAGATACCTGCTGCTTTGCAGCGGCAACTTCCTCGTATTCATCGGGCAGTTCGTTTAAGGCGCGTAAACTCTCTTGATAGTTGCCGCGTGTCCATTCGTTCATTCCGTATACGTAGGTGTAGTCCTTTTTAAAAAACAATTGCAGCCAAGGGGCGCGGTTAAATGCGGCCGTGGCACTGCGGTAGTCCTCCTCTTTTGAGGAAGAAGAAACAATATACATTTGCGCAGCGGAATAAATACCAAATGCCAATACCAAAACCCCGGCGCAAACAGAAAGGATAAGGCCTTTTCTCTTCTTCTTTTTTGGCGTAATTTGGCTAGGTGAAAAATTGCTTACGGGAGGCATGCCGGTAAATGTTGAAGGGTAGGCCCCGCCATATGATGAAGGCGAAAAAGGGCCTGCACTAGGCTCGATTTTGTTTAGTGCATCTAATAGTATCAACATGCTGGAATATCGGTTTCCTGCCTCTAAATCCATTGCCTTGCTTATAACCGAAGCCAGCGGGCTGCTGATAAGCAGCAGGTTTACACCGACAGTGCGTGCCGCTGCATCTGGTGGAAAGGTGCCGGTATGGGCAGCGTATAATACCGCACCGGAAAAATATACAAGTGCAGCCTCTGTTTGGGGCATTGCGCTTTGCAAAAGCGCTGTCTTGGGTGGCTGGTAGCTTAACAAGCCCTCTTTGGTTAGGTATATATAATCGGGAGAAAGCGGATAGCTTCCGTTTAAAAACTTTTCCAGATCAAAAGACATTTCTGTTAATAGTTTTTTGCCGGCGATGCAGGTGGCTGCTTCGTTTAAATAAAACCCGCTGCCGGGCATAACCAGGCGAGAAAGGGGAATGCCGTTTTTGCCGCCCGCAAAAGCGGCGGATTTTTTGTACTTTTTAAGCAAAAAACAACCAATACTGCTATACCGGCAATAAGAACACCCAGCATGGCCCAAAGGGCTGTGCCCCAAACCTTATCGGCAGCAGTAGTGTACGCAATATTAGAGTCATCGAGATACTCAACCAACTCCTGCACATGCACACAGGCAAACAGGTTAGAATCTGTAGTGACGCCCAGCGTGTTAATGCCAATTACATTACCGCCAGAGTCTAACAAAGGTCCGCCCGAGTTGCCACCCGATATGGCTATGTTTGTTTGTAAAATTTGAGTGTTTGGGCGGGAGTTATCCCCAATGGAAAAACTGCGTATGCCGCTTACAATACCGTTGGTTATGGTAATTGCATCTTCGCCGGTTAAAAAAGTGCCCGAGATATCATCGGCAGAACCGGGAAAACCCAATGCATATCCTGCGGCTCCGGTTTTCACTTCACCCGTTTGCAATGCAATCGGTTTTAATCCGGGTATGGGATTAACTGGTTCCAATATGGCAAGGTCGCGCCCGGCAGATGTTCCTTTTAAGGTTGCGGGTATATACCTGTTTTCGGCAAAATAAATCCTAAATTTAATTTCTTTTGCATCAATTTCGTCAAAGGTTGTTACGTGCCAGTTTGTAATAATGTAAATCTCATCGCCTCGCCCCACGGCAAACCCGCTGCCGGAGCCGACATAGTAATCGTTATGCATAACAGCAATGCGCACAACACTGCTGCGTGCATCTGTTACTGCGTTTGGCACCCCGCCGGCTGCCAAAACAGGAATACCAAAGGAAAAAGCCAAAAGCAATACCAGCAACGCACCCACTACTTTTTTTATTAGCCCCGCACTTTTCACTAAACATCCCCCATTGCCAATATAAATTATATTAAGTATATCATTTATAAAAAACCAATCATAGAGAAAGAATCTACCAAAAAACACCGCATACTTTGTGTGAAAAAGCCCAGTAAAATGTGGCCGGTGTGGTGTAAATCTTGCGTTTTTCTTACAATTCGTTTATAAATGCCCCACAAAAGCAAAATTGAAAGTAAAAACAGCTACAATCGTTATATAGGGCATAGGTAAAAATTTGTGCATATATAGGCAAAAAGCTATACTGTACACAAACAGCAACATAAAGGCAGGGGATAAATGTGGCAAAAATATTGGTTGTGGATGATGAAAAAGAAATTGCAGATTTGGTAGAAGTATATTTATTGTCCGAAGGCTACGAAGTAAAAAAATGCTACAACGGGGCCGAAGCCAGCAATTTGCTGCAGGTGTGGCAGCCGGACCTTGCTGTTTTGGACGTAATGCTGCCGGATACCGATGGGTTTGCTTTATGCGCTCAAATCCGGCAAAAATATGTGTTTCCGGTTATTATGTTAACCGCCCGTGTGCAAGACATGGACAAAATTACAGGGCTTGCCATTGGCGCAGATGATTATATGACAAAACCCTTTAACCCAATGGAACTGTTGGCGCGAGTAAAAGCCCAGCTTAGGCGTACACATATGTATAGTGAAACACCCAAAGAAAAAGAACTGCAAGAAAAGGCCTACGAGTTTTGGGGCTTGTATATTAACGAAGACACCCATAAAGCGGTGTTGTACCAAGAAACCCTGCCCCTTACCCCGCTGGAATTTTCTATCCTGTGGTATCTGTGCGAAAACCGGGGCAGGGTAGTTTCTTCTGAAGAGCTTTTTGAAGCGGTATGGAAGGAAAAATTTATGGACAGCAACAACACTGTAATGGCGTATAGTGCCCGCCTGCGGGAAAAAATGAAAGAGCCGCCCCGCAAACCTAAATTTATAAAAACAGTGTGGGGAGTGGGGTACCAGATTGAAACCGAATGAAAAAATAAAATTGCAAAAATTAATGATGAAAAAGTACCAACGCCGATTTTTTGTGTTTTTTGCGGCCTATATGCTAATACTGTTTGGCATTACTGTATTGGGTCTGCTTTTAAAAGACAGCCAGATATGGTATAGAGATGATTTTTGGTTTCCTTTTTTGGCAGTCATTTATTATAACTGGCCTTATGCTGTTTTGTTTCTTGCCGTTATAGGTGCTGTTTTAATTGTGCGTTTTCAATGGAAAAATATTACAGAAAATATGCTGGCATTGGTAGATGCCATTGACAAAATGGCGGCTAACCCAGACGAATTGGTGGATTTGCCAGAAAGCCTGGATGCTGTAAAAGGCGTGATGCAGGATATACAACACAGAAATATCCAGGACAGAATGCGGGCGCAGGAGGCCGAGCAAAAAAAGAACGACATGGTTGTTTACCTTGCGCACGATTTAAAAACTCCCCTTACATCGGTGCTGGGCTATCTTTCGCTTTTGCGGGACGAGTCCCAAATATCGGAAGATACACGGCAAAAATATATTTCTATCGCATCCGAAAAAGCCCAAAGGCTGGAGGATTTAATAAACGAATTTTTTGAAATAACACGCTATAGCTTAAAGGGTCTTTCTCTACAGCCCACCGTGGTAGATTTTACCCGCCTGCTGGAACAGGTAAATGATGAGTTTAAACCTCTGCTAACGCCTAAAAACTTGCAGGCAGTTTTGCAAGCCCCCAAAGACATAAAGTTGTATGCAGATGCAGGTAAGCTAGAGCGAGTGGTGGATAATCTTTTGCGCAACGCAGTAAGCTACAGCCATACAAACAGCAGTATACAAATAAGGGTAGAAGAAACAAACGGCTGGGCCTGTTTGCAAATAAAAAATAGTGGAGATACCATCCCCCCACATAAGCTGGCCCATATTTTTGAGCAGTTCTACCGTGTGGATGAAGCACGCTCGGGCAGTGAAAACGGTGCGGGCCTGGGGCTTGCCATTGCCAAAGAAATAGTAGAAATGCACGGCGGCAGTATTATGGCGCAAAGCGAAGATGAAACTATTGTTTTTACCGTATGGTTGCCTTTATTTAAAGAACCGGCTATGCCTCAAAACACAACGTCATAAATTTGCAAGAAATTTGGCACACCAATGTAAGAGAGCTATAAAATGTTCCAAATAAATGCCACCTTTTGTTTTGTTACGCTGTAAGCATACAAAATAAAAGGTGGTTTTTAATTATGAAACAAACACTTGCAATTATTTTTGGCGGTGCCTCCAGCGAGTATAAAGTCTCGTTACAATCTGCGGCGGCGGTAGCGGGCGCAGTAGATGCAAATGATTACGATTTGGTGCTACTGGGCATAACCGCGGCAGGCCAATGGCTGTACTATAACGGCCCAATTGAGCAAATTGAGGAGGATACATGGTGGAAGCATAGTTCTTGTGCGGCGGCATTTTTATCGCCCAGCCGCGAGGATCACGGCGTTTGGGTCGTGCAGCAAGACAATATAGAAAAGAAAACACTGGATTTGGCTTTTCCCGTGTTGCACGGCAAAAATGGAGAAGACGGCACTGTACAGGGGCTTTTGCAATTGGCGGGTATTCCCTGCGTTGGCAGCGGTACGTTGGCATCGGCCCTATGCATGGATAAGGATGCGGCGCATAGGTTGGCACAGCAAGAAGGGGTATTGTGCCCTGCCTATATTTTGGTAGAAAAAAGAGAGAAAACAGCACAAGAAATAGAACAAGAAGTGTTGCAAGGCATGCAAGATACCCCCCTGCCTTGGTTTGTAAAGCCTGTATCAGAAGGTTCTTCTTTTGGGGTAACCAAGGTAGAAGACTATAGCCAATTGGCGGCGGCCTTGCAGCATGCTTTTAAATACACAAAGCGCATAGTGGTAGAACAGGGCATAGAGGGTATAGAGATAGGCTGCGCTATACTTGGCAACGATGAACTTATTACAGGTGTGCCGGATGCCATTGCGTTGCAGCAGGGCTTTTTTGATTACCACGAAAAATATACGCTGGAAACAGCACGCATTCTTTTACCAGCCCCGGTTGCCCCCCAAATACTGGAAAATGCCAAAGATACTGCCAAACGCCTGTATCGCTTGTTTGGGTGCAAAGGGTTTGCCAGGGTAGATTTGTTTTGTACAAAAGAAGGAACATTGCTTTTTAACGAGGTAAATACAATACCGGGGCTTACGCTGCATAGCCGCTACCCCGGTATGATGAATGCCGCCCAAGTGCCGTTTAAGCAGATGATACAGCGCTTGTTAGAACTGGCGGTGGAAGAATGATACAGGTTAAAAGCGCCCCCCGTACAACCACAGGCAGCCTTGTGCTTGTAAACGCGCAAAATGCCATACAAGCAAAGACGATAAACGAAAACGAGCTTGTAACACTTACAAGCAATGGCGTTTTGCTGCACCCCACAGCGGCAACACAATTGCAAAAATGTCTGCGTGCCAGCAAAACAGAAAATGCTATTTTGCCGGTAAGCGGCTACCGCAGCAATGCCGAACAAACCCGCCTGTACGCAACCTGCCTTGCAGAGAATGGCCCCCAGTTTACCCGCCAATTTGTGGCTCTGCCGGGATGCAGTGAGCATGAAACAGGGCTTGCGATAGACCTTGCCGCAAATCAAAAAGAGATAGACCCAATTTGCCCCCACCTGCCCTATACAGGTGTGTATGCAGGCTTTCGCGCTATGGCGCCCCAATTTGGTTTTATAGAGCGGTACACCAAAGAAAAAACAGATATTACAGGCATTGGGGCAGAGCCATGGCACTTTAGGTATGTGGGCTGGCCGCACTCGGCTTTAATTGCCCAAAGCAAATTTGCGCTAGAAGAATATATTCAGCATCTGCATCAACATACCAGCATGCAAAACCCATTGCAATTTTCTATAAACGGCAAAAAGGGCGGTGTGTATTGCATAAAGCCAAACGAATGGGAGGACTTGCACGAAGAAAAAAACGATACCAATTACAGCGTATCGGGCGATAATCAGGGCTATTTGGTGGTGGCAACATGGAACAAGTAAAAACAATACACACTGCCCACCCAAATAAGGGGCAGGGCTGGCCGCTGCTGGATTGGATGCGGCTGCCTGCCGCACTTTTGGTGGTTGCCATCCATACTTCGCCCCTAAGCGGCGTAAACACAACGGCAGATTTTATTTTTACCCGTGTACTTGGCAGGCTGGCGGTCCCCTTGTTTTTTATGATCACAGGATTTTTTTGGGGCATTGCAGCAAAAGGGAAAAAGAACATTGTTGCGTCTGGGCTTGATATATGTAAAAAACAGATAAAAATGTATGGGCTGGCAATGCTTTTGTATCTGCCGCTTAATTTGTATATGGGGTATTTTGGCAAAGGGTTTACACCACTTCAATTGGTAAAAGATATTTTGTGGAACGGCACATTTTATCATTTGTGGTATTTTTCGGCCCTTATATTGGGTGTAGGGGTTGCAGCACTGTTATACCGCCTTTTGCCGGGATGGATTGCGGTATTGGCAGCAGTCACTTTGTATATCATCGGCCTTGGCGGAGACAGCTACTATACACTTATATCGGCATTTCCGTGGGTAAAAACGGTATATGGTGCTGTGTTTAGTGTATTTGAATATACCCGCAACGGGCTTTTTTTTGCGCCCCTATTTATTGTTTTGGGGCTGCAATTTTCAAAAAAAACCACTCAGTTGCATACTGCAAAAGTGCAAGTAGGGTTTGCCGCTTTGTTTATGGCTTTGTTTGGGGGTATGATGGTAGAAGCGCTTTGGCTGCGTAGCTATGGCCCCCTGCGGCACGATAGTATGTACCTAATGCTGCCGCTTGTAATGGTGGCCTTGTTTGCCCTGCTTATGGGCAGCAGGGGCAACCCGCACCCTATATTGCGTGGGTTTTGCGCTTGGCTTTATATCCTGCATCCGTGGGCCATTGTGCTTGTACGGGCAGGCACAAAGGCATTGGGTATTTTTGCGGTGGTGGTTGGCAATAGCCTTGTGTTTTATTGCGCAGTGCTTGCAGTGGCTTCGTTGCTCAGTTTTATTCCGCTTGCAATAAAGCGCCTGTCTCCAAATACAAATATAGGGCAGCCAAGGGCGGCGGCATATATTCATTTACCGGCTTTAGGGCACAATGTGCGGCAAATTAACGCATGTATGCAGCCGGGATGCAAGTTAATGGCGGTTGTAAAAACAAATGCCTATGGGCACGGTGCAGTACAGGTGGCACGGTACTTACAAAAGCAGGGTGTACACGCTTATGCGGTTGCCACAATAGAAGAAGGGATGCAGCTTCGCCGCGTAGGGATAAAAGGGCTTATCCTTATTTTTGGGTATACCGCCCCGCAGCGTGCCTTTCAGCTTTGGGCATATCGCCTTACCCAAACAATTGTGGATGCCGCCTATGCAAAACAACTGGCAGCAGGGCACTGGTATAAAGTTAAAGCACATATAAAGGTAGATACCGGTATGCACCGCTTGGGAGTGCCAAAGCAGGAGATAGAGGCAATTGCAGGTATATACAACACAAAAGGCCTTAGGGTTATGGGCATATATAGCCATTTCTCCTCGGCAGATGTGCAAGAAGATTGGGGTCGGCAAAAAACGTTGCAGCAAACACAAGATTTTTTTGAGGTTGTAGATACCTTGAAGAATAGGGGAATATCCCCAGGGGATACACACCTTCAAAGCACCTATGGGCTATTTAACTATCCGCAAATTTGTTGCAGCTATGCAAGGGTAGGGCTTGGCATATATGGGCTGGCACAGGCACCCCAACAAAAAACCAAAATGCACGATAGTTTACGCCCCGTTATGACGCTGGAATCCAGTGTGGTATCGGTGCGGGCGGTAAAAGAGGGAGAAGGGGTAGGGTATGGCGGCGCATATAGATGCAGTAAGCCAAATACAATAGCGGCAATAAGCATTGGTTACGCCGACGGCATACCCCGCAATGCACAAAATTTGCAGGTGCTACTACAAGGGCGGCGTATTCCTGTTGTGGGGCGTATTTCTATGGATCAGTTGTGTGTGTTGCTGGACGAAGATGCAAAGGTAAAGCCGGGAGACCGTGTGGTACTGATAGGTGGCGCCAAACAACAATGGCTTGGTGCAGAAGAAATTGCCGAAGCAGGGCAAACCATAACCAACGAGATTGTATCTTGTTTAGGCGCGCGCATAAAAAGGGTATACTGTAAAAAGCAATAAGTAAAAACGATGCTGCATATAATTTGTAACCGCTTTGTAATGGCAAAAAGGCGGTGTGTTTTATTGATGTTTTAACCCCTACGGGTTACAATGATATAAAGTTATAAAGTAGGTTTCTTTATATGGTTAAAGAAATCTACTTTGTTTTTATAGTATTGTGATGTAAAGAGGGAAACTGATGAAAAAGCTGGGCGCTGTTTTGGCAATAATTGGGCTGCTGGTAATACTTGCGGCCTGTGGTGCCGCGCCTTCGGTTTCTTCTACACCGGCTCCCTCTGCACTTTCGGGCGCACCCACCACAAGCGGCAACGAGCATGTTGCGTTTTTGGCCCGGGAAGACCAGCAAAACAGCGTACGGGGTACCGAGGTTTGGTCTGCCATTAGCCTGTTTGCGGGAGAAGAGGGCATTGCCAACAGCCTGTACACCGTTACCAACGATGATGCTTTGGCAACGGCAGAGCTGGCAATAAAAAGCGGTGCAAATGCCATTGTTATGATGGGCAACGATATGCTGGAAGCTGTAAACAAAGGCAGAGTACAGCACCCGGATGTTTATTTTTTGCTTATAGATGCAAAACAAACCTTAGATGCTGCACAAAATGCGGTGCAGATAGAAATATCCTATGGGCAGGCAGGCTGGCTTGCTGGTTATGCGGCTGTAATGGATGGGTATACAAAGCTTGCGTATTTTCAAACAGACGTGCAAGAGGTGCAACAGCGTGCCCTGGGGTTTGTTTTGGGGGCAGAAGCAGCGGCCGAAACCAAAGGCCTTGGCAGTGCCGCAATACAAATTATTCCACTTTCGGTAACCAATGCAGATAATTTTAGCGAATGGCGCACGGCTATGTCTGCCGCATACGGCAACGGAATACAGGCCATTTTTGCAAACGAAAACAGCCTGCGTGCAACCGCCCTTGCCGCGGCCAAAGCTGCGCAGGGCAAAATTATAGATGTGGCCGATGTTGCCTCTGCCGCCAAACAAAAAAGTGACCTTGTTTTAACCACGGTGGTGCAGGGTGTATACAACACAGTGTATGGTACGCTTGCCAGTTGGAAAAACGGGCCGCAACCCGCAAGGGGTGTTGTGTATTCTGGCATATCAGAGGGGGATATCTCTCTTGTTATGGAAAGCGCTGGCTTTACCACATTTAACCAAATGTCTTATCAAGAACTGCAAAAGCTGCTTGAAAAGGACGATTTGACCGCGCAAATTCTTGAAAAAACACTTCCGTCAGAGGATGGTGTCCTGCCGCTTACAAGCCAGTTGGGGTTAACACATGTGCAAATTGGCTATCCCCAAAGCCCCGATAAACAAAATTCCGAGCCCCAATCTGGCTCGGATGTGGGCTCCGCAGAGGGGCAGACGCCGCCGGTAGAGCCGGAGGCACCGACCTCTTCCGCTGCCGAAGCCACAGGGTAACCCCCTATAATAAATGCAAAGAGCCTGTCCCATATACAGGGGGCAGGCTCTTTTTGTGTTAGAAAAAATTATTTCTCCAAAAGCAAATCGAGGTTTTCTTTATATTTGCTTTCGGTTGCATTTTGCAGTGCTGCCTGAGAGGCATAGCGGTTTACGGCGGCAGTGGCCTTGGTTACGGGCTGCAATGTACCGGCACCGGCAACACACCCGCCGGGGCATGCCATGCCCTCTAAAAGGTAACCGTCGTACTTGCCCTTATTGGCCATAGCAAGCATTTTGTAGCATTCTTGCAGGCCCTGCACGGCTTCAATTTTCACTTCGTGTCCGGGCTCTATTTTTTCGATGGCGGCAGCCACAGCGTTTGCCACGCCGCCGCTAACGGCAAACCCACGCCCAGCCGAGGTGGCCTCTTCAAACGGGGTTTCCTCTGCCAAAGCGGTTAGGTCTATTTCTTTGGCATTCATCATACCCATCATTTCTTCAAAGGTTAGTACAAAATCAACATCGCTTCGTACGCTTTTTCGGCTAGCCTCCAACTTTTTGGCAGAGCAGGGGCCAATAAATGCAATTTTGCAGTTGGGGTGCTGGCGCTTTACAAGGCGCGCGGTAAGCACCATGGGGGTAAGCGCCATAGAGATATAGGGCGAAAGCTGCGGAAAGCGCTTTTTTGCCATTACAGACCATGCGGGGCAGCAGGAAGTAGCCATAAAAGGCTGCTCTTTGGGCACCTTCTCTATAAAATCGGTGGCCTCATCTATAGTACAAAGGTCTGCGCCAATGGCAACCTCTACCGTATCTGTAAAGCCCAGTTGCTGCATGGCGGCTTTTAATTTGCCGGAAGTGATGCCGGGGCCAAGCTGCCCTATAAAAGTGGGGGCAACAATGGCATATACTTCGGTTTCGGGCATTGTAAGGGCGTGTACCAGCTGAAAAATCTGCCCTTTATCCGAGATTGCCCCAAATGGGCAATTAACAATGCACATTCCGCAAGAGACACACTGGTCGTAATCTATTTCGGCCCGACCCAAAGAGTCGGAATGGATTGCGTTCATGCCGCAAGCCGTGGCACAGGGACGCTCGGTTTTTACAATGGCGTGGTAGGGGCAAGCGTCTACACAACGTCCGCAGCTAATACAGGCATCCTGATCTATTACCGATTTGCGGTGCTCTATACTAACGGCGTTTTTAGGGCAAACCTCTTTACAGGGGTGGGCAAGGCAGCCTTGGCAAAGGCTGCTTACCTCTACCTTTTTTTCGGGGCAGGCATTGCAAGCAAATTTAATAATATTAATAAGCGGCGGGTCGTAGTACTTTTCGGCAATGGCGGTTTCCTCAATGTCCTGGCTAATAGGGGCGTGCTCGCTTATGGGACGCAGGGGCAGGCCTATGGCAAGGCGCAGGCGCTCGCCAACAATGGCGCGCTCTAAAAAAATCGAATCGCGGTAGCTGGCGGTTTCCCCCGGGATAATCTCGTAAGGAAGATTCTCGATGCGGGCGTAATCTACGCCATCGTATGCAAGGCGCGCTACCTCTGTAAAAACCTTGCGCCGTATGTCTATAATTACCGAATAAATGTCTCTCATACTGCTTCCCCTTTGTTTGTTGTATATGCGTTATCCTAAAAATAGGTTTTAAAACTCTCCCTGTTTTAAAAAGACATAAACAAACTTATGCAAACCCATTTAAGTGGCAGTTTGCTGTTGTTTATATTTAACAGCCAATACATGTGTAGTTGCCTATATAAACCATCCCCGATTTTACTATTACAGCACAGCGTATGCAACATAACAGATATATATGAAGGATATTTTTGGGGTTCGGTATGGTTTAAGTAGTTTGTGTGGGTATTTATTGTATAAATTGCAGGCATAAATATGTGAAAAAATAAACACTATAGCTGTTTTTACCAGCGCTAAATACAAAAAACAAAATGAAGCAAATGTAAAAACAAACGCTTTTTTGCAAGCCCTTTTGCTGGACAGGCAGTACCGGCAGATGCTATTATAAGCGCTTAGATAACGTCGATTTTTTTAAAAGGCAGGTATGGATACTTGAGAACTAAAAATAAAGTGCTTAAAATTTTGGGGATTTTGTTTTCTGCATTTGGTGCTATTACTTTGATAGTTGCCGTGGTGCTAATGGTTATGGGCATTCGGTTTAAAAGCAACTCGGATTTGGTGATGGTTACCATTACAGAGATTAGCAGTGTAAAAAATTACGGAAGCAGCAACGGCAGAGGGTTAAGGGCATATGTTTATTATCAATACAACGGTGAAGAATACGAAGTTCAGCTTCCGTGGTACAGTTCGTCTATGCGCAAAGGAAAAGAAATAGAGGTGCTGGTTAACCGTGATGCCCCACAAAATGTTGCACCCAAAAGCCTTGTTGCACTGTTAAGCATTTCGTTTGTTTTTCCGGCTGTGTTTTTGGGCATAGGAGGCGGAATACTATATGCAGAAATACACAAACAGCAAAAACGAAAAAAATTGAGGGAAATTGGCGTAAGAATAGAAGCGCAAATAAGCAATACTTACATGAACCATGCAATACATGTAAATGGGCGGCATCCTTATAAAATAGAATGCAGATGGAATGACCCGGCTACAGGCAATGTATATGTATTTACCAGTGGTAATATATGGGATAATCCCGATTACTTTATTTCTCAAACAGGGGTTTCTACCGTTCCGGTTTACTATAATCCGCAAAAAATAAAACAGTACGATGTTGCTGTGGATGAATTGGCAAACAATGCAGGGCAGCAGGTTGTGCATTTATAAAGGGGATTAAAAAGATACAGGGCAGAGTATAAACCTCCGCCCTGTATCTTTTTAATGATAAAGAAAAAACTGTAAAGCCGGTGCGCAAGGTACGGTACTTACGCTTTGTTTTGTGCCAGCAGTTTAAGCGAATTTATAAAAGTATCTACATCCTCTGGTCGGGTTGCCCAACTGGTGCAAAAGCGTACCACACTGTTGGCATCATCCAGCTGCAATTGGTAGGCATAGCTGTAGTTTTGTTTTAAAACAGCCAGGTCTTTATCGGGAATAATTGCAAAAATTTGGTTTGTGGGGCTGTTTACATAAAAAGCGTAGCCCGCATCTGTAAACGCCTTACGCATGGTATCGGCAAGCTTTACGGCGTGTTGCCCCAGCTCAAAATAAAGCCCGTCTTCCAGCAGCTCTAAAAATTGCAAGCCCAAAAGGCGTCCTTTTGCCAGCATGCCGCCCTTTTGTTTAATAATGTACCTAAAGTCTTTTTGCAAATCTTTGTTTGTAATTACAACCGCTTCGCCAAACAAGGCGCCCACCTTTGTGCCGCCAATATAAAAAACATCGCAATATTGAGCCAAATCTTTTAGTGTAAGGTTGTTGGTTTGGGCGGCAAACCCATACCCCAGGCGCGCGCCGTCCATAAACAGCAGCAAACCGTATTTATCGCAGGCCGCGCGCAGGTCTTTTATTTCTTGTAAAGAGTAAATGGTGCCAAGCTCGGTAGGGTTAGAAATATAAACCATTTTGGGCTGCGGCATATGCTCAAATGCTTCGTCTGTAAAGTGCAGGCGGCAGGTGGTTTCTATTTGCTGGGGGCGCAATTTCCCATCGGTACTTTCTTGGCTTAGTACCTTGTGGCCTGTTGCCTCTATAGCGCCGGTTTCGTGCACATTAATGTGGCCGCTGCTGGCGCTTATAACGCCCTGATAAGGGCGCAGTGCCGCCGAAACAACAGTAAGGTTTGCCTGTGTACCGCCCACTAAAAAGTGTACGGCGGCATCGGGTGCCTCGCAAAGGCTGCGTATACACTGCGCCGCGGCTTTACAATATTCGTCCTCACCGTAGCCGGGGGTTTGCTCTAGGTTGGTTTTGGTAAGGCGAGCTAAAATACGCTCGTGCGCGCCCTCGCAGTAGTCGCTGTTAAACCGAATCAAATAAAACGCTCCTTTGCAGTAGATTTTATACAATAAAAGTGCAATTTTGTAATAGTGGTTTTATGGTGGTGCGTAAAAATATAATATTTGCAAAATAAATTACAATTGGCGGTAAAAAAGCCGCAGTGTGTAAAACCACACCGCAGCAAAAAGGATATTTACTTTTTTGTTTTCTTGCGTGTGAGCGGTGGTTTATCTTTGCCTGCTCCGGGTTTTGGCTTTTTGCGCACAGAGTAGCCAAACGTACCAAGCTTATTACCCAAGGCAAAGTAACTGCCGTGGGCATAGGCGGCAAGGCCTGCTTTTTCCAGCATCAGGCGCCCGCTGGCATCCAAAAGATTTTCTTCAACATTTACAGCAACAATATCGGCCAAAAACATATCGTGGCTACCAAGAGAAATGGTTTGAAACACACGGCACTCTAAGCACACTGGGCTTTGCTCAATTAAAGGGGCCGATATAGTTGTGGCGGCCTGAGGGGTAAGCTTGCAGGTCTCAAATTTATTTTCGTCGCGCCCGCTTTTTACGCCGCAATAATCTATTGTTTTAACAAGCTGGGTGGTAGGTAGGGCAATTACAAATTCTCCGCTGCTTGTAATCAACTGGTGAGAATGGCGGGAGGGGCGTAAGGATATATAGGTGCGGGGGGGTTTGCTGTTTACAATGCCGCACCAGGCAACCGTACATACATTTGGATTTTCGAGTGTGCCACAAGTTACCAGCGCGGGTGGCACAGGCCCCAATAGGGCGCTGCCTTTCCATTGTACCTTAGACATAGGGCCTCTTTTCTTTTATGCGGGGTTTTGCAGTAGCATTGCGGTAAGCTGGGCCACATCCTGCGCAATTAAGGGCGAGCCGGCTTCTTCCAATTCTTCGCGGCTGCCATATCCAAACAGCACCCCTACAGAGTGCAGCCCTGTTTGCTGGGCACCAATAATATCGTATTTGCGGTCTCCCACCATCACGGCATCATCTGGGTTTATTTTATGGTTTTGCAGCAGGTTATCAATAATTACATCTTTGGGTAGGCCGCTGTGGGTAAGGGGGCTGCCCGAGATATCCTCAAAAAAATCTGTAATGCCGTGCCCGTCCAGTATATATTTGGCAAAAGGGGCGGGTTTTGTGGTGGCAATGTACAGTTTTTTGCCTGCGTCACGCAGAGCTGCCAGCATCTCTTTTATACCGGGGAAAAGCGTTTGCTCATCTCGCCCATGCTCTGCGTAATACTCTCTAAAATGGCGCACCGCTTCGGCGTGCAGCTCTTGCGGCAGGTTGG
>JBKEAM010000151.1:0-2890 GCA_047972265.1 Oscillospiraceae bacterium | reverse complement strand
GAAGAATATGCGTTCCCCAAGTCGTCAATGGCAATTTGTATGCCTAGCTTTCTTAGCGAGGCTATGGTTTCAATATCCCGTGTGTCGGGGTCCAATGCTTCCGATTCTGTCAGCTCAATTTCAAAGCGCACCGGCAAACAGGCATGGCGCTGCACCATCTCACCCAGTTCCTGTATCAATACGCGGTCCCGCAAACATTGTGCAGAAAAATTGATTGAGATGGTAGGAGGAATAATATCCTGCTCTATCCAGTAACTTAGCTGCTTTTCGATAAGATTTAGCACTACAGAACTAAGTTGTGCTATTAAATGGGCGCTTTTGGCTGGCCCTATAAAATACTTTGGGGTAATTACGCCTTTTTGGGGGTGGTTCCACCTGGCAAGAGCCTCTATGCCCCGCAGGTTGCCGCTTGCCAGGTAAAATTGCGGCTGATAATATGCTGTAAATTGATTTTGATATAATGCTTCTCGTAATTGTAAAACCACTAAGCTACTAAATTGAGGTTGGTTGTGAGCAGTAAAAAGATATTCGTCTTGTATATCCCTAGACATGATAGATTTCTCCCGCCTCTTTTACGGATATTTTGTGGTACAGAGGGAAGTGAATCTTCCAAATGGACTTGAAAATATTCCTCGATAACAAGTTGATTTACAATATAGTCAAATAAGACCAACTTGTTACTTTTGTAAGTTATACAGCTACAAATTTATAATTACTGTAAAGAATACACTATATAATATAAGTATTATTATAAATATAATTTACAAAAATACAACGATTACAGATAGAGTTTTTTAAGTTAAGGATAAATTTACCTTTATTTTACATGGCCAAAATAGTGTAAAATCATTTTTACAAATGTAAAAATATACTACCCTAAAAGGAAAATTTGTAGAAAATAAAATTGTATGGTAAATATGCCAAAAATTTTTGTACTTTGTTTTTATATCAAAAACAAAGTAACGGAGAAAGACCTATAGTCCTTCTCCGTTACTTTGTATAAGTTTGGCATACCAAAAGGCGCTGTCTTTCAAAATTCTTTTTTGGGTGGGATAGTCTATATAAACCAAACCAAACCGCTCGTTGTACCCGTTGTTCCACTCAAAATTATCAGTAAAAGACCAGTGAAAGTATCCCCTGATATCGGCGCCATCCTGTATGGCGTGTTGCAAGCTGCGCAGGTATCGGTGCAAAAAATCAATGCGGTCGGGGTCGTGCACTTTTCCGTCTAAATAAACCTTGTCGTTGCAGCTTAGGCCGTTTTCGGTAACATACAGGGGTAGTTTGTAGCGTTGATGTAAAAACAGCATGCCCCAGTGCATTACTTCGGGCGTAACCGGCCATTTTAAGGCAGTGCGAGGAAACCCGTCGTACCGTTTTTTGTATTCGGCAATGCCGTTTTTGGCGTAAACTTCTTGTCCGTTGTAAATGTTTACCGATATAAAATCGGGCACAAAATGAATTGTTTCAAGGTCTTCTGCTGCAACGGCTTGTATACAATCGGCCAATGCAGAGGGTGGGCAAACAGGGTAGGTGCCAAAGCAAATGGGGTCTAGCGCCATGCTGTGGGTAAACATCCAATCCTCGCCCGTAATGCTAAAAGATTCTGCCTGCGCGGCGTTTATAGTCTCTAAATCATTATTATTTGGGTAGCACAGCCGCCCGGTGGTGGCAATGCTTATATGGGCAGTTTCATCGGTTTCTCTTATGGCTTTGGCACCTAGCCCATAGGCCAGCATTAAATGGTGCCAGCAGGCAAATAATTGCTGTGTGGGCAACATAAGCCCCGGGGCGTGTGCCCCTGTGGCATATCCTAAAAAAACGCTGCATTGCGGTTCGTTTAAAACCACGTAATGCGTTGCCTGGCCTTTAAAATGCTGGGCAATTTTAGCGGCATACTGTGCAAAGGCTTGGGCGGTATCCCGCATAAGCCAGCCACCCTTATCCTGCAGTGCCTGGGGCAGTTCCCAATGGTAAAGGGTGATGTAGGGCTGTATGCCTTTGCTTAGGCAGGTGTTTACAACGCGGTCGTAATACGCAAGGGCATGCGGATTCCAGTTGCCGTCACCTAGCGGGTCTACTCTTGCCCAGCTTATGCTAAATCGGTAAGCGCCCAGTTTAAGCTGCTGCATAAGCGCAATATCTTCTTCGTATCGGTTATATGCGTCGCAGGCAATGTCTCCGTTTTGGTTTTCGTATATTTTGCCCGGCGTGTGAGAAAACACATCCCAAATAGAAGCACCGCCGCCATCGGCCAAGGCGCTGCCCTCTATTTGATATGCGCTAGAGGCAACCCCCCAAACAAAGTTTTTGCCAAAAGGCATGTTGTCACCCCATTTTTACCAATACTTCTGTGCTACTGCCTGCTTTTGCAACCGGCAGCACGTTGCCCTCTATCTTTTTGCTGTCTACAAATATTTCTTGCACGCCTTTTTGTACGCCGGCACTGTTTTGCACTGTAATGTTGTAGGTGGCGTCACGGTAAGTGCGGGCCACGGTGTACTCTGTAAGGGTTTGCGGTATGCAGGGGTCAACCACCAGCCCTTTTAAAGAGGGGGTAATGCCCAAAATGTACTGGCTTACATTTACAAAGGTCCATGCGGCAGTGCCGGTAAGCCAACTGTTTTTGGCTTCGCCAAAAGTAGCAGCCTCTTTGCCTGCTATGGTTTGGCTGTACACATAGGGCTCGGTGCGGTGTATTTCGCTTATATCCTCAATGTAGGCGGGGCAGGTTTTTTTGTATATTTCAAAAGCGCGGTTGCCATGCCCTACAACGGTTTCAGCACAGGATACCCAGGGGTTGTTATGGCAAAAAATGCTGCCGTTTTCTTTGTATCCGGGTGGATAGCTGGAAATTTCGCCAAGTTCTAAGTGATAAGAGGTATAGGCG
>JBKEAM010000138.1:0-34362 GCA_047972265.1 Oscillospiraceae bacterium | reverse complement strand
GAAGAGGAAGAGCGCGAAGTGGAGGCGGAAGTTCAAAAACTAATTGATGGCGTGACCGGCAATAGTTTGATGTATAACGGCAAACCTCTAAGCGATGAAGCCAAGGAATTGTTTATTGATTCCTTACGGCAGAACGTGCGGATGGTTATGCTTCTTGAAAAGGAAGAGAAAAACAAGGGGTAGCCTATGAAAGTAACAACCTTGGCGGGGAATTTGATTGCAAGATATGGTACAAATGACCCTTTTGCAATTGCTAACGCGCTGGGCGTCAAAGTTGTTTATCGCCCACTAATGGAGATGCGAGGGCATTACTCAAATATCAGAGGTGTCCCAATGATTACTTTGGCAGATGATTTGCTGCCCATAACAGCACGATTTGTTTGCGGGCACGAATTGGGGCACCATATAAAGCATGGACACCTAAACCGCCCTTTTATGGATAGCCGGACGTTTATGGTTCCAGATAAATATGAGAACGAAGCAGACTCTTTTGCATATTGTTTGACATTTCCGATGTATGAGAGATATGTAGATGCTGAACAAGTCACCGTTTGGGATATGGCAGATTGTCTTAATGTCGAAGCGGTAAGGGTGGAAAATAGGTTGTTTGAAATAGGGCAGTATTAAAACAAGCCTGCTGAGGAGGCAAAAATAGGAGGGTTTAACATGAAGTGTACGAATTGTGGAACCGAACACAGCGCAAATTTCTGTCCTAATTGTGGGGCGCCGGCACAGATAAATTCTGCGCAACAATCTACCCAATGGACACAGCAAACTCCGCCCCAACAGCCTTGGCCAACTCAGCCTCAATATAATCCACAAGGAGCGCCACCGACTAACAAAAAGATGCCTAAGGCGCTGAAGATAGTCCTCATTATTATTGCTATTATTTTCGGCATTGGAATTTTAGGCAACATTTTTGGAGATGCTGCAGGTGCCGATTCGTCGGCAACGCAATCATCAGCCCCCGCGCCAGCAGTAGTACAACCGCCACCCCTAGAGGAGTCAATACCTTCTATACAACCGGAAGCTCAACCGCCCGCGCTGTCTGAAGATGAGTTCAAATCTTTAGCAGTCCCCATTGAAGATTACAAAGACCTTATTAGAAATCCAGAAATATACATTGAACAGATTGTGGTCATTGAAGTAGAGGTACAACAGACAATGAGTGGAGGACTGTTTGACGATTATACTTATTATAGGTGCAACGCCAATGATGAATACGATTTATGGCTTGGTGACGAATATTACATTAAAGATGCAAGGGAAACAGACACCACAAAAATATTAGATACTGACATTATAAGAATCTATGGGGTGTATGAAGGAACTACCGAAATAACAAGGGCATTGACTGGTACAACGGAAGAAATTCCGCAGATTGTCGCTAAATACATAGAAATCATAAAATAAAAATCCCTCCTGCGTCAACAGAAGGGAAAATATAATATGAAGCACATTGTATATCTTGACACTGACTATTTAAATTCATACGTGGCCCAAATAAACAAAGGGCTTCCAACCATTGGGAAAAGCGAGGTAGGTGACAAAGCCGAAGCGGCTACGAGGGAAAGCGTACAGAATGGTAAATCAGAAGTTGGTGCGAATTTGGGGATTTTCAAAATAGGAACTACTCTTGGTGATGGCGAAATTGTGACAACGGAAGGTACAACAGAATTTGCACAGGAGTTGATGGAAAAGATATTCCACGACAATGCAGTTGACCAATTTGAAGAGTATCTTCAAGAAAAGAAGGAGCTAAAATGCCAGGAGGATGACCTTGCAGTTGGTGACTATATACGTTTATCAGCTACGTTTGACGCCATAGATTTAGATTATCTAGCAACAATTTGCGAAGACAAAAACGCGGAAAAAATAGCAACTATAGCGGCAATGGATAGTATCAAAAGAATGGAATCAGAGGCGTTTGAAAAAGGAAATAAAATCAGTCAAGCAACTAAAAAGCAGGTTATAAATGAAATAAAAGAAGGGTCATTTGCTTCGATAGGTCGAATGGTTGATGCTATCAAACTAATCTTCCCTTTTACGAAAATAATTACTACCGAAGAATGCATAATCCCGCTGAATGAGAAGTTTTTACGGGAAAAAATTTCAGAAATTAATTATAAATACGGCGGTAAGATTTCTATACTAGGGAAAGTGACCAATATAGTTGAGCAAAAAGGATGTAGTAGTTTGATAAAAAAGGAATTCGTTGCAATGTCTGAATCGATAAACGATGTGTTTAATGAGTTTATAAGTGAAAAGCGAGGATATTGGGTAGTGACGCCAATTACTTTGTTTTTTGAATAGCAGCCCGAACTTTCTGAATCTTAGACTTAGCAGCATCATGTCTTTGGGAGTTCATGTTGGCGGTTGCTTCGACTTTCTTGCGAAATTCTTTGTTTTTCCTTTTTGAATCGAAAAAGGCGTTTTTGACTTCTTCTTTAATCAAATTTTTCATAGTTAGCCTCCCTCGTCTATAATAGAATTCGTGTCTACTACATTATAGCAAATCGGCGAACATAGTCAAACATGGAGAATATAAGCATCTTTGTTTAAAACGCCGAAAAACGAATACAGGCCGTATAATAATAAAACGCCCCACGGCTGTAACCGTGAAGCGTAAGAAACAGCCTATACCAGAGTATAAACCGCTCTGCAAGCGAATTATACCATATTACGGTGTGGGTCTACAAGGAGACAACAACATGCCAGCCGTAATTTATGCACGCTTTAGCAGCGATATGCAGCGCGAAGAAAGCATAGAAGCGCAGATAAGGGCCTGTAAGTATTACGCCCAGCAGGAGGGTATCGACATCCTGCGCATATATACTGACCGGGCAAAATCAGGAATGTATCACGCCGAAAAGCGTTCGCAATTTAACAAAATGATGAAAGATGCGGCTTTGGGCGAATTTGATACCGTCCTGGTGCATAAACTAAACCGCTTCGGGCGCGCTGGCGTGAAAGCCTTAAATGACCGCGAACACTTTGAGCGATTTGGCGTTGAAATAATTAGTGTAACCGAACGGCTGGAAAACACCCCAGAGGGCCGCTTAATGCTGTTTGTGATAACCGGAATGAATGAATATTATAGCCGTAACCTGGCTACCGAAGTATTAAAGGGGATGCGCGAAAACGCGTACAAGGGCCTGTCAACCGGGGGTGTTCCTGCGCTTGGGTACGAGTGGGAGGCATCCGGTGGCAAGTTAATCATAAATGAACTTGAAGCAAGCGCTGTCCGCTTGATATTTGAGATGTATGCACGAGGGACGGGCTATAACAGTATAATAGATGAATTAAATATGCGTGGATATGCAACAAAGCGTGGTAATAAATTTGGCAAAAACTCTATCTATGACATCCTGCGAAATGAAAGATATACAGGTGTTTTTACCTATGAGAAAACTAAAACGAGGAACGGGAAAAAGAATCAGCATCGAAAAGAAAAGGACTATATCCGAATAGAGGGAGGATGCCCGCAAATCATAGAAAATGATTTATGGGACAGGGTGCAAAAAATGATGGACATTAGAAAACGCACATCAGCATCAAACAAGGCAAAAGCACTATACACCCTTACAGGCAAGGTTTTTTGCGGACATTGCGGGCATCGTCTTTGTGGCACATCGAAAGTAACCCGTGGACAGCGTTATCTATACTACGCATGCAATACAAAAGAGAATGGAAAGAAATGCGAGCTGCCTATAATCTCTAAAAGCAAATTGGAAAACGCTGTATATGAAAAACTAAACAAAGTAGCCTTTAGCGAAGAATATATAAACCGTATGGCTAAACAGATGTACGAATCATACGAAGCGCCCGATGCAGAAAGCAGCAAATTACAATCCGAGCTCAACGCCGTAGAAAAGAAACTTAAAAACATTGCCAACGCAATAGCATCCGGGGCAGAATTTGATGAGCTCCATCAAACAATGCAGGAGTTGAAAAACCAAAAGACAGCCCTACAAGAGCGTCTGTTGGTAATCAATGAAAAACCAGATGTGTTGCTGGATATGAAAGAATTAAAAGACTACTTGCGGAACTTTTGCGATATAAAAAACTTGCCGGAAGAAAGCAAAAGGGAAGTAATACGGCTATACGTGGATAAAATAACGGTTTTTTGGAACCCGGACGGTGGCAAGTGGCGCGTAGATGTGCAGCTAAACCCCAATAATATTGATATGTCTAGTGTGCATATAGATGGATTCGGTTCGCCTGCTCCATAAAAAAGGCACTATCCCAGTTGGGATGGTGCCTTTTTTATATAATAAAACTTTGGCTGTTTTGAGGAGTAATATCATACTCATTCTAACCCTAGAGTTATTAAATCAGATTTGAAACTTGAAGCAAATCAACAGGATAAAAGAGCCATCGCAGCCATCCTTTTTGCACAAAAACGAGATTAGCTAAATTGTATGATATTGAAAATGCATATGCCAATAATAACCAGCATTAAAAAAATAAAAAGCTTATCGGTGGTTTTTGAGGTAATCTTTTTACCTATCAAACGGCTGGCGACACCACCAACAATGCCGCCGATGATCATAACAATCAAATCGGAAAAATTAAATTGCGGAACAGTGCCTGTAGCAATGCTGGCCAGCAAATTTGCAATTTGGCTAAATACAATGATATACAAGCTGTTTGCCGCAGCAATTTTTGTGGCCATGCCAAAAAAGTAATGAAGCACAATAAGGTTTATGGGCCCGCCCCCAATACCAAGAAAGCTGGAGGAAATGCCCAAAAGCAGGCCAATGCTGACACACGGTACCCAGCCGGTAAGTTTTTTTGTAGAAATTTTATCTTTGTAAAAAGTGTAAAGGAGAGTACCAATTGTGAGAACCAAAAGGCAGGCCGCCTGAATAGAACCAATGATGTTGCTGTTATAAAAAAGGCTTTTGATACCGGTAAACATCATTTTACCAACAATACCGCCCAATGCGGCTCCAATGGCAAGGGGAGTGCCCAGAGCAATATCAACCTTGCGTTCTTTAGAAAAAACAGAATGTGCAACAGAATAAAGGCTCATAGAAAGAACAGTGCAGCCGGAGAGAAAGCTAATGGTAGAGACATCGGCCAAGCCAAGCATATCCAACACCGGCTTTATAATAACCCCGCCGCCAATGCCGCAAATAGCCCCAACAACAGATGCAAGTGAGCTGACAAGAAAAAACAGCAGCATATACATATTTTCCATTAGGTGCCGCTTTCTGCAAAAATAGCCAAAGCTGCGGTTACATTTAACAGTTCATTAAAAGACTTTAAATTAAAATCTCCGGCCAGAGCTTTGGCTGCATCGCCCACACATGCCACCTTAAAGCCACCAGCTAAGCCTGCTTTTGCGCCGCTAATGGCATCTTCTACTACAAGGCACTCGGAGGGAGTAAGGCCCATCATTTCAGCGGCTTTTATAAAAACTTCGGGATTGGGTTTTGAGTGTGTGATATTATTTCCGTCGCTGATTGCATCGAAGTAACCGGCAAGCCCCAGCCGCTCTAAAATATAGGGAGCATTTTTGCTGGAAGAACCAATGGCCAGCAAAAAACCACGCTCTCGTAAAATAGCAAGGGTATTTTTAACCTCTGGGCTAAGGTTGGCGGGCGAAAGAAGAGCAAGAGACTTTTTATATAAAGTGTTTTTTTGTTGCGCCAGAGTTTCTTTTTGAGATACAGACAGAACCATATCCGGCTTATAAGAAAGGATTATATCCAGGCTTTCCATACGGGAAACACCGCGCAAACGGTTGTTTATTTCTCTGTCAAAATAAATTCCAAGCTGGTCTGCAAGGGTTTTCCATGCAGAATAGTGGTATTCGTCTGTAAAACAGATAACGCCGTCCAAATCAAAAATAATTGCCTTTAGCATTTTTCCTCCACTATCTGCGGCGCTTTCGCTGGTGGGCAAGCCATTCAAAAATCCCTACAGAGCATCCGTCAACTGTGACAGGCTGTCCGTTATAATCCAGCTTGCATTCATCGTTAAGGGTGGGTACCCATGCAAAATGTCCGATATACTGGTAGGGGGAATGGTTTGGGTTGATAAAAACCCCTGTTTGGTCTTGTATATTGTCCCAGTAAGTAAAATGCAGGTTTTTAGCGCCGGCTGCTATTAATTTTTTGTATAGGGGAACTACGGTTTTTTGTGGGTCTACAACAAAGTCGTTTTTAGCGTGCACAAACCAAAGTGGAATTTCTTTTAGCGCGTCTATGTCTTTAGGCATCAATTTGTCGGTTAGCACAGCCTCGCACACAGGTACGGCAGCTGCATAAAAATGGGGATATGTTATAGCCTGCATAACAGCCATAAAACCACCATTGGAGCTACCCGCAACGTACACCCTATCGCAGTCAATTTCCTCAGCATGCTGGGCAATAAAAAAATCTACCGTATGTTTTACGGCTTGAATATACATAGACTCGTTGTTGACAAATAAAGGGGTTCCTTTTCCGTCATCCATCCACAAAGTAGGGCATTGAGGAACCAATACCCAGGCAGTATCCAGCTTTTGTTGGCCAAGCTGTGAGCTAAATGATGTAACCCTGTTGTTTTGTACGGGAACACGGGGGTCGTCACCGCCGCCACCTGCCCCGTGCAGCCATACCAGCAAGGGGTATTTTTGCGCAGTGCCTTTTTGTGGGGAAAACCAACCATACCGCAAGGGCTGTACATCTGAAAGCTTTTCGTTAAACTGCCACCCCTCCAGTGCAGGGCGGATGTCGGCAGCGCAGGTATTAAATACCAGCCCCATACATTCTGGGGCACCGGGGATGGGGGCGGTTTGAGTAATACAAATTTCTGTATCAACAAAATCGTTTAAATACTTTGAAGCGGGCGCAATGCGGCAGATTAATGGCTCTAATGGGCCATAGCTTAAATCCAATGCAAGGTAATTAGAGCTATAAGCAGCCACACCTGTTTTATCGCAGGGGTAGGTGGCCACAACCTTGCAATACCCCTGTGATAAACCGTCAGCGGTATCGGTTACTGCTTCGGGCGAGAAATTTTTGCGGGCGTGCCGAATAACTTCTTTGGTTTTGCGATGCCGCCGCCGAACAAACACGCTGAATGTGTTAAACGCCACAGAACCGGTAAACACAGTGCAGGGCAGTTTTAAAATAAGTTTTGTAATATAAGGGCCGCTGTCTGTTAGTTTGGTATAGGTAATGTATTCGTGCACAGTAGTGTCCCTCATATACGGTCTTCGGGGTCTAAAAAAATATTGGCAACAGGGTCGGTGGGCAAATCTCTATTGTCGTTATTTTTTTTGCGCCGATGGCCAATGTACAATGAAGCAGCTAAAAGCAAAATTAAGGCCAAAAAAATAAACCAAGGCGACTGTTGGAGTAATGAGGTGTTCATGTGGTAATCCCCTTTTTAAAGCGGTGCATGTGAGGGTGGAAGTTATCAGGTTTTGGGTAGGCCATAAAACTGGAAAGTTTGATTAAAACCGGGGTTGGTGCTTAAACCGGTAACACATATTTCAGGCTCTATTTTTGCGTTGGGCGGATAGTCGCGATAGCGCTCCCGGTCATCATAACCAACGGCCTTTTCGTACTGGACAAACAACTGTGCATTGGCTGCGTGCTGCGCTTGCAGGGCTTCGGCATTGGCCGGATCTGCCAGTGTTTGCATGTGGCCGCGCAGGCTGCATACAACATCTGTTTCTTCATTTGCCAAGTTATGGGTTTCGTGAGGGTCTTTTTCTATATCAAAAAGCATGTCTTGTTTTGCATAGCGCGGGTAAGAGATGTACTTATATTTGCCCTTGCGTATCATGGCGCCATAGGTCCAATCTCCATCCGGGTTTTTATCCATACTTTCGCTGTACACCCAGCGGTTAGTGTTACCGGCACTGCCCTGCAAAATATCCGCAAGGCTTTCTCCATCGGTTTTTGGCAATGGATTTGCATCTGCCAATGAACACATGGTTGGGCCTAAATCCAACAGGCTTACAGGTGCTGTGGATATTTGATTTTTTGCAATGCTATCCCCAGCAAAAATGAAAGGCACTTTGGCCGAACGCTCAAAAAATGTTTTTTTGCCAAAAAGGCCGTGCTCACCCACGGTATCCCCATGGTCGGATAGATAGCCGAATACCTGCTGTGCACCCTTTAATTTTGTAAAATTGTTCCATGCAGAGCGCACTTCGCCCACCAAGGTGTCGGTATACTCTACAAGCCCCGCATAAGCGGCTTGGCAAGCCAGTGCAACATCTTTGTTAAAGGCGGGTTCACGCAAAGAATCTATTACAGGGTTGAGAGGGGATTTTAAGCCATCTGTAGGAAAGTTACTGCCAAATTGCTTAAGATATTTTAAAAATAAAGCAGGCGGAGCAACATAGGGGAAGTGAGGCCCATAGGTGCCAACCACAATAAACTGTGGTTTTTTGTGCGGAACAGAAAGATATTGCTGTGCCGCTCGCGCAACCATTTCGTCGTAGCAAAGCACAGGTGATGTGCCGCCGCCCACCACGTGGGTACACCATTTGTACCCCATGGTTTGGGTATGTACCCCAAAATCATCTATTACCCAAGGCGGCCTTACCCATCCGCTGCTGGTAAAATCGGGCGCAATCCTGTGTGTAAAGCCATGGCGCTGGTCTTCGCCCACAAAATGCATTCGGCCAATTAAAACGGTTTCGTACCCCGCGGCTACAAGCGAGTGCAAAAATGTGGGGGTGGTGTTTGGCAAAGCATCGTTGTTGGTAAAAATACCCGTACGGGAGGCACGCTGCCCGCTTAACATGGCCATGCGGGCCGGTACGCAAAGGGGGCAGGGTGTATAGGCTTCGTCAAACCGCACCCCTTCGCTGCATAGCTGGTCCAAATTTGGGGTATATACATTGTTGCCGTACCAGCCAGAAAAATAAGGGCTGTGTTGGTCGCTGATAAACAGAAGAATATCGGGCTTATCCATAAGATATCTCCTATCTGGCAATATTGTAGCGAGCATAAATTTCTTCGGGCGCATCATTTTGCTGTAAAAGGAGTGACATTGCCGCCAAAAGCTCTTCTTTTTTGGCTTGGTTTTGTAGGGGTTGCTGTTGCAGCGGATCTTTAGAAATGTCAAAAAGCAAATCTTCGCCCTCTTTTTGCGCTATCTCAAAGCGGGGGTTGGGCTTGGTGGTTATTTTCATTACAGGGGCTTCTTTGGTAAAAGAAAAGGGCTTTGCAATAGTAGTGCTTTGCATTTCTTCTATGGTAAAGGGGCCCCGCATGTGGGTGGGCATATGGGTGTATTCGTACACAGGGGTATTTAGGTTGGCTACTGCGCGCAGTAAAACCCACTGCCCGTTGGTTATGCCAATGGGGCTGCCGTGGTAGCCAAAAAGGGCATGGTCTCGCACGGGCCTATTTTGTGCAATAGCGCTGCCCAGCGGCCTGCCCAACATTTCTTTGGGAAGCTCGACGCCAAAATAATCTAAAAGGGTAGGGGCCAGGTCTATTGTTTGCACAAGAGTATCTCTTGTTTGGTTTTGCACACTACAGCGGGGATCCCAAATAAAGAGCGGTGTGTGTACCAATTCTTCGTAATTGGGGCAGCTGCCCTTGCCCCACCAATCATGCTCGCTTAAAAAGAAGCCATGGTCTGTATTTACAATAAGCATGGTGTCTTTCCATAGGTTCAGTTCGTCCATTTTATCCAGCACGCGGCCCAGTTGTTCGTCGCAAAATTCTGTAAGGGCAAAATACTTTTTTCGTACGTTTTCAATGGTTTCTTGGCTTTCTGCAACAGGGGCATAGGGGGGCCAATCGGGTGTAGAGGAATCATCCGGGCTAAAGTATTTGGCATCAAACTCTTTTGGAGAAAAGAAAGGCTCATGAGGATCAAAGGTTTCTATCTGCAAAAACCAATTATCGTATTGGGCGTTTTTGTCTAAAAATTCAAGACCATTATCAAATGTGTGATGCATTGGAAAGTCTTTGCCGGTGGGCATTTTTGTGCGGTTGTCCATGTTTTGCCAGCCGCCTCGCTTGCGCATGGCACGCAGGGAACCAGTAGCGGCCTCTGCGTTTAGCAGGTTTGGGGTAAACTCGGTTGGGTGTGGCTGTAGGTTTGCAATCCACGCATCACTTTCTTGCCCGCGGTAACACTCCCAGGTAGAGTATCGGCCGTGGAAGGTAGCGCCGCCATCTTCTAGGTAATGATAGTGGTCTGTAACAAGGTGGCTGTGAATGCCGTTTTGTTTAAGAATTTGGGGCATAGAGTTATCGAAAGGTTCTAAAGGCCCCCAAGAGCGGTGTAAAAAGTTATATCTCCCTGTATGTAGTTCGCGTCGGGCAGGCATGCAGGGGAGGCTTCCAACATAACTTTGATTAAAATAAGCCGTGTGCTTTGCCAAGCGCTCAAAATTTGGTGTGGGAATGGGGCCGCCGTTGCAGCTAAGCAAGTCTCGGCGCAGTGAGTCATACATGACCATGATTGCTTTCATAGCAGATACTCCTTGCATAATGAATTTGCTGTATTAAAAAACAAAAGTGTAAAAATGTTTTTGCTTTGCGGATGCAGATAGATGCCCCGAACGTTGTAAACTGATAATGCATTTAAAAAACACCATTTGGCATATATAAGCAAAATAACAAGGAAAAATAGACAACATTAAATTCACCACATTTGAAGGCGCATATGCCCCATAAAGTGATGTTGACTTATAGAATGTTGAAATTGATTTTTTTGGAAAAATTTGTGCTTACTTACTGTATTTGTGTTTTAGATTTTGTGTGCAGCTTTTAAATGGTTGAATTATTGACGAAATGTATAAGCCTGCAAACGGGTGATAATTTCGGGGTGCTGTTCGATGATGTTGTGCAGTTCGTGCGGGTCTTGTTCCAAATCGTACAATTCATCAATATCGTTCCAGTTGCGAATCCACTTGTATCGCCCGTCGTACACCATTTGGCAGTTAAGCAATTCGCTAATCTGCACAGGGTGATGTGATTTGGAGCTTGGGTCTGGCTGCAAAAAGGGAAGTAAAGATTTTGCATCCATCTCTTTTTCATCCCAAGAGATATTGGCAAAATCCAGGCAGGTGGGCGCCAAATCCATAAGCTGTGCCAGCACAGTACTGTCTTGCCTTTGCTCCATCCAAGGGGTATGCACAACAAGGGGAATGCGCACACTGGTTTCATACATCGCCTTTTTTTCTAACAGGCCGTGGTCACCCAGCAGTTCTCCATGGTCGGCACAAAAAATTACCACGGTATTTTGTGCAAGAGAGCGTTCTTCTAAAGTATCTAAAAGCTGACCCACCCAGCGATCTATAACCTGTACGCTGGCAGCGTAACAGCGCTTTACATTTTGCAACTGGTCTTGGGTCATGCCTCCGGTTTGGTTGCCGGCTCTGCGCTTTACCCACTGTGGTTTTTTCTCAAAATCATCCTCGATAGCGGGGGGGAAGTTGGCCTGCGCAAAGGTGTTATAGTCTTCTGCCGGGGGGTCCCACGGGTTGTGTGGGCCAACAAAGCTTACAAAATAGTGCCAGGGAACATCATCCTCTACCTCAAGCAGCCATTTGTTGGCAGCACGGCCAATAAACTCATCCTGAAAATCCTCACTGGGTAATACGGAGGGAGCAGCGTAATAGCGAGGTTTCTCTCTCATGTAAGATTTATAATCTGCATTAAGACGCTCCAGCAGGCCGCGTTCTTCTAAATATTTTTGGTAGGGGCCCTGCATGCGTTTAGAGCCATCTTCGTTATAGCTAATCCATGCGCAGTTCATTTTTCCTTCGGTTTCAAAGGGATCGGTAAATCCGTATTGGTATAAAGAGGGGAGGTCTCCCTCTGTGCCGCAGTACTTATCGGCTTTATGAAGGTCACTTTTGCCCGCTATGGCTACCCTGTACCCAGCTTTGCGCATGGCTTGGTAATAGGTGGCCTGCTTAACGGGCAAAACGGCATCGTGCACAGTAACACCGCAGCGGCTGGGATAACGTCCTGTAGCCAAAGAAGCGCGGCTTGGGGTACACAGTGGGCAGGTACAACTGGCCTGTGTAAAAACCATTCCCTTATCCATAATGCGGCGAATATTTGGTGTGGGTATTTCATCGCCCATACCCTCTAAAGTATTTAAACGAAACTGATCGGCCATTATCATTAAAATATTGGGCCGTTTATCTTTTACCATTTGCAAAACTCCTTGCTATGGCAGACGGCGGCAAATTAAGCTTTGCCGCCGTCTGAAAATCCAATTCCATATTATTCTCAGGCAGCGCTGATAGCGCGCTGTGCACGTGTTTGCTTGGCAAGAGCAATGCGTGCGCGCTTATCGCGCATAAACTGAAATTTGTTTTCGTTCATGCGGTATATCATAAACAATAGCCACACGCTATATTTTATGCAGGTTTGCCAATAATCGCTGAGGCCGATATTGGTAAATTTGGACAAACCCAGCACCAAGAACTGAACGCTGAACGAACCGGCCAAAATGCCTATAACAGGGTTTGTTTTTTTGCCCAGCCATAAACCCACTGCCATGGGGAACATGTTGGCAAATACAGTGCTATTGGAGCTCATGCCTAAAACCGGAACCAAATTGCTTTTGTATGCGGTATCAAACACACCCGCAATAGAAACCAGCGCGCCGGCTGCAACATAGCACAGCAGGGCATTTAAATAGATGTTTATGCCGGAATCGTTTGCAAGCTTTTGGTTGCCTTGAATAGCCCGCCGGTTAAAGCCAAAGGTACTGTACTGAAAAAGATAGGCCATAATTAGCATTACCAGCACAGTGATGGCAATGATGAAGATGCGGTTGGACAGGATGCCGACGCCCGGTTTGCCAAAAAGGTTAAGCCCCTGCTGGTTATACATACTAAAAGAAAAACTTTCGTAAATAAGGCTAAGCCCCAGACCCAGTACCATGGGCAAAATGCGCAGATTGATGAATAAAAATCCGGCAACACTACCGGCAATCATGCCAAAAAGAATGCTGAACAACAACACGCCCACGCCGCCTAAGTTTAAAGAAAGCGCAATGTTGCCGCCAATAATGCAAGCCAAATACATTTGAGAACCGGTAGATGTATCCATGCGGCCCAGTGCCATATTGCAGTTTAACCCAAGGGCAAAGCAAAAAGAGGACACAAGATTGCGCATCAGGGTAGTCCAGTCTACAGCTGAATTCATGGTATGTGTTTTTGTAATGCTGGTATTTAGTATTTCCATCACCAGCCATACCACAGCGGGCACCGCAATGGTAAACAACATGTTTATCATCAACACATGTTTTTTTCTAAATTGTTGCCACTTGTACATCTTGTTTGTCCCCTTTTCCTTGAACTACTTTGCCAATAAGAGTTTTGCTGCCTTAGCCCATCATGCCTTGGATGGTTTCAAAGCTTAGAGAGTTCATAAAGGCGTTAATGTCATCGGGTGTTAAATCGGGGTTATAAATGGTAAGCATAGAGTCCACTGCTTCTTTACCCGCAATCCAGTTGCCTGCATCACGGTCATCCCAGCCTTCCATTTCGGCCAATTGTTCGGGGCTGGTAATGCCAATAAAGTTAAAGTTGAAGTAAACAGGTTTTCCGTCTATATGCCCGGCGGATTCGGTATCGCCATTTAAGGAATTATAGGTAACGGCAAACAGGCAGGCGGTAAGAGACGAAACACTTTTTACAGCAACAAGGTCTACACTGGGGTTGCCGTTGGGGTCTTGTGTATTAAAGGCGGTGGTAAGGGTGGTGCCCAAAGCGCCAATGCTGGCAACTTTAATATCCATACCCATGTTTGCCTCTACTTCGTTTACCACAGTGGCAGATTGGTTGTAGGTTTGGCCGGAGCTCATAAACATACCGTAATTGCCGCTTTGGATAAGGGAAGAAATGCCTGGCAGCCAGGTTTCTTTGTTGGGAGAACCGGGGTACAAAGTAATAAGCAGGCCTTTGTCGTTGGTGGCATTGGCGGTTTCGGTGGTGGCAATCAGGTCATCAATGCTTTTTTCGAAGGTTAAGCTGTATTTGCTGGAAAGAGCCTCTAATATAGCGCGGGTAATTTCAATGTGCTGGGTGTTGCCGGAGGAAGCCAGGCTAGTGGAGATTAAAAAGCCTTCGCTGCCATCTGCGCTGGCGTTTTCTTCAAACCATTGGCCAAACAAGCCGCCTACCTGCGCGTTGTTGGCGCCTACACAACCGGCAAACAGGGGGTAATCCTCTTCCAAAAATTCGGGCGCTTGGATGTAGTTGCCGTTCATGGTATAAACCAATCCACTGTCTTCGCATAGTTTTGCCATTTGGCCAGAGCTGCTTTTAAAATCGATAATAGCGTCGGCACCAGAGTCTATGCAGTTTTCGATAAAGGTTTTTGTAGCAGCATCATCCGCCAAAACCTCAGAAAAAATAAATTTTACATTGTAAGTAGGTGCAATAAAATTTTCGAGATAAGCGCGGCGTGTGGTAACTTCGTCATTGGCCTGAGCCTCTGCAATGCCAATAACATAGGGTTTTAGTTCTACGTCAGAGGAGCTGCCTCCTGTAGTAGCTGATGTACTGCTGATAGCCGAAGCACTGCCTCCACAGCCAACCAAAACGGCCATCACCAATAAAACGGATAATAACATGCTGGTGTATTTGAGAAATTTGCCTTTCATCATCAAAACTCCTTTCTTTTTACCCTTGTGAAATTTATTGTTTTCCTTAAAAATCTTTTAAGGGAAAAACCTATTAAAATTGCATACGAGAGGGCAGCAGGTCTTGCCGTTCGCTGTTTAAAAATACCAAGAACAAGAAAATAATACCGCGGATGGCTTGGATAATTGCGGCCGAAATGCCAACCATTAAAAGGCCTTTGTTTAAAGCAGCCACAGTTAAAGCACCGATAAGGCCCGAATAAGCATTGGAGCGAGAACCGCCAAAAATAGACATGCCGCCTAAAACAGTTGCCAGCATAACATCCATACCAAGGCCGTTGCCGGTTTCTACACTAACGGCAGAGACGTTGATGATGCTAAAAACTGCGGCCAGCCCAACACCCGCGCCTGCAATAAGAAAGCTGATGTAAGTGGCCTTTTTATTAGACATACCCGTTTGTTTTGCACATTTTTCGTTGCCGCCCAAAAACCGAAGTGTGCGGCCAACTTTGGTACGGTGAAAAATAAGCACACAGATGGCAAAATAAATGAAAAATGCAATAAACCGAAAACCGCCGTTGTTAAGAGCTGCGGAAGTAACAGAATTAATCTCGATTTTGCCGCTGCCGCCAATTATTAACGTGGTAATGGCGTTGTAAATTTGGGTAACAACAATGGCAACGGTAATGGTTTTAACATTAAAAACAACGCTCATGGTACAGTTAAATGCCATAAGTGCCACAGCGGCCCCCACGCTGACAAATATAAGAACGGGGATAGAACCGGTGGCGTTATAAGCAATGGCGCCAAAGGTTGCAGCCATGCCCAAAACCGAGCCGATGGAGATATCCAGATTGCCGTTTGAGTAAATAAATGCCACACCGGTGGCGCAGGTGCCAATGATAATGGCCTGGCTAAGAATACCTGTTAGAACAGTGGGCCTAAAAAATCGTCCTTCGGTGGTAAGGCCAAAAATAATAATAATTAAAAAAAGTGCGACGAAGGGAAATATAGTTAAAAAGTAACGATTTCCCCGGATGACCGAGAGCCGTTCTTTCCAGCTAAGCTGCAATCCCTTTTCATTTGCAGGAGCAGTTGCACCCATTGTTTTCCCTCCTCAAATCATATACTCAATCAATATGCGGTCGTCGAAACCATCTTTGCGCAAAAATTCTCCCGAAACCTGACCGTCCCGCATAATAAGCAATCTGTCACACATGCCCATTAACTCGGGCAGTTCTTCCGAAATCATAATGATGGATTTGCCCTGCTTTTTCATGTCATAAATCAATTGGTACATGGCAGCTTTAACGCCAATGTCTACACCACGGGTGGGGCAATCCAAAATTAAAATATCGGCATCATCGGCGCACCATTTGCCAAAAACAACTTTTTGCTTGTTGCCGCCCGAGAGGGCGCGCACAGGCTGGTGCGCATTTTGGCATTTAATCATCAATGCCTTTACCTGTTTATCAACATAGTTTTTTTCTTTTTTTAAAGAGATAAACGGGCCAACCTTATTTTTGCTATAACCGGTAGAAGCAATATTGGAATAAATGGAGGCGTTTAGCTCTAGGCTTTCGGTGTCTCGGTTTTTAGAAACATACCCAAGCCCGTTTTTAAAAGCTACCTGCGCATTTTTAACGGTGGTGTTGCTGCCGGTAATGCTTACTTCGCCATCAACAACAAGTTCTAGCCCGTACAGGGCCTGGCCCACTGTATGCATGCCGCAATCGGATAAACCGCCAATGCCCAATATTTCTTGCTGGTGTAGTTCTAAATCAAAACACAGCAGGCTTTGCATGGTTGTAATGCAATCCGCTTTTAAAACTACGTTATCGCTATAGCCATCGTCGTCTGTTCTGTAATAATGGCCCTTTAGCTCGCGTCCAACCATCTTTTGTTTAATATCGTTGCTGTCAAAATTGCTTCTTAAAATATTATCGATGATGATGCCATCTCGTAAAACGGTGAGTGTATCGCACTGCTCCATCATCTCGTTCAGGTCGTGGCTGATGATTACAACAGATTTTCCGGCATCAGCCATCTCGTGCATGATTTTGTAGATAATATCGCGGCCGTGCTGTGAAAGGGCAGTTGTGGTTTCATCTACAATTAGTAAATCGGGGTTATTGCACATACACTTTGCAATTTCGATAAGTTTGCGCTCCTGCATATCGTACACACCTGTAGGAAGTGCAGGATTGATATTGGTAACACCAATATTTTCTAAAGCCTTGCGGGCTTCTGCAATCATCGCCTTTTTATCGATGATAAGGCCTTTGCGAAACTTTTTGTAGTTGCCCAAAAAAATATTTTCGGCCACAGAAATGTTGGCAATGGTACCTGCCTCCTGCACAATCATTCCTATACCGGCGCCTTGGGCCTCCAAAACATCAGATGGCTTCCAAGGTTGGTCTTTGTAAAACATTTCGCCGCTGCTGGGAGCCTGAAGGCCCGCAATAATGGATGAAACGGTGGATTTGCCCGATCCGTTTTCACCAATTAAGCCACGAATTTCGCCGGTTTTTACTGCGAAGTCTACGTGGGACAAAGCAATGGTTACACCAAAATTTTTGCTGATATCTTTTACCGCAAGCAGTGTTTTGCCTTTTTCCGGCATACGTTATCCGCTCCCTTCTTGAGCTTGAAACGCCCAAAGTCTGTGAAATACAAACAAAGTATAGCCGCGATTGGCGTTGCTCCTCTACTGTTTTTCCGTTTCGAATTGCTTTTTTTCCGTCATTCTTAAACGAAGCATCGCACTTACTATAGATTTTCCGGTTTTAATTGTCGGAAAAGCGGAAATACCCCGCTATGGATTATCAAAAAAACGTAATTTATAAGCAGAGGGAAATATATTTGTTTGCGTAAATGGGGGGATAAGGTAAAAAATGTCTGTTTTAACTTATTGTGGTTATTGGTAAATTTTACAGTATAATAAAATTAAAGTTGTAAAATACAGTTTAACGAGGACGGCTATGGCAGTTACAATAAAACAAATATCACAGGCAAGCGGGGTTTCTCGCGGTACTGTAGACCGCGTGTTAAATGGAAGAGGCCGTGTAAGTGAAGAAACCCGCGCGCGGGTTTTGGCGGTTGCAAAGCGCATGGGCTATACACCAAACCTTGCCGGTAAGGCGCTTGCAGTACGCAAAAAGTTTTATGTAATTGGCATTGTTTTGCAGGCAGAGGGCAACCCGTTTTTTGACGAAGTAATTAAGGGGATTAGGGCGGCAGAACAACAATTGGACGAATATGGCGTGCGTGTTGAGCTAAAAATGTTAAAAGGGTACGACCCAGAGCGCCAACGGCAGGCCATTGAAGGAATGACCGAAAATGCAAATATACTTGCGTTAAACCCCATTGCGGTAGAGACGGTGGCCGTGGCAATAAGAGATAGTATAGAAAAGAATGTTCCGGTAATTACCTTAAATACAGATATAGAAGAAACCGGGCGGATGTGCTATGTGGGCAGTAACTATGAGGCGAGTGGAAAAACAGCCTGTGGGTTGCTGGCCTTGGCATTGCCCGCGGGGGGAGATGTACTTGTTTTTAGTGGATCTCAAAAGGTGCTGGGGCACCGGCAAAGGGTGGCTGGTTTTGTAAAAGAAGCCGAAATAAATTGTAGGCATATACATGTGCGTGCGCCCGCTTATATAGAGGATGACGATGAGGTTGCGTATATCACCGCGCTGGCACTTTTAAAAGAAAAAGAAGAGATTGCCGGCATATATGTTGCAACGGCCGGTATTGCGGGCATTGTTAGGGCAATAAAAGAGAAAGGCCTTGCAGGCAAAGTAAAAGTTTTATGCTCTGACATTATACCGGCCACCCGGGGCTGGATGGAGGAGGGCGTTGTTTTTGCGGCAATTAGCCAGCAGCCTTTTTTACAGGGATATAATGCAGTACAACATGCGTTTAATTATTTGTTAACAGGGCAAGAGCAGCCGGATTGGATTGCTGAAAATCAAATTGTTATTTTACAAAACATGAATGAATAAAAATATACGAATTAAAAAGAAGCCTTTTTATAAAGAAAAGGCTTCTTTTTAATTATGCAGATAAGAAGATGTCACGGCAAATAAAGTTTTATTTATAGATTGACTTTTGCAAAAGCGTAGAATAGAATATACACAAATGGTTAGCGTGCTCGAGCACGCTAACCGAAAATCACTCTGCATAAAACAATTTGTGCAAATATGCCGTATAGGCGGGAGGAAAAAGATGAGCGAAATATTTAAAGAGATTGGTGCCGTTAAGTTTGAGGGCAAAGACAGCAAAAATCCGCTTGCTTTTCATTGTTACGATGCAAACAAAATGGTAATGGGCAAGCCGATGAAAGAGTGGATGCCCTTTGCCATGGCTTGGTGGCATAATTTGTGCGCCACCGGGGCAGATATGTTTGGCCGTGGAACTGCCAATAAAAGTTTTGGCGCACAAGAGGGAACCATGGAGCATGCCAAGGCAAAGGTGGACGCGGGCTTTGAATTTATGCAAAAGCTGGGCATTGAATATTATTGTTTTCATGATGTGGATTTGGTGCCCGAAGCCGACGACATAAAAGAAACCAATAAAAGGCTGGATGAAATTACCGATTATATGCTGGAAAAAATGGAGCAAACCGGCATAAAATGCCTTTGGGGAACAGCCAATATGTTTAGCAACCCTCGTTTTGTAAATGGGGCGGGCAGCACTAACAGTGCAGATGTGTTTTGCTTTGCGGCAGCCCAGGTTAAAAAAGCCCTGGATTTAACCGTAAAACTTGGTGGACGCGGCTATGTGTTTTGGGGTGGACGAGAAGGGTACGAAACCCTGTTGAACACCGATGTAAAGTTTGAGCAAAAAAATATTGCCAAACTGATGAAAATGGCTGTGGAATATGGCCGGAGCATTGGCTTTGAGGGCGAATTTTGGATTGAGCCGAAGCCGAAAGAACCCATGAAGCACCAGTATGACTATGATGCGTCTACTTCTATTGCATTTTTGCGCGAATATGGACTGGACAAGGACTTTAAGTTGAATATTGAGGCAAACCATGCAACTTTAGCGGGTCATTCGTTTCAGCACGAGCTTCGCATTTCTGCAATGAATGGGATGCTGGGCAGCGTTGACGCAAATACCGGAGATTTGCTGCTGGGCTGGGATACAGATGAATTTCCATTTGATGTATACGATACCACACAGTGCATGTATGAGGTGCTAAAAGCAGGCGGCCTAACCTGTGGCGGCTTTAACTTTGATGCTAAACCCCGCAGGCCCAGCTATACTTACGAGGATATGTTTCAGGGTTTTGTTTTGGGAATGGACGCCTTTGCGTTGGGTTTGCTAAAAGCCGCAGCCATTATAGAAGATGGCCGAATTGATGCATTTATTAAAGAAAGATATGCAAGCTATGAGAACGGCATAGGCAAGCAGATACAGGATGGAAGCATTGGCCTGCTAGAACTGGCAGAATATGCCGATAAGCTTGGGGCGCCCCAACTGCCGGGAAGCGGCAAACAGGAGTATTTGGAAAGTGTAGTAAACCAAGTTTTGTTTAATTGAGGCCACTTATATGAAAACATTATTGGGCATTGATATAGGTACTTCCGGCACAAAAACGGTGCTATTTGATATACATGGGGTACCGCTGGCAAGCAAAACAATTGAATACCCTATGGCCCAGCCGCAAAACGGCTGGGCGGAGCAAGACCCCGCCCATTGGTGGAACGCCACAGTTGAAGGAATACGCGCCGTACTGTCTGCTGCCGGTATACCGGCGGCAGATGTGGCCGGGGTGGGCTTATCGGGCCAGATGCATGGCTTGGTAATGCTGGATAAACAAGGGCAGGTTTTGCGCCCTTCCATTATTTGGTGCGACCAACGCACGGCGGCCGAATGTGAAGACATGGACCGTATTTTGGGCAGACAGCGCATTATAGAAATTACCGGCAACCCACCCATGACGGGTTTTACTGCCAGCAAGATATTGTGGGTTAAAAAGAATGAGCCGCAGGTTTACGAGCGCTGCGCGCATATTTTACTGCCCAAAGATTATATTCGATACATGCTTACGGGTGAATATGCTACCGAGGTAAGCGATGCATCGGGCATGCAGCTGATGAATATAAGCAAGCGCCAGTGGAGCAGCCGGGTGCTGGATGAGTTGGGGATTGATAGAGCACTGCTGCCTACTATGCACGAAAGCCCCGACATAACAGGCAGGGTGCACACTACGGCAGCGGCCGCTACAGGCTTGCTTGCAGAAACAATTGTAGTGGGCGGCGCGGGGGATAACCCTGCGGCAGCGATTGGCACAGGGGTGGTGCGTGAGGGCACAGCCTTTACCACCATAGGTACCTCTGCTGTTGTATATGCAGTTAGCAACAAACCCCATATAGACCCACTGGGCAGGGTGCATACTTTGTGTGCCAGTGTGCCGGGAAAATGGACGGTGATGAGTTGTACCCAAGGGGCGGGCCTAAGCCTGAAATGGCTGCGGGATACCTGTTGCACACCAGAAGTTGCCGAGGCTGTGCAAGGGGGGGTAGACCCCTACGTTATTATGGATAAGCTGGCAAAGAATGTTTGTATTGGGGCGGATAAGCTGATTTTTTTGCCGTATTTAATGGGCGAACGCAGCCCCCACCCCAATCCCGATTGTCGCGGTGTGTTTTTTGGCCTTTCAGCCATACACGGGCGTCAGCATCTTATCCGCGCAGTACTGGAGGGAGTGGCGTATTCTCAGGCAGAATGTGTGGATGTTTTTAAAGAGATGGGAGTGCCTGTACAGGATATGACGGTTTGCGGCGGCGGTGGGCGCAGCCCCTTGTGGCGGCAGATGCTGGCCGATTTATATGGCTGCCCTGTAAACACATTAAAGGCAGATGAGGGCGGCGCACTGGGCGTGGCATTGCTTGCCGGTGTAGGGGCAGGGATATTTGCCAGTGTGGAAGAGGCAGCCGATGCCATAGTGCAAAAGGGGAATGTTCAAGTCCCCATAGCAAAAAACACAGAGGAATATAAGCCCTATTACCAGCTATATAAAAAGTTGTACTGGGATTTAAAAACTCGATTTGAAGACTTGGCCAATACATAGTAAAACACCCCGCAAAATTTGCGGGGTGTTTTGTTGCGGTAATAAAAAGGGAATACGTTAGCCAAAGCGTTTGCCAATTTGTACTAGTTTGGTGCCATATTTGTTTAGTAATTCGCGGTATCCGCAAAAACCGGTTTCATCTACATACATGGCCTTTGCCATACGTTTGCAGCCGCCGTGGCAGGCGCGGTGAAATTCACATCCAGAACAGGCGGCGGGCAGCGGAGCCCGGTCTTTTAAAAAACCGTTTGCTTTGGTGCGTTCAAAAGCATCCTCAAGGGTAATATCACGCATATTGCCCAGGCAATATTTGTCCAGCACGTAAAAATCGCAGGGATATACGCTTCCGTCCGCTTCTATAATATATTGTGCCTGACACTGGCCATGAATGCCGCAGGAGGTTACCTGCCCACGCACAAACAGGTTAATAATATCATCAAATAGTTTAACGCTAATATAATTGTTGGCCAAAAGCTGCTCTTGCCACAAAGGAAAAAGAGAACTAAAAAAACTAAAAAAGCGTTTTGGCGTAAGCGCCCATGGCGTATTTGCAGAGCTGCCCAGGTCGTCTAAACAGGGAATAAATTGGATATAGCGAATACCATTTTCTATTATAAATTTCCATACTTTTTGGGGGTGGCGGGCAGTTTCGTTGGTAAGCACGCAAAGAATATTATATTCAACACGGTACTTGTCCATTAAGTGCTTTGCAGCCAAAACCTGAGAGAAATTGCCTTTGCCCTTACTATCTAAACGGTTTTGGTTGTGCATGGCAGAGTTGCCGTCTAAAGATAAACCCACAAGAAACTGGTTGCTTTTTAAAAAGGTGCACCACTCGTCATCCAGCATTGTACCATTGGTTTGCAGGGCCCACAAAACACGTGCTTTTACTGTTTGCTCGGCTACTTGTTCTACAAAATTTTGAAAAAACCCCAGCCCAGCCAAAGTAGGCTCACCCCCCTGAAAAGCAAAGGTGATGCTGTCTCCGTCTGCAAGGTTTTTGTAAACATTGGCAATTATTTTTTCGGCGGTTTCTTCACTCATCATCCCATAGCTAGGTACATCCCGCATATTGCTTACATCGGCATAAAAGCAATAGCTGCATCGCATATTGCATAGGGAAGAAGCGGGTTTTATCATAACAGAAAGATGTTTCACAGTGTAGCCCTCAATTTTATTGCCAGCAAAAATATAAAAAGTCGAATGTTCCGTGGCCGGTAAAACCAAAAAATAAGCTATGGGTATTGTTAAAAGAGATGGGGATGGTTATATCCTGCCATAGCCCGCCGGATATAGAGAGCGCGGTTACAGCGGCGGGTGGATTATCTGCATTGTCTAAGTAAACAATAAGCTCTCCATCTGCAGTACCTCGCACAGTTACTACAATAGCATGCACAGCATCTTTAGCGTAAAATTGGTTAAAACCGGCAATAACACCCTCGTAAAAATTGTGGATATACTGTATGGGAGCGGGGGCATCCTCTTGTGTGATATAGGGCATTACAGAAAGGTCTACATTTCTAAAATCCAGCATAAGCTGGGGTTTGGGGCAGCTTAAATAGCAGGCGATGGCGGCGGGCCATTGGCCCAAGGCGGGAAGTGGCCCGCCATTTAAACCGCTGCTGGTTATACCTACCTGGGCAATATGGCCGTTAGCATCAAAGGTTACAGGTTCTGCACAGCCCTGCCTGGAATAGGAGGTACCGTGGGTGTGGCGATGATAAAAAATATAGCTTTGGTTATTTACCGTTACAAGCCCGCCGTGGTTGTTGCCGGGCATACACACGGGCAGGTTACGGCCATTGTAACCAATATCGGCATTGTCTACAATAACGCCCCCATAGCAATACCCTTTAGTGGGATATTGGCTGACGGCGTAGCAAAGCTCGTGCCACCACTGGCTGGAATAAACTAAATAATATAAATTGCCAATTTTACGGATGGAGGGAGCTTCGCAGTAGGCGTGCCCCTCAAAGCCGGTGCCTGTGGCCAGCCCCTCCCAGGGAATACATACTGTAGGCGGTGAGCATGTGGTAAGCATATCTTGCTCTAATTCTACCACCAATGCGCCGGGGCTAATTTCGGTATTGTATTTTTTTGACAACATTGCAGAAGAAAAACCGTAATACAGGTAAACACTACCGTCATCATCTACCAACACAGAGGGGTCGTAGGGCATATGGTCGTTAAATATGCTTCCATCGGGGCGTTTTACATGCCCGTGAAACGTAAATGGGCCGGTGGGCGTATCGCTTACAGCTACCCCAAATTCGGTTTTCATTCTAAGGCAATAATATAAGTAATACCGTCCATCGGGGCCTTGCACCACATCCGGGGCAAACAGTTCCAGTTTCCCTTCCGGGTCGGATGGGTCTTGCCCGCGGCGATAAATAACGCCATCATAACGCCAGTCGGCAAGGTCATCCTTGGGGGCCGACCACACAACATAATCCTTTAGACAAAAAAAATCTCCGCCGGCTTTATCGTGAGAGCCGTAAATATATAACCTGTCGTTAAAAAGGCGTGGTTCGGCATCGGGTATGTAGTTATTTAATGGGAGATAAGGGTTTACCGCTGGTTTTTTCATGGGGTCTCTCTTTCTTTTTTATCTAAATGCAGGGTATTTTGTTTGCTATAAAGGCAGCATCTCCCACAGGGCCGAAAGAGGGAGAATCAAAACCAAGGCAGGCACCATGTTGGCAATGGGTGTGTTTTTTATTCCGGCAACCCGCAGCCCGGCGGCCAAGGTTAATACACCGCCACAGGCAACAAAATTTTGTAGCATGGCTGGGCTGACCAGAGGAGCCAAAAAGCCGGCAATTGTATAGAAGAACCCCATAATGATAAGCATGGGCAGTGCAATTGCGGTTACCAATGGCCCCAGTGTTGCAGAAAAAACAATGGCGGTACAAAAATCCATAACAGATTTTGAAAGCAGAATGTGGCTGGTTCCGGCCATGCCCTCCATAAGTACGCCGTAAATGCCAAACCCGCTGGCGCAAAAAACAATAAAAACCGTAACAAACTGGTGCAGGTCCAGCGTGGTGTTGTTTGGGGCGGCTTTTTTAATTATGGCAGCAAATGTGGTTGAAAGGTGCTTTTCTAGGTTGATGGCCTCGCCAATAAAGGTGCCCAGAACCACGGCCACGGCTACCGGGGGCATGGCATTTACCTGTGCTATAGAAGAGATTCCGATTGCCATAGCCATACAGCCCAAAACGATGGTGATATTTTTGCAAATGCGGGTGGATAGGCGGGATTGGATGACGGCACCAGCCAGCCCCCCCAATAAAACCGAAAAACAATCTGTTAATAAGCCAATGGGCATAGTTTCCTCCAAGCAAGGGGATGGTTTAAAGCGCTTTTACAGCCGGGTATCCCATTTTCCACAAAAAGGGTCTACTGGGCTGGTGCCCTTAAAAATGCTTCTTCCGGTTAATTTTTCTACCAATTGGTACAGGCAATGCTCGTTGTTGCTGTAGCAGTTTACATAGGTTTGCACTCGGGGAAAATCCAGCAGGTGGTAAGGGTTTTCCAGCGAGACAAAAACGGTAGGGATATCATTGAGATAATGCCCGCAATCTGCACCCATGGGCTGTTTCCATTCAATTCGTACCACAGTTTGGTTGCTTTTTGTAGTAAGATTTGCAACATACAGGGCCAGGTCGTAATTTTTAACAACATCTTCGTATTTTGTTGTAAATCCCTCACCGTAGGGTTGGGGGATAAAGTCATCTACAATAAAGCCTTCGTTTTGCAGCAGTTGCTTTACCTTGGCGCAGGCAGGTGTAACTTTGTAGTTTCCTTCGCCGCCCTCGGGCGGCTCTATAGTGTAAAACAATATGCGCTTATACCGCTGGGGTGTAATGGGCAATACGCCGGGCTGTTCTTTTACAAGAGTAATTGCTTTATCGGCGCACTCGTTGGCCAAGGCAGTATGTGCGGAGCAGCCAACAACATCAAAAGCTGTATTTTCATCAATAGCAGGGATATTTTGATGCAAGCCAAGGGCTGCCTTGGTAGCCAATATACGCGTAACGGCTTCATCTAGCCGTGCGTGTGTAATAATGCCCTCGCGAATGCCGTTTAGCATAAAAGAGAAATCTTCCTCAAGATTGCGGGTAAACAAAAACATATCTGCCCCGCGCGCAATGCTTTGGGGCACGGCTTGTTTACGGCTCATGGCGGTGGTATAGCCTGCCATGGTTGTGGCATCGGTACATATCAGGCCATTGAAACCGAGTGTTTGCCGCAAAAGCCCCTGCATAAGCTCTTGGCTAAGGCTGCAGGGCATAATTTCTTTATCTTTTAAATTGGGGTTTATGCGTTTGCTCCAAGCGGGCTGCATAATGTGCCCCACCATTACAGAAAGGGAGCCGGCCTCTATGCACTCTTTATAAATAGCCCCGTAGGTTTCCATCCATGTATCGCAGTCCATATCGTTTATAGAGGTTACCAAGTGTTGGTCGCGCTCGTCTTGTCCATCACCGGGAAAGTGCTTTGCCGAGGCGGCAAGCCCTAATTTTTGAATGCGCTGGATATAGGTTTTGCCAAGTTGAAGAACGTGGGCAGGGTTTGCGCCAAAGGTGCGGGTGTTGGTAATGGGATTGCGAAAATTTGTATCTATATCTACAATAGGGGCAAATGCCCAGTTGGCACCCACCGCACGGGCCTCTAGGGCGCACACCTCTGCCAGTTTGGCAGCCATCTCTATATCATTTGTGGCCGCAACCTGCATAGGAGAGCCAAGTAAAGTGCCCTCGGTTACAATGCCGTTTCCGCCTTTTTCCAGGTTGGCGGCAATTAGCATGGGTATACGGGATTGTTGCTGCAATTTTATAGATGCCTGTACAGCACGCTGAGTGGGAACAACCCGGTACATACAAGCGCCCGGCTGCAAAATACTGTAAATGTAATCAAATTCTTCTTGTTTGGCCTCTTTAAACAAAACGCAAAATAGCTGCCCTGCCTTTTCCTCAACAGAAAGACTTTTTAAAGTGGTGGTTACCCAATCTATGGCCTTGTCGTCGAGAGAAAAGGGATTGGATTTTAAGTCGATCATAACCAAAAGACCCTCCGCTCGGATTATTGCTTAAATTAAAGCAATTTTATTCTATCAACATAGAGAAAGCCTTTTCTATCATTTTACCGTTCAAGATTTTCAACTTTCCTGCTTTTTTGATAATGGAGAGACCCGGTTATAAATAGAAAATGATTTGGTTTGACAAGGGGACGTTAGGTAGGCATAATTAAATCGTCGATTTTGGGCTTTGGCAGCAAGGAGGAAGATGCACGCATGAAAAAGAAATCTTCGAGATCCTTACGCTTTGTGGTTCCTACCGTTTTTATTTTACTTATTGCGTTGGTTGCCAGCGTACTTATTGTGTTTAGCATGGAGCTGGGAAATCAGGTGAAAGTGCAAACCGAACAAAACATGCGCTCTGTTTTGCGTGCCGTCAGCATCAATATAACCGAAGAAATGAACCAACTGGAAGAGTATTTGGATGATGTTGCTACCGATTATATTTTGTTTAAAAACTTGGGCAGTGAGCAGGACATGACACAGGTATACTACGCCGCCGAAGAAATAGGAAAAACCTTTGAGCCCATTATAAGCAGAAACAATTCGGTTACAGGTATATTGGTGTATAGCGCCAATGCAGGTATTTTTCATGGGGCATACGGCCAGCTTGCGGGAGAAACCGGTGCCGAACGTGTGCAACTAAAAACAAGTATCCGCCAGGCGCTGCCGCAAGGGCTGGAAAACGGCGAAATACCAATGAATGAGTGGACAACTATTGTTATAAACGGGCGCTACTTTTTATGCCGTGCGGTAAATTGGCGCGAGGTATACTGTGTTTGCTTGTTGGATATAGAGTACTTGGCAGAAATTATGGAGCAAAAATACTCTATAGACGGGCGGTTGTTATTTGCTAAAAACGAACAACTGTTAACCAACGATGACGCTGTAAGCGAAGTAAGCCATTTGTATAAAGACGATTCGACAATTGTAATAGAGGATTATGTTGGATCTATAGGCATTGTTTGTGTTGTGCCCTACGCGGGCATTTCTCAACTTACCCTGCTGCAAACAATGTTGCTTGTTATATCTGCTTTGGCCATAATTACGCTGCCCCTTTTGTACAGATACTTGAACGGCAGTTTTCTTCGCCCAATGAAAAAGCTTGTATATTCGATGGAAAGAATACAAGCTGGAGATTTACAAGAGCGGGTAAGCGACAAATATTCCAGTGTGGAATTTAAAAGGGTGAGCGATACCTTTAACTCTATGATTGGACAAATAGGCGAACTAAAGATTGAAACCTACGAAAAACAGCTTGCCGCCGAACGCAGTGAGATGATTGCCCTGAAAATGCAAATTAAGCCGCACTTTTTTTTAAATTGCCTTAAAAATTTGTATGCATTGGCGGGGGCAGGTAATACGGTAGAAGTACAATCCCTTATTTTGCCATTATCTAAGCATCTGCGGTATGTGTTGTCTTTTCATGCAGACACGGTTGACCTTGAAACAGAACTGGAACTGTGCAGAAACTACGTGGAGCTTCATAGCATTGGCCGGGTGGTGCCCTCTGTTTGCTGGGTTAATGTAGACAAGCGTCTTGCCGAACTAAAGGTACCTGTGGTATCGGTGCTTACCTTGGTAGAAAATAGCGTAAAGCACGCCACTTTAGAAAAGGCTTTTCTTCAAATATGGTTGGAGGCACGCTGCCTGGATATGGATGGAGAGATGCTTGCAAACATTACCATACGGGATAATGGCAGTGGTTTTACCGAGGAGCAGTTGCATAAACTGAATTTGGAGTTGCCCAGAGTGCAGGAAAGTGGCGAGCACATAGGGATTGCCAATGTAATACGGCGGTTTACAATATTGTACGGAGAGAATTTTGCCGCTACCTTTTCTAACGGGAGTGATGGCGGCGCGCAGATAGACCTATATATACCACAGCAAAAAGAGGAGGTGATAAGAAGTGAAGCTATTGATAGTTGATGACCAGATGGACGTGGCACAGGGGCTGAAGCAGGGGGTAAACTGGGGCGCTATGGGCTTTACAGAGGTGCAGGTGGCCTATAATGCCTTGGATGCGCGCACCAGCCTGCAAAAAAAGATAGCAGATGTGATGCTTTGCGATATTGAAATGCCAATGGAAAACGGCCTGGAACTGGTGGCATGGATGCGTGAAAAAGGAATGAAAACACGTTGCATTTTTTTAACGGCACATGCAAAGTTTAGCTACGCACAAGAGGCGCTTAAACTTGGGGGTTTTGACTATATTACCCAGCCCGCTTCTTATGCCGAAATTAGCCGGGCGGTTGCCAAAGCGGTAGAGGATATGCACAGCAACTACGACCAAGACCAATTGGAGCAAAAAGGCAGGGCCTTTCATCAGCAGCAGCCGGCCATTGTTGCCAATGTGCTTCGTGGTTTTTTAAATGCCCAAAGAAACGAGAGGGATGTAACCACTTTAGAAAAACTTGGTATTTTGCCCCTGCGCGGCAAAGCGGGGTATTTGGTTTTGCTGCAAGCCATACGCTGGCTGGAAGGGGCAGAAACCTGGGAGGGAAGCTTGCTGGCGGTGGCCCTGGGCAATATTGCCAAAGAGATATTTGAGCCCCATTCGGAGCTTTCGGTTATATCGTACATGATGGGAGATGACTATTGTTACGCAATGGTGCTGCAAAATACAGAGGGGGAAGAAATGCCCCTGGAAAGTGTAGTGCGGCAATTGATGTTTTTGCGCAGTGTATGTGAGCAATTTTTGCACTGTCATATTGCCTGTTACCTGGACGGGCCCCTGCTGGTAGATGATATGCCCGAGTGCTGGCGCAGCCTAAAAGAAATGTGTGCAGACAATGTTTCGCTGCGTGAAGGGGTATTTCAACGGGAAGAAAAAAGAAGGGTGCCGCACTCTTTTCGGGTGCCTCAAATACGCAGTTGGCATGGCCTTTTGCGGGATGGCTACACTGACGCAGTAGAAAAAGAGGGGACTGAGTTGCTGGATACACTTTCGGAGGAAGGGCGCCTGGATGCAGAAACACTGCGAGCCTTTTATCAGGATTTTATGCAGATGGTATACCATTCTCTTGAGGGCAATGAAGAAAAGATACATAATCTGTTTCATACGCCGGAAGACTTTGAAGTTTATCGCAACGGAATGAAATCGATTGAAAATATGAAGCGCCTTATTCATTTGGTGATGCAGGGCTTAGAAGCCAAAACGGGGCCGATGGACCAAAAATCTTTGGTGGCAGAAATTGTTAGATACATTAACGATCATTTGTCTAACGAGTTATGGAGGGATGACATAGCTGCCCATGTAAACCTAAGCGCAGATTATATGACTCGTATTTTTAAAAAAGAAATGGGCCTGACAATTAAGGAATATATTATCCAGCAAAAAATGCAAACAGCAAAGACCCTTTTGCTTACCACCAACCTGCCCGTTAGTTTTATAGCGGCGAAGGTAGGGTATTGCAGCTTTTCTCACTTTTCGTATACCTATAAAAAAGAAATAGGAAATACCCCGCAGGACGAGAGAAAGAGCAAAGAAAGTGAAAAGGGATAAAACGAATAAAAACAGCAAGACCATGATTTGGTGGTCTTGCTGTTTTTTTTGTTTGCGGAGGTGGGCGTATTTGCGATAGTTTTGTGCGGCTTATTGATAGAATAGGGGTATTTTTATCAACTATACTGATTAAGGAAAATTGTTTATTTACACTGCTTAAAGATGTTTTTTGAATTTTGAATGCTTATGTGGAGGACTGTATGAAAATATTATATGTTGATATTGATACGCTGCGCCCCGATCATTTGGGATGTTATGGGTATGAGCGAAACACATCTCCAAATTTAGACGCGGTTGCCAAAGAAGCGGTTTGCTTTACAGATTATTATTGCTCGGACGCCCCCTGTTTGCCCAGCCGGGCAGCGCTAATGACAGGGAGGTTTGGCATACATACAGGCTGTGTGGGGCATGGAGGTGTAAATGCCGAAATGCGCTGGGAAGGAAAAGACAGGGGAATGGCGGACTTTAACGGACGCTATAACCTGCCGGCCGTTATGCGCAGGGCAGGCATGAAAACAGCCTCCATCAGCAGCTTTGCAGACAGGCACGGTGCATGGTGGTTTAACGGCGGATTTGACGAATGCTACAATATTGGCAAACGTGGATTAGAACCCGCCCACGATGTTATTCCACAGGCGTTAGATTGGCTGGAACGCAAGCAGAATACCGAAGATTGGTTTTTGCATTTGCATGTGTGGGACCCTCATATCCCATACCGTACCCCCGAAGAATATGGAAAGCCATTTGCAAACGTGCCTTCGCCGGATAGCTGGATGACAGAAGAATTACTGGATGAGCACCGTCGCTTTAGAGTAGGGGCACACAGTGCCTGCGAAGTAAACGGCTATAGCGCAACACCAGATAAAATGAACCCAAGACAGCTTACGGAAATTTGCAGTTTGGGTGATTTTAAAGCTTTGATTGATGAGTATGATACGGGGGTTTGGTATGCGGACCAGCAATTGGGGCAGGTTTTTAATAAGCTGAAAGAGCAGGGGATTTATGAAGATACCGTTATCATCATAAGCTCTGACCATGGGGAAGACCTTGGAGAAATGGGTGCCTACTGCGAACATGGCGAGGCCGATTATGCCACAACGCATATTCCACTTATTATAAAATGGCCGGGATGCCCCAAAAACGTAAAATCCAAGGGGTTTCATTACAATGTAGACCTTTTACCAACACTTGTTGATTTGCTAGGGGGAGTATCCGAGTTTACAGGCAATAGAGTGGTGGGCAAAATTAATCCACCCCTTTATGATGGACAAAGTTTTGCCGACTGTGTGCGCAATGGGGAGGATGGCGGCAGAGAGTATTTGGTGGTAAGCCAGTGTGCGCATGTATGCCAGCGCAGTGTGCGTTTTGAGGATTGGATTTACATTCGTACTTATCACGATGGGTACCATTTACTGGAATCGGAAGAACTGTTTAATGTAAAAAATGACCCACACGAGCAGCATAATTTGGCAGAAGAATACCCGGAAGTTTGCTGGCATGGTGCCTGGTACCTAGAGCGTTGGGTGGCAGAAAATATGCTTATTAATATTGAAAATGCGCATGAAGACCCCCTCTGGTCGGTAATAGCGGAGGGTGGCCCTTTTCATTGCAGGGGCTACTTGCAGGATTACTGCAAAAGGTTGGAGCAAACCGGACGTGCCGATTGTGCCGAAGAACTGCGCAAGCGCCATCCACGCGAATTGAAGGAGCAGTATTAAGCAAGGCGAGCAATAATATTTACTTAAAACCAAAGCCCATATTTTGCCAGTAAAAGTGGGGCATTTGGCTTTGCAAACAAGTACAGGGTATTTTATAAGGAGATAAGTATGGCAAAAAAGCCACATATCATAATTTTTAACCCGGATGAAATGCGTGCGGATGCATTGGGTCACTTGGGAGATGCATCGGCAGTAACCCCATATTTAGACCAGTTTGCTAAGACAGAAGCAGTTTCTTTTTCGCGGGCGTATTGTCAAAATCCGGTTTGTGTGCCCAGCAGATGCAGCTTTTTTACCGGGTTATATCCGCATGTACGCGGGCACCGTACCATGAGCTATTTGTTACAGCCGGGCGAAACAACCCTGCTAAAAGAGCTGAAAGAAGCGGGCTATTATGTGTGGATGAACGACCGAAACGATTTAACCGCGGGGCAAATTTCTGGTTGGACAGAATCTCATGCAAATGAGATTTATTATGGCGGGCAAAAAAAGCGCGGCCCCGGCCCGAAACAGCCCAACCTGCGGGGCGATGAAGGAAACAAGCACTATTACTCGCATTTTGAGGGGCAGTTGGAACTTTCGACAGACGGCAAAAACTATAATGGCGATGATGAAGTGGTGGATGCTGCCATCGAGCGCATTCTTTCTCGGGTAGATGACCGCCCTTTATGTATGTTTTTAGGCTTGGTTTATCCGCATACACCCTACCAGGTAGAAGAACCATATTATTCGGCCATAGATAAAAAGAAGATGCCGCAGCGTATTCGCGCAGAGGGCTGTGCAGGTAAGCCCAAAATAGAAAACTTGATTAGAGAATATGCGGGCATGGAGGCATATACAGAAGAAGACTGGGATGAGCTGCGTGCGGTATACCGTGGTATGTGTATGAAGGTAGACGAGCAATTTGCCCGCCTTGTAGCTGCGCTTAAGCAGGCAAAAATTTATGATGACTGTGCCATTTTCTTTTTAAGTGACCACGGCGACTACACAGGGGACTACGGCTTAGTAGAAAAAGCGCAAAACACATTTGAAGATTGCCTTACACGAGTGCCTTTCCTTATTAAGCCGCCAAAAGAGATGACGGTGGATGCAGGCATTAGCCATAGCCTTGTAGAATTGGTGGATTTTTACGCCACAGCCATGGAGATGGCAGGTGTAGAGCCTTCGCACACGCATTTTGGAAAAAATTTAACCCCTGTGTTGCAAAACAGAAGCGAATTGGTGCGCAACTATGTGCATTGTGAAGGCGGGCGTATGCCGGGAGAGCTGCATTGTGACGAATACCATAGCGCCGGGCCAAATGGCGCGCCCAAAAGCATGGCATATTGGCCCAAAATGATGGCACAAACAGATGATGAAGCCCACGCAAAAGGAATTATGATGTTTGATGGGCGGTATAAATATGTAAGCCGCTCTTTAGGCAACGATGAGCTGTATGATTTAGAAGTGGACCCCGGAGAAATGCAAAACAAAATAGGTGATACAAAGATAGCCAGTGTTGTTGCGCGCATGCAGGTAGACATGCTGAAGTGGCTGCAAGCTACGGCAGATATTGTCCCCTTTGAATATGACCAGCGCTTTACGCCCAAAATGATGTGGGCAAGGGTACGTGCTTTGGTGCCACCGCAGCATGAAGCAGAAGTTAAAAAAATGATTGAGGATGGAATAAACTTTGGCGCGTTGATGACCTATTGCAGAGAACTGCACCATTAATTAAATTTGTTGTTTAGAAACAGCGATTTTATTATAATTTGATAGAAACCAGTGTTGAATCTTATGATTCAACACTGGTTTTTTTGAGCATTTGCTGCCTGCGCATAGTTATAGCAATTTTTAAAGGAAATACTATCTATTGGGGTAAAATGAGCATTGCTTGTGAAAAAGTAAATATATTGATGTATAAGTCAAAATTAAAAGGGAGCAATAACTGCCGGATTTAGTTGCCAATTTTATAAGGCGTTTTAGATGGAATGCTAAATTGATAAGAGATAAATGTTTATGGTGAATCTTTCCGGTATTCAAACCAATGTATGTTTTCGGTAAAATGAAAGTATCGCAAAAGGTCTCGAAAAAGTTAGCACTCCAGATGGCATAAAAAGAGAGCCATTGTCAGCACCTGAAATAACCGCTACCCTTAGAATTGTGAGAGACTAAGGGGGTAGCAGAAAGGTGTTAAGAATGGCTCAAGCAAATAATATCAAAGATCTGTACGAAAATGAAGACCTGAGTTTACGGGAAATTTCCCGCAAGACAGGTCACAGCTTCAAGACCGTCCAAAAGTATGCCTACCAGCTTGACTGGAGCGAGAACAATCTGCCGGATACCGAGCCAAAGAGCTATCCGGTGCTGGGAGATTTCATTCCCGTGATTGACGAATGGCTGGAGGATGACCGTAAGATTCCAC